>NZ_VTXG01000014.1:0-105743 GCF_013114515.1 Vibrio sp. AIC-3 | reverse complement strand
TTCAATATAGCTTCTTTTCTTTCTACTGAGATACGAGACACAATTACTCTTTATCGCCCAAACTGGTTAAATTTTAACAGTGACATCTACCCTGCCAGATAGGGATACTGTCTTGCTTATAACTATTTACGCTAAACAACCAAGTTTGGACCTCTCCAAACTTGGTTTATTCAGAATGACTACTTTTTTTATTTGAAAAATTATAAATTCTATTTTGACCTGTGAGAACTAAAAATTTCAATAGAAACTATTTGACCTAGTGTTGAGATTAATTGATCTTGGTTGAATTATCGAAGAATCATATTAAGGTGAAGAAAGTGAGATCATTAATTTTAACCTTTGTTGCAGCTCTAACCATAAATGTACATGCATCTGAAAGACAGGATTTCGGTTATTGGTCTGTTTTGAAGCACGAACACAAGAAAAACTCACCTTTTTCTGCTACATCAATAGGCTTTGATATTGATAATGAGCAACGGATTTGGTTTACCTGCTCGTATCGCCCAGATGGTTTTCAAGCTGAGTTTTTGAAATTAAAAATGACAGAATATGGGCAGAATATACATACATATGTTGAATATTCAAGTGGTAGTGAAATACGAAAGTTGTATGTATCCCCAAGTGAAATTGGAACAGACTTGTTTGCCACGATTAGTAACCTACGATTTGTTGAAGCCGTAGAAAATTGGGGATCTATATCTCTAAAATACACAGTTTGGAAAGATAGCAAGATAAAGAGTGTTGCTAGCAGAACGGTGAATTTAAAAGAATATAACAGAGCAAGAGATAGCGCTGTCTCGTATTGTAGCCAGAAATGATTAAGCTATTCCGATGGCACTGTTGAGCATCATTAAAGTGCAACATATTGCTTAATATTGTACTATTGCGGCACTATTATCATTTTTGGATGGGTTGAGACTTTAGATGACTAAGATGAGTACATGGTGGTTTTGGGCGTCCTACTTAGAAGCTCCTGAAAAAGACATATTATTGTATGCTGCATTAGTACCAAACTATGCCAACTATAAACAAAACACAGATCTAGATGAAGGAGAACTCAGTACCAAAGTCGGGAAAGTTGTTTTTTTCTCAACGCTCCTTACCACTAGCCAAGTTGATTGTTTAATATCAAAAGTATCTTCTGATAGTCAGTTAGATTTATCCACTTTAAGACCTACATTAAGTAAAAGTTTTGAAATCACATCTTATAGAGACCTTATTGGTAGCTCTTTTGGACAACGAGCTGTTCCGATAAGATCTTATTATACAACACCAAGTTTAGAAGTATGGGTTGACTACTTAGATGAACTTGCAAGTGTCCTCAATTTTCTTAAAAGAGAATTAAACTTACCATTCGATGGAGATTACTCGAGAAAATTTGGTAATTTTGAGGTGCACAACCTTTCGGATAACGTTCAATCTAACATCTCGATTCAGCTACTGAATCAAGGTAAAGGTGGAGGAACTAACTGTATTAGAGTTGCTAGAAAAGAACCTCTTGTCAATGAGAATCAAATGCTACATGTAATATGTAGAGAATCAAAAGATACTATTTTTCAAAAGCTTATTGAGCTAAAAGAGGGGGTGGAGGTTACCAAAACCACAGACATTCCTGAAGATTGTTATGAATTTGAATACTGGTTATTTGATTCATCGGGTAAGCTCATTGACCAAGACCATCAGTACTTTATAGCCCAAGTTGCGATGAATATGGGAATAGTATCAAGACAAGTTAGTATAGAGGATAAACTATCCCTAAAAGCCCAAAAAGTGGGAAAGGAATTAGCTAATAAGGCTTCCATTGTTAGAAAAACTAACACTAAACCTCTTTCAATCGATTCTAGGTCTGCCTCAAAATACCGAGACTTCGATGAAACAATGGTTAACCTGCAACCTATTTTGTTTCCTAAATCGGGGCATGACGTGTGGTTTGGCAAGTCGATTCGTAATGAAGTGAACGTAATTAAACACTTTCAACGACTAATAGATAATGGAGCAGCCAAAAAAGCGATCATTGTAGACCCATTTTTTGGTGCTGACGCATTCGAAAGGTTTGTAACAAGAATAGAAGAGTCAACATTGGAACTTATTATAGTAACCAGCCTTGGAAATATTGACCCAGATTCCGGCAATGTGCTTCGTAGTGATGTAAACCCCGTAGATGAACTAAAAAAATCAATACTTAAAACCAAAGAAATCATCAATTGCCAAGTGAAAGTTATAAATATCAATTGGAGTAGCACTAATCAAGCTTTTCATGATAGATATTTGATAACCTATTCTGACGATCCATCACCATTAGTATATATGCTATCAAATAGTATTAATAAAATGGCTGGGAATTGGCCATTTTGTATAACAAAAATAGAGCCATCAACAGCATCCCAAATACAAGAGTATATTGAAGGGCTGTGTATTGGGGTAGATAACAGTCGAGTTGGTAATCCAAAAATCACATATCAATGGCCAGAAATAAAATGAGTAGCTTATATAGAGGTATTTATAACGACCCCGATGTGATTGTTACGCTTGCATGGTTGCTAAATCGTGATGAACATTGTAGTGATAAATATATTGTTAAGGAGTCAGTTAGAAGAGGATTGATAAATATTAACTCCAGTATTAACTGGAATGCCAACGGGAGGAATATATTTAGGTACATAAATAAGAAAAGAATGAAGCTTCCCCCTCCTGAAAATATCGATAAACTTTCATCTTGCCTGCGTGGACTAGGAGAGATGTCAGCTAGGTCAAACAGTGATTTCGAAAAGGTTGTTAGTATTAGACTGTCGGGATATTTTTATAGAAAAACACTTATAAAAGTTCTAAATGAGTTAATTAATAGAGAGCAATTTATAGCTAGAGAACGCTCTATAGAAGAGAAGTCTTATTCAAGAGCCATTGCTTTAAAGAAATTCAATTGGCAAGGGTTTAAAGATTCAGCTCATAGTATAAGATATGATTCACAATATGGTAACCATGATTACGGAATCTATTTTGTAGTTCGCTTATGTGCAGCACTTGCTCCTCAGGATTACTCCTGTTTTGTTGAGCAAAAAAAACATAAAGAATATGTCGGTGAATTATGTAGGCCATTAATTAATTCGATTATTTTTAAAGATAGGAAGAGGTCGCTTCCATTAATGAGAGGAAACTGTCTACATTTAAAACTCTTAACAATCGTAGCCTTTATTAATGATGATGTAATTGATAACAATACTTCTATTTCAGAAATCCAAAATATATTATTGAAGAACAACTTGAGCATTCATGATGTGATCTGGATTTCAGCGAGCAAGCTTCAAGAAGTATCAAATAAAATCAAACAGTTAAGCAACCAAATCGATACTCTAAATCAAGAAATCCTACAAAACGAAAGAAATCCTTCTTTAGTTAACTCAGAATATTTAATTATATCGAGAATTAAAGACAAGAAAGGCTATGAAATTGAAATTCAAGAAACAAAAGACAAATTAAATTTATTTATAAAACAACTAGTAAATATTTGGCCCAACTTAGGACTTCAAGATGAAAAACTTACGAACATTCTCTTTCTAATTACAGACGATAAGCTTCTTTTAGACTTATCTGCTCTTGTTCCTTCGCTTGAAGACAAAATAAAAATTCGTACCCATATAATTAAAAAGGCTGAAAATTGGATTGGCATCAACCCTAAACATGACACTGTACAAAAAATATGCGACCAAAACTTCACATATTCATCACTAGTCGATTCGGAAAAATTTCACAATATTTCTCATTGTTTTGTTTTATTAGCTAACGACAAGAACCAAATATTAGGAAAGTTCTTAGGGAAGACCGTTCAAGCTACAGATAAAGTACTTGAAGAATATATAACAAGACCCTTTATTAATGTAAGAAATCCGATGTTATGGCATAGCGCAACTACCAGACTCGCAGCTATTAATCTATTATCTATATTAGTTTTCACCAACACTCCACTAAGTAAGATTAGTGAAATCTCACCAATTCTACCTATAATCATCAGAAAAGTAAGTCTACTGTTAAAGATAATTTATGATACAGATGATTTTATTGAAAATGAACTTTATCGAGATCTAAAAACAATAACAGCAAACCTAATTGCTAATAACAAGCTAAATAAATTAGCTCTTGAAATCGTTGACGATAAATACTTACCATTTGACTATAGAGCTAGGATAATATTTTCTAATGAAGAGTTAATTAAGGACCGTTGGGAATACGCTGTAGATTTGTTTAAGAGATTTTTAAATTTTCCATTATTTTTGGATACAGAATACAAACATTTCAGCGAGTCGATATGTTTATTAGATTTATGTATTTCCTATTGTTGGAGATATAATACTCCTTCTGCAGTACACGCAATAGCTCATATTTGGAACGATTATTGCTCGTCTATTGATGATAAAACAATAGCTTATAAGGACTATGCTACTAGACTGTACCTAGCTTTACAAAACGAAGGTGAGGAAAGAATCTGGTTAAAAAACTTAGAAGGATTCGGTAAATCACACTGTATGACAGCTTTGGCCATCGAGAGTAACAACTAACTAGTTCTTCTGGCTGGAAACCATCTAAGGTTCATCTACCGCATCATAAAAGTGTTACATAGCACAAAGCCAATGTTAGAGCTAAATGTAACACTTTATAACAAAACTTAGATTTAATTAGGCGCCACGATAGCAAAGGCCGTCATACAACCACGTCACGATCGCTCCACTTGCTAACATCGGGTGGTTTATTGCTCGATACTCCTGGTATGCGAGAGTTACAACTCGCCGATTGTGCTGAAGGAGTAAGTGAAACCTTTTCTGATGTGGAAGAGTTAGCGATGCATTGTCGCTTTTCTGATTGCAGCCATGAGTCAGAACCAGGATGCACAATACGCAAGGCCATTGAAAGCGGTGAGCTTTCTGAAAGACGATTCTCTAACTATGAGAAGCTACTCAGAGAGCAAGCAAGAAATGGAGCCTCATTGGCAGAGCAGAGAGCGAGCAGTAAACAGCTTTCTAAAATGTACAAAACCGTGCAGTCAGAGAGCCGTAATATCAAAAAATCGCCTAAATAGCCGATTATTGGATTAGGTTTACAACACGTAAATAAGCCCCATGTCCCTATCGCGTATTAGCTCATTAATTCATGAGCTCTTTAACGCATTGGCCTGGGGCTTTACTGTATCAGCGGGGCTTCTTTGTATTAACAGGTCTTCTTTATATCAATAGGAATTCGATGAGATCATTTCTGCACACAATGATCTTGCTAATCGACTCTGACGGCACCAAAACCAGAACATTGACCCGAATGAGTATTATCATGCAGATTTATATCTCAACAAGAGTACAAAAATTTAACATTTAGCTCTAAAAACACCACGTAGCGCAAACAATCACCCTAAAAGTAAACTATTCCTAGACACCCTCTTAGATCCCGCTAATATGACCGCCCATTCCACTAGTGTATAGTTGGATTTGGTACAACTTTATAAAAAATACATCACTATAATAAATTAACAATTGCAGGTATTTTATGCAAAATAACAACATGCTCGCCCGCATCGCTCGTGGAAATCTCGTTCTACAGATCCTTGCTGGTATTGTTTTCGGTGTCGTTCTCGCCATGGTTTCTCCTTCAGCAGCTCAAGATGCAGGCCTATTAGGTAGTCTGTTTGTTGGTGCTCTGAAAGCTGTTGCCCCAATTTTAGTATTCATTCTTGTTGCAGCTTCTATCGCAAACCAAAAGAAAGGTCAGCATACTCATATGCGTCCAATCATTGTGCTTTACCTGATTGGTACGTTCTCAGCTGCACTGACTGCTGTAGTACTGAGCTTCATGTTCCCAACCACTTTGACACTGGTTGCTGGCGCTGAAGGTGCTAACCCTCCTCAAGGTATTGCAGAAGTTCTTCATACGCTTCTATTCAAGCTTGTAGATAACCCAGTTAGCGCACTAATGAATGCGAACTACATCGGTATTCTTGCTTGGGCTATCGGTCTTGGTCTTGCACTGCACCACGCATCTGCAACAACCAAAGCGGTTTTCGAAGACCTTAGCCACAGTGTTTCACACATTGTTCGCTTCATTATTCGTCTTGCGCCATTCGGTATCTTCGGCCTTGTTTCGACTACATTCGCAACAACGGGCTTCGATGCACTAGCAAGCTACGGTCAACTGCTAGCGGTTCTACTAAGCTCAATGCTGATCATTGCTCTTGTCGTTAACCCACTGCTTGTCTTTGTAAAGACAAAACAGAACCCATACCCACTTGTACTGCAATGTATTCGTGAGTCTGGTGTAACGGCATTCTTCACTCGTTCAAGCGCTGCAAACATCCCAGTGAACATGAACCTTTGTAAGAAGCTAGAGCTAGATGAAGATACTTACTCTGTATCAATCCCTCTAGGCGCAACCATCAACATGGCGGGTGCTGCAATCACCATCACTGTGTTAACGCTTGCAGCTGTACACACAATGGGTATTGAGATTGATATCTTCACTGCGATTCTATTAAGCCTTGTTGCTGCAATTTCAGCATGTGGCGCATCAGGCGTTGCCGGTGGTTCACTGCTACTGATTCCTCTAGCTTGTGGCCTATTCGGTATCTCAAACGATGTAGCGATGCAGGTTGTAGCGGTTGGTTTCATCATTGGTGTGATTCAAGATTCTGCTGAAACAGCGCTTAACAGCTCAACTGACGTCGTGTTCACTGCGGCTGTATGTAAAGCTGAGCAAAACAAAGCTTAACAGCTCTTGGTATTAGGCTTTAGCTCTAAGCTCTAAGCTCTAAGCTCTAAAAGCAAATAGCACACAAATAAAAAGGGAAGCATTCGCTTCCCTTTTTTGTTGTCTTGGTTTTCTAGATTACGGCTAGAAGCTATATAGATTTATAGCTTCACAGCTTTAGTCATTCTTGTCTAACTCATCAAAGCTAACCAACACGTTTTAGTGGTTGCTTTTCCAGCTTGGATCCACGGCTGCCTGACTGAAGTCTAGAGAGTTAGGACTTGCTTCTTTGTTATGCGTTGCTTGATCGCTGGGTGACCCTTGATTCGCAGCACCGCTATCATGGTTTGGCGTCGCCTGCTGGCTGTAATCGACGTTAGAACCTTGCTCACTCGACGCTTTGGTCTCTAAATGACTACCATCGACATTTAACTCCTCACCTTCTTCATCGGACGCTTCTTTAACCTTCTTAGGGACAGGGACATTGCGTTTGTAGAGCTTGTTGAGCGCCTTAATGATTGAGTGCTTAGTGATTGCTTCTTGGGTCAACTTAGTCATTATCGGTTTAGTCAGAGCTTGTAAGCCCACGACAGCATCCACACCAAGTTCCCCGCCGACTTTATCCCTCAAATGCTTGGCTTCTGAGTAACCAAAATGAGCCGATAAAAATAGCCAGATATAAGCAATGGCATTGCCGTGTTCACCATGGTCAATCCAAGCTTCACCTGCTCTAAACATGGCTTCTGCACTGTTCTTTTCTGCGGCCGTCTCAAACCAGTAAACAGCCTCGCCATGGTTAGGCTCAACACCCACACCGTTCAAATAACTCATACCAAGTTTGATCTTGCCGTCTAAGCTATTCTTTTCCGCGGCCTTTTGGTACCACTCGACAGAGCTTTCGGCAGAGTAGTCTGGGTTTTCTTTATCTAGACACCAGTCACCGATAAACAGCATTGCTTCAGTATTACCACCAGCCGCAGATTCTTCGATATAGGTGTAACCTTTAGGGATGTTTTTATCAGTTCCACGACCAAAGACAAGCGCTTTGCCCATCTCAAATTTCGCAGACACGTCATTGTCCAATGCGGATATCGCAAGCTGCCAAAAGTTGGCTTTCTCTCTTAAAATTAGGTCTTCTTTGCGCTTCATGCTTAGGCGCACAATGCCGTACATGCCATTGATATTATCGAGTTGCGCCGCTTTGTCGTACCAATACAGAGCTTCCTTAATATTGTTACGTTCCGCCTCCTTCGCCAAATACAGAATCGACGGAACATGCCCGGTTTCGGCTTTGAAGTGACGCTCTTTTTGCTCTTGTATACGCGCTTTTTCAATCGCTTTTCGATAAGCGACAGCACGAGCCTTACGTTCTTGTTCCAAGCGCTGCTTTCTTAACGATAAAGAGATCAGCCACACGGCGACAAGTATTAACGAAAGAGCCGTCGCACCAATTGCGATTCCCATTGTACTCATAAAATATTTTAACCTAACTCGGCTGATACTAGCCCCGATATCGGGAAAGTGATCAACCCATAGTGAATGGTATGTTTCTAATTACAGGGAAAAGCGCCGTTATTAAAACGTTCCGCCCTAAAATGAACTCAGTTCAGTATCTCAGGAATACATAGCGATAAAAAGTCTACTTAGACCTATCCTTATGCACTCCATAAATGGTGTGACCTTGCTTCAATAGAGTTCGATAATGAAGACCACCTTTGAGCAAAATAATCTTAAAAAACGACAACGAAATTGATGAATGCCTATCAGCAATTTCGTGTCGCTGTAGTTAGTTCAGTTGACCGTATATGTAAGCCAACTCGGCAACTGTCTTCGCTGAGAATTTCTTCATTAAACTCGCTCGGTGTACTTCTACCGTTCTCATCGCGATACATAATTCATCAGCGATTTTCTGGTTACGTTTGCCATCGATAATCTGCTTAAGAATATCGATTTCTCGCTCAGTTAACGACGCATACGCTTGGCGATACACATTCATGTGTAAATGCTTTTCAGAAGCGTCCAAACCTTGTTTGATTGCCTCAGCTAACTCACAGCCTTTAACTGGCTTTTGAAAGAAGTTCACCGCGCCGGCTTGTAAGGCTTCAACCGCCATTGGCACATCACCGTGACCCGTCAGGTAAATCACCGACAGTGGGCTCTGCGCTTTCACCATCAACTCATGAACTTGCTGCCCTCTCATCTCTGGCATTCGACTGTCTAACACCACACACCCCGGCGCACTCAAGTCCACTGAGTCTAAAAAACTGGGGCCATCTTCAAAAGCTGACACAGTGAAATCATGCTCTTCTAATAGAAACACCAACGAGTCACGCATCGACTCATCGTCATCAACCACATAGACCGGCAACGTTTGATGAAGTTCAGACATAACAAGATTCCTTATCAATCATTTGAAAGAGAAAAAGGTAACGTCACTGCGACGTGACAGCCGTGAGGAGTTAATGATTTGATGGCCATTTGGCCACTGTGGTCTTCAATCACATCTTGGCAAATCGCCAGCCCTAAACCCAAGCCGTTTTCTTTGCTGCTCACAAAGGCTTGAGTGACTAGTTGCTCAGTGAAATCTAAACCGGTGCCATTATCGATAATCGACAGTATCATTTTATCCGGTTGATACTCGGTAATCACTTTAATTGTCGATGGTTCGTTGCTTTTGTTACCAATATCAGACGTAGCGCTTTGTTCGCGATGCATCTGAGCATTACACGCATCAGTCGCATTGTTGATCAAATTTACAACTACCTGCTGCAATCCGATAGGGTCAACATGTAGCGTGATAGGTTTACCCACAACATAACGTTCAATGGTTATCTTGTGTTTCTCTAATCTAAATTGCAGTAGCTCGATGGTATCTGTAAGAAGCACCTCTATATCAGTTTGAGATTTATCTGATGAGCGTTTTTTGATCATGTTTCTTAGGCGCTGGATAATCGCATCAGCACGGTCCACTTGAGACTGTATCTTCTCAAATACAGGCTCTATGTCAGTCAGCGGTTTGTTCTTCGAAATCCGCAGTAAACCACCTTCGCTATAATTCCGAATAGCTGCCAAAGGCTGATTAATCTCGTGTGCCAAGCTACTTCCCAGTTCACCAACTACCGCGATTCGTTGTGAGTGCTCTAGCTGTTCACTCTTACTTTTCAGCTTGTACAGCGTCGCTTCTAGTTGCTTTTTGCTGCGACTGAATTTGTATTCCAACCAGAAGTGGTAAGCATTCAGCGACACGACAAGAATAAAGAACGCCCATGCCCACTGTTGATTGTACTTGAGCCAGATTAACGCTTCTTTCCACCAAGGTTGTTGCAGTGGATGCATGTCGAGTTGTTGGTATAGCTTATCGATCGACAGCAAGCTTGTGGGTGACGTCCAGCCCGATGCATTCGCTGCAACGGCTGGCGCACTGCTTTTTGGCATCGCAAATAACACCTGACTCATTTGTTTCGCCAGTGCCGAAGACGCTCTCTCTGTTTTGGCAAACGACCAGTTAGGGTACAAAGGTGTAGACACCTGACATCGGAACCCTTCTGGTGCTTGATTCTCGATAACACGATATTGACCCGCCACCAGCAAACCTTCGCTGATCATGCTCTCAACCAAACACGCAGGCACCACCGCAGCTTCAATGTGCCCTTCACGCAGCTGATACAAGCTGGCATCAATAGGGAAACCTAAGAACTGAGTATTAGAGAAAAAGTGATTGGGGTTGAGCCCTTGTTGCATCACTTGGTAACGCATAGTGAGGTAACCACCAAAAGCATTTTCAGAGACTGCCGCAATCGGCTTACCGCTAAGTTGTTCGAGAGAGATATAAGGCGACATTCTTCTCACCACCAAGGCGGAACCAATACTGCGTGTATTACTGGTGCCTTGAGCTTCAAAGTTATGACTGGTCATGGTTGCCATCCAAGAAAGCGCATACTGGCGTCCTAATCGAACCGCCTGACCGGGGTTGGTGATAACAAAATCAACAGTCACATCTTTTACCGCTTCGGCCATCTCTTCCAAGTTGAAAGGCTTGAGAACAAAGTGTTTTCCGGGAATGCGCTCCGACAACCAATCCATTGTCGGCTGCCAACGCTGCTGTGCGGAAAGCTTACCTCGAGTCGCCAACACGCCAACTTCTATGATTTGCTCAGACTCAACAGTGCTTGTCGTTGCAATCTCTTGCTCCGATTGAGCCGCTAAACACGCGCCTGCGGTTAGGCTCAACCAACAAAGGCCAACGATTGTCATTAGGTTTCTGACTGTCACTGAAATCTCTTTCTCCAAACGGACTGTTTATTCAATTTATTCTCAATTCATTTTATGTCAGCGGCGTGTTTCGCGCTTAGCTCATGCTTGAGCGCCTTAAATAAGCCTCTAAAACAAAGCATAACAGCTAGATTGGTAAAACCACATTTGTTCTAGATCAACTTTGATCTGGGTATGTGGAAATCCACAATACCCCGCGTACGCCCAAAATCTGACAATGAGCCCAACAGATCGAATACCCATTTATAGGTACCTCCATGGACTCATTGAAAAGACGGTTTCTCAGCCAATTCGGCAAGGTTTCCGCTGGTGCTGCGCTCATTCCCATTGCCGGAATCAACACCGCAGTCGCAAGCACAGCCATTCGCAATAACAACCAACCTGACCGCAAAGGCGAAATAGGTAAACGCTACGCCATGGCGATTGATTTACGTAAGTGCGTTGGCTGTCAGGCGTGCACTGTTGGCTGTAGCGTTGAAAACCAAGCACCAATTGGCCAATTCAGAACCACCGTAAAACAGTATGAAGTCTCCCTTGATGATGGTTCGACTGCTCAACAAGACGTGAAATCTTTCATGTTACCTCGTCTCTGTAATCACTGTGACAACGCTCCCTGCATCAAGGTTTGTCCAGTTCAAGCGACCTTCCAACGCGAAGACGGTATTGTCATGGTCGACAACGAACGCTGCGTAGCCTGTGCTTACTGCGTTCAAGCCTGCCCTTACGACGCTCGATTCATCAATAACGACACCCTTACCGCAGACAAATGCACCTTCTGCGCACACCGCCTTGAAGATGGCTTACTGCCCGCCTGTGTAGAAACCTGTGTTGGTGGTGCGCGTGTCATTGGTGACCTCAAAGACCCAAACAGCGAGATCAACCGTCTGCTTAATGAAAACCAAGACGACATCAAGGTGCTCAAGCCAGAGCAGAATACCAACCCCCATGTTTTCTATATCGGCATGAACGAGCGTTTCGTTAGCCACATCGAAGGCCAACCTGCGATTTATGATCCAGCCGCCATAGATAACTCATCCTCTAGCCAACAAGAATTGGCAATCGCGACACAAAGCAAACAAGGAGAGACAGCATGAATATCACTGAGGTGTTAGTTCCCGCTCAAGAGATCGCTTGGCTACCGTGGGCGGTTCAATATTTCTTCTACATTGGTTCAGCTTACGCGGCGGCTATTCTGTTTTTGATTGCACTGATATTCAAAAACTCAACCAGCCACCAATTCCGTTCTGCCCTTGTGCTTGTGATGGCCATCGGCGCGATTGTTGGGCCATTAGCATTAACCGGTGATTTGCACCAACCGGGACGAGCTTGGCACTTCTACGCCCACATCTCGCCTTGGTCATGGATGTCATTAGGCTCTTTGTTTCTACCTCTATTCTCTGGTCTGGCTGTCACGACGGCTTGGGTTTACCTGCGTGACGACATCGCACAGCTTAAGGAAAGTGAAAACCCACTTCTAAAACGTTTGGCTTGGCTGACGCTAGGTCAATGGCAAATATCGTCAAAGCTGATGATTGCGCTCGCTGCTGTGACGGCTATTTCGGGCCTAAGCATCGCGCTTTACACAGGCGCAGAAATTGCGATTTTGGCGAGCCGACCGCTTTGGCATCAACCGGCTTCTCCGCTGCTTTGGTTTACGACAGCGTTCTTTGCTGCAACGGGTTTAACCCTATTGATTTGGGCTCTACTGCCATCCACCAAGCCAAGCTTAAAACCAACAGACCTCGCTCTGGTACAAAGAACGATTACCCTAACCGGTGGCCTTGCCATCATTCTTACGTCGATTTGGGCATCTAATCATGGTCACTTCAGCCTGTATGAGAACGACGCTTGGGGCATCAATTTAGGCATCATGACCACCAGCATTTTGCTGTGCATGATCTTAGTGCTGCCACTACAACGCCTATCGCAAAGCAAGTTAGGAATTGTCTGTGTTGCGCTTGCGACCATAGTTTCAGCATGGGCGGTACGTTGGGTCACCATGATGGAAGTTCAAACCATTCCTCGTTTTGATGTGGGTCCATTCCCTTATGAATTACCAATGGGTAGTGCTGGGTTACTTGGCATCGTTGGCATGTGCGGCCTGTGGCTAGCACTTGCGTTGTTCGCCTCTGAAATCGTGTCTGCTGGATCGTCAAGATCAACTGGCTCTGCGACAAAGACAGCATCTAAGCCAAACCAAAACACATCATCACCACTTAACCGCTCACATAGCTTGTAGTCTGAGGAATCATCATGGATAACAAACGTCGTCAATTTTTGAAAACAGGCCTTGCTGCCGGTGGTGTTGGAGCTTTTGCTGCAGGTTATGCGACAACCACAAAGCACATGGTTCACGGTGCTATCGATGGCACCGCAGGTAAGAAAACCAATCACATCCATCACGGTAATTCGTTAGAGACGGAATACAGTGTCGATGAGCAAGGTAAGATTTCGCCGAATCCAAACCAACGCGTTGCACCCTCAATGTGTTTTGGCTGCTGGACACTGTGTGGCTTGCGTGTACGTATCGATAATCGCAATGATGAGATTTTACGTATCTCAGGTAACCCATATCACCCGCTTTCAAGTGATCAGCAGATCCCGTTCAAAACACCGGTAAAAGACGCCTACATTGGCTTGTCTGGTGAGTCAGGCATCAATAACCGCTCGACAGCCTGTGCCCGTGGTAACGGCATGTTGGAGATTCAAAACAGCCCATACCGAATCACTCAACCGCTCAAACGCGTTGGTAAGCGTGGTGGAGGCAAGTGGGAACCAATCAGCTACGAACAACTTATCTCTGAGATCACCGAGGGTGGTGACTTATTCGGTGAAGGTGAAGTTGAGGGCTTACGATCGATTCGTGACATCGAAACACCACTCGATCCAAACAACCCTGAATACGGACCAAAAGCCAACCAACTGCTTGTGACCAATGCCGGTAATGAAGGCCGTGACGACATCTTGAAGCGCTTTGCATTTAACAGCTACGGCACTCGTAACTTTGGTCATCACGGCTCTTACTGTGGCTACGCATTCCGTGCAGGTTCTGGCGCGATCATGAATGACTTAGATAAGTTCTCGCACTTAAAGCCCGACTTCAACAACGCAGAATTCATTCTTTTCATCGGTATGTCTCCGGCTCAAGCGGGTAACCCGTTCAAGCGTCAAGCAAGACAATTGGCTGAGGCTCGTACCAACGGAAAACTGAGCTACACCATAGTGACACCAAGCCTTCCGGCAGGATCGTCAAGCCTTGCGGCGGGCGATCGCAATAACTGGCTGCCGATCAAACCGGGCACCGATTCAGCATTAGTTCTGGGTATGATCCAGTGGATCATCGAAAACCAGCGCTACAATCACGACTTCTTGTCTCGCCCAAGTGCGCAAGCGATGAAGAAAGCAGGCACCACACACTGGTGTAATGCATCTCACCTTGTGATCAGTGACGAATCGCACCCACAAAATGGGCGTATGCTTCGCGCATCAGATATGGGTTTGCTAGAAACAGGCGAACCGATGTCTGACGATGACGGATTTATCGCACTAGATGTGACAACGTCACTATTGGCGTCACATATTCAGGTGAATGAAGCGGCGCTGTTCGTCGATCAAGACGTAGAAATCAATGGTCAGACTGTTCGTGTTAAATCTTCTCTACAAAGATTGAAAGAAGAAGCCTTCAAATATGATCTTGCTTACTACAGTGAGCAGTGTGAAATCCCACAAGACCAGATTATTGCGTTGGCAAAACGCTTCACCAGCTACGGGACGAAAGCAGTCGTGGATACTCACGGTGGCAACATGCACACCAACGGCTTCTACAACTCGTTCTCTATCCTAATGCTGAACGCGCTGATCGGTAACATCAATGCAAAAGGCGGGGCGATGGCGAAAGCAGGTGGCTACCCAACTTCTGTTGCAGGTCCACGTTACGACTTTACCAAGTTCAAGGGTAAGACTAAGCCGCAAGGTGTGTTCTTGTCTCGCAGCAAATTCCCGTATCACAAGACCAGCGAATACAAACGTCGCGTTGCCGCAGGCGAGTCACCCTACCCAACACGTGCTCCGTGGTACCCAATCTCTGCGCCGCTGTTAACCGAGCACTTATCAGCTGCTATTGATGGCTATCCTTACCGCGCAAAGGCATGGATCAACCACATGGCGAACCCACTTTATGGTGTTCCGGGTTTAAACAACTTGCTGGGTGAAAAGCTTAAGGATCCAAAACAGCTTGGCTTGATCGTCTCTATCGATGCCTTCATCAATGAAACGACTGCCTTATCGGATTACCTAGTGCCAGACACGGTGACCTACGAAAGCTGGGGCATGGCAACCCCGTGGCATGGCGTCGCGACCAAAGCGATCACTGCTCGCTGGCCGATTGTTGAGCCTAAAACCTCACGCACTCAAGACGGGCGCGCCATCAACCTAGAGAACTTCTTTATTGATGTGGCGAAAACTCTGGGCTTAGGTGGCTTTGGCGATAACGTAATCAAAGACAACCAAGGTAACTGGCACGGTATTCATAGCGCTGAAGACTTCTACCTGCGCTCGGCTGCTAACTTGGCGTTCGTAAAAGGTGGCGTGCCGAATGTAGACGCCGAAGATATCGTTTGGTCTGGTCTAGAACGCCTAGTCCCTATGATGAACAAAACGCTCAAGCCTGAAGAGATGCTCAAAGTAGCGTATATCTTTGCGCGTGGCGGCCGTTTTGAAGACGCAACCAATGCGTATACCAATGAAACCATGAAGTACAAATGGACCAAACCATTGGCTATCTGGAATGAAAAGCTCGGTACTTCTCGCAACACCATCAGTGGCGAGCAATACATGGGTTGCCCTACATGGTATCCACAAAAACTCGCGGACGGAACGCCACTAGCAGAGCAGTTCCCAGCAAAAGAGTGGCCGTTCACCCTAACCAACTTTAAATCCAACATTCACAGTGCGGTCTCTAATTTGTCACCACGCTTGGAATCGATTAAAGGAGTAAACCCTGTTTACATCCACCCGCAAGACGCCTCTTCTGTGGGTATCAAAACCGGTGACGTGTTTGCTATTGAAACACCGAGCTCAACCACACATGCGCTGGCGATGGTGATTGATGGCATCAAACCGGGCACATTAGGCTTTGAACACGGCTTTGGTCATAAAGAACTCGGTGAGCGTGCGCACTGGATCGGTAATACACAACAACCGGTGAAGATGAAGTCGAACGATGGTGTTAACATTAATGATATAGGCTTGATCGACCCGACGAGAGAAGGCAAAGGCGTCATGTTGGATTGGGTTGTGGGGGCTGCAGCAAGGCAAGCGCTTCCGGCTAAGATCTACAAGGTCTAGCTTAAACTCAGCAAGCTATAACTTAATCACTCATTCAAAACACTTCCTTATCTGATTTGCAGATGAGAACACAACAGGGCAACTTCGTCATTCGAGGTTGCTCTGCTTTTTCGTCCCCTTGATCTAGAAAAGCAGGCTATTTGGATAAACGTCCAATCTACATAAAGTACCCAATCTAGATAAAGCATCCGCTCTAGATAGAGTAATCAACCCAAAGCCATTAGGTAATCTTCATTTCACCACAACTTTTTTAGCCCGCATCCATAAAGCAGCTATGCTTATACAATCGGTGCCATAAAAGAGCCTTAACAAGCAGTTATACCGAGGCGAACATGGCAGTTCCCTTGCATTTCATAAACGGCAGTTGGATCAACCTATAGAAGTTCACATCAATACCATTATGGTGATTGAGGTTATTAATGTGAGACTCACCTCAAGTTCCAAGTGAATTAATGTGGAAATCCACAATAGCGCGAACAACCAATTATGTCGAAAATGCATGCATTACAACCAATAGCGACGCCTCATGACTAAGCTGACAATTAAAACTCAAACTCTAACGCTTTGCATCGCTGCTCTAGGAAGCCTTTCTTTATCCGCTTTTGCACAAGCAGCACCTAATCCAATGCCAGAAGCCGCAGAAACTTGTAGCGGCTGCCATCAAGCCGACGGTAAAGGCATGCCCAACATTGCCCCTATGCTTGCAGGGCTCAATGCTGACTATCTAGAACATCAACTGGTTCTGTTCTCAAGTGGTGAGCGTCAAAGCGCGATCATGAAGGGAATGGCTGACGGTGTATCTGATCCCGCAGTTCGTCGTGAGGTCGCAGAATACTTTGCATCACTACCTTCATACGAATTTACCGATTTAGAGCAGCGCGGCTCACAGGCTGATATCGATAACCCCTATCGTAAACTTGTATTCCAAGGCGATTGGGATAGAAACATTCCAGCCTGTGCAACCTGTCATGGGCCAAGCGGTATGGGCGTAGACAAATTTCCTCGCCTAGCAAGCCAGCATGCCGACTACATTCAGACTCAGCTCAACGCTTGGAAAAACGGCACTCGTAAGGGTGATAATTTAAACATGATGGGCAATATCGCCGGCAAGTTGACCGACGATGAGATCAAAAACCTCTCTTACTACTTCGCATCTTTCCGATACTAAAGGGCTCGCATGAAAACATTATTTCTAATTACCGCAACCCTTGCCTCTGGAATGGCTTATGCCGAAGGTGAGTTACCCGATCGCCAAACCGAACTGCCCGCCGTTGAAAAACCACAAGATAATAAATATCTGGTGCCACGCGACTTGGTAGATATTCCTGATGGGGAATTTGGTGACAAAGTAAAACTGGGCTATTCCCTGTTTGTCGATTCACAACAGATGCGTGGTACGTTCGTCGGCAATGAACAAAACTGTGTCAACTGCCACATGCAAGCGGGCATGAAGCCTAACGCTGCCCCTCTTTGGGGTGCGTACATGGCCTACCCTGCGTATCGTTCTAAGAATGACAAGGTAAACAGCTACGCAGAACGTATCCAAGGTTGCTTCACCTACTCAATGAATGGTCTGCCACCGGCTGAGGGTTCAAAAGAGATGGTCGCACTGACGGCGTATTCATACTGGCTGGCGATGGGCGGCATCTTAGACAAGAACGGCATGCAAGATACACCCGTTCCTGAGATTAGCGATGCCGACTTACAAGTCGGTGGTAAAGCGGAAAGCTTCCCTCTCCCTGAAGAGCTGTTAAGCAAATACCCAATCGATGGCCGCAGTAAGTTGGCAGGGCGTGGCTATCCTAAGATTGATAATCCTGAACAAGAGCCATCGATAGCGCGTGGTGAAAAGGTTTACCAAACCAACTGCCAAACCTGTCATGGTCAAAATGGTGAAGGCATTAAAGGATCAGACGGCCGTTCATACTTCCCACCACTGTGGGGGGAAAATGCGTATAACTGGGGTGCAGGTATGCACCGTGTAAATACAGCAGCTTACTTCATCTACGAAAATATGCCGCTTGGAAAGAGCCAACAGCTTTCAATTCAGGATGCATGGGATGTAGCCGCATTTGTGAACAGTCATGAACGCCCACAAGACCCACGATACAAAGGTGATGTTGCAGGTAATGCTAAGCGTTACCACAACCACCAAGGTTATTATGGCAAAGAAGTCGACGGTAATGTACTGGGTTCAAAAGCCTACCCAAGTGGTAAAGAAGTGATTCATGAGCATTGATAGACATTGGTGCACAAGAGCCTTTCACGTCAGCTATAGCTAAGCTTTACATTGTAAATCAGCTATAGCCAGAGGAATAAAAAGGAGCCAGATCGTTCGACGTTCTGGCTCCTTTTTTTATGTTTGAACGATTAGAAAAACAACTAACCTTGCTGCATCTTCTCCCAAATCGTCGGAGAGCCGATATAGTCTTGAACCGTCGTAATAAACTCTTTGACCAGTTTGGTCTGCTTACGGTGCGGATAGACAGCGTAGATTGCAGTATCGATTGTAGAAATCGGGTAATCTGGAAGCAACGTAACCAAGCCCAGATCTTTCATTGAGGCATACAGGTTTGATTGGTCAAGGAAGCCATAGCCTAAGCCATCTTTTACGCAAGAGACCATGGTGCGAACATCACTCACCTTATAGTTGCCACGAATCGTCAGGCTCTGGAAAGTATTTCCTCCCGGCTCTTCACTGATTCTCAGATGATCGACCGTCATATCACCATTGGTATAAATCACAGCGGGTAACACGAGCAAATCTTGTGGCGTTTTAGGTTCACCATGCTGCTTCACAAAGTCGTTCGAGGCGACCAACATAAAGTTACTGTCGGCAATCTTCTTGGCAATCAAATTCGATTCAACAAGCTTACTGAAGCGAAACGCGATATCAAACTGCCCTGCAATGATGTTGGCGATCTTATCGTCTAGTGAAAGTACGATCTGAACATCTGGGTACTTTCTCATGAACTGAGTGATGATAGGTTGCAGATATTGCTGCCCAAAATAGATCGGTGAAGTAATTCGTAGCACGCCTTTTGGCTCTGACTGGTATGAATCTGCAATGCCTTGAATCTGATTGATGGTGTCTTTCAGTACATAGGTCTGTGCGAGAATATCTTCCCCGGCCGACGTCAACGAAAACGAGCGTGTAGAGCGGTTAAGCAGCTGAACACCTAAATCTTGCTCGAGCTTTTTGATCTGTTTAGAGAGTGATGAGTTGTCCATATCGTGCAAGGTTGCCGCTTTGGTAAACGACCCTTGTTGAACCACATCTAAGAACAATAACAACTGATTGGTATTTGGCACTGCGCCTCTCCTGAAATAAAACTCGACTAGCGTTCGTCTTTAGGGGTATCCATCACAACCATAGTCGTAATAGATTGCACCTGAGCACATTCCCCAAGCACATCGGCATGAAACTTCTTATAGCCCGGTAGATCTTTGGTTTCTACCCTTAGCAAGTACTCGTTGGCACCGGTAATGTTGTGGCACTCCACCACCTCTTTTTCCATACTGACATGCTGTTCAAACTCTAGTTGAGCCGCTTTGCTGTGGCTCGATAAACCAATCGAAACGTAAGCAATAAAGCCAACGCCCATCAGGCCATTATCCAGAACTGCACGGTAACCTTGAATGATCCCTTTACGCTCGAGATCTTGTACTCGCCTTAAGGTCGCTGAAGCCGACAAACCAATTCGTTCAGAAAGCTCAATATTGGAGATTCTGCCGTCCAATTTAAGCTCTTGCAATATCCTTTCGTCAAATCTATCCATAAGTACTTATTATTGTGCATTTAGTGATAATAGAGGAAATAAAAGCACATAATTGCCTCACTTTCCACCTACTATGTTTCTCAACACGTGAAAGTCATGACCGGTCAGTCACTTCGTTCATTTTTTGCTGGAGAACCATAATGCCTTTAGAACAACTTAGCGCACTTGCCTTGTTTGCGTTTGTCTCGACCTTCACACCAGGTCCAAATAACATCATGCTCATGACATCAGGAGCAAATGTTGGCTTTGCCCGTACTATTCCACACATGCTTGGCATTGCTCTAGGGTTTGCAGCCATGTTGCTGCTGGTTGGCTTCGGTTTAATGGGCATTTTCAACGCGTACCCAGTTACTCACCAAATACTGAAATACCTGAGCCTTGCTTACCTCGTGTACCTTGCAATCAAGATAGCATTGAGCGGCAAAGCGAAAAGTACTGAAGCTTTTAAACCAATGACCTTCCTCGGCGCTGCCAGTTTTCAGTGGGTGAACCCTAAAGGTTGGTCAATGGCGCTGACTGCGATTTCAGTTTATAGCAGCGGCAGTTCATGGTGGGAGCTTGCAATCATCGCAGGTATCTTCACGCTCGCCAACTTACCATCCGTGACATTCTGGACAGCGGCAGGTAAACAACTGCAACACTGGTTAACAACACCAGTCCGTATCAAAAGCTTCAACTACGGTATGGCAGGCTTGCTGTTAGCCTCAACGATTCCGATGTTATAACAAAATAGCTTTCCTATGATGGTTAGTAAGTGATTACTAGCCATCAATTTCATTACAAGTATCCAATAACCTCGCTAAGCCAACGTCCAAACGTCGCCTGCCCGCTCGGGGTTAGTGTCCACACAAACGCCGCAACATTCACTGCCACTGTCACCCAATATATGACTCTGAACGGCTGCTTCTGCGTTTTATGACGCAGCTTATCTTGAGCAATCAACGCCCCTAGCCAGCCACCAGCAACAGAAAAAATATGCAGAGTTTTCTCTGGCACACGCCAATTGCCATTGATCGCTGCTCGCTTGTCCTTCGCGTACACAAAAAACGTCACGAAACCGATAACCAAATACCACACCAACAGCGCTTTAGAACTTTCCGCAAACAACACAGACACCGCCACCAGAACCAAATAGGTGATAACGATTTGAATAGATGAAGACAACATGACTCCTTTTGAGCAACAGCTCACATACTGTAGCAATTACGCCCTGTAGATTTTGATAAGGATGAGCAAGGCATATTGTAATTCGGTTAGCCTGCAAAGAATAAACAAGCCCTTTCATCCCTACATAACATGATGGAAGTTAAAGGAATTATAAATATGTACAACCAAAAGTACGCCATCTACCAAGTTTTTACGCGTTTATTTGGCAATAAAAACACCCAACATGTTCCATGGGGCACAATCGAGCAAAATGGCGTCGGTAAGTTCAGTGATTTTACCGACAAAGCGCTGTCTGAAATCCGCAAACTCGGTATGACTCATATTTGGTATACCGGAGTGCCACATCATGCGCTCATCAATGACTACAAGCACCTTGGTATTTCAGACGATCACCCTAGCGTGGTAAAAGGCCGTGCGGGATCACCATATGCCGTCAAAGACTACTATTCCGTAAACCCAGATCTCGCAGACAACCCTGAATGCCGACTAGAGGAGTTCGAGGCACTCATCAAAAGAAGTCACGACAATGGTTTAAAAGTGATTATCGATATCGTACCGAATCACGTTGCGCGTCATTATAAAGGCTTAAACAACCCAGAAGGTGTCAGTGACTTCGGCGCTCAAGATGACACAACGCTGGAATACCACAAAGACAATAACTTCTACTACATTCCCAACAGCACCTTTGAATTGCCAGACATAGAGCCCGCCTTTACGCCGCTAGGTGGTGAACAGCATCCCAACCGAAACTCCCCGTTTATAGAGACGCCCGCCAAATGGACAGGTAACGGCTCACGTTTAGCCAAGCCTAGTTTCGATGATTGGTATGAAACGGTGAAAATCAATTATGGCATGCGACCAGACGGTTCAAAAGACTTCCCTGAACTACCGAGTGACTATGCTCAACGCAATTACATGGATCATTTCCGTTTCTGGCAATCTGTTTATGTGCCTAACTCTTGGGCTAAATTCCGAGATATCGCCTTGTTTTGGTTGAATAAAGGTGTTGATGGGTTTCGCTACGATATGGCTGAGATGGTTCCAGTCGAATTTTGGAGCTACCTCAACTCATCAATAAAGATGAAAAACCACGATGCCTTTCTGATGGCAGAGGTGTATCAGCCGGACTTGTACCGTGAATACATTCACTTAGGCAAGATGGACTACCTCTATGACAAAGTAGATCTGTACGACGGTCTAAAAGACATCATGCTAGGCAATACTTCCACGGCTATCATCCCCAAAATCCAACATCAAATGATGGATATTGAACATCACATGCTGCACTTCTTGGATAACCATGATGAACAACGCATCGCGTCTCCTGAATTTGTAGGTGACCCAAATATAGCGAAGCCTGCAATGCTAGTCAGCGCGTTATTGAGTAGTTCTCCAACCATGATCTACTTTGGGCAAGAAGTCGGCGAACCGGGCGCGGAGAATGCAGGCTTTGGACAGCCCTCACGAACTTCCATATTTGACTACATCGGAGTCCCACAACACCAAAAGTGGATGAACCACGGCGCATTCGATGGCGGGCTATTAGACGAAAACGAAAAACAACTACGTCACTTCTATCAGAAGGTTATGAACTTTTCGCTAGAGCACTCGTCGATGACAGGTGATTACCAAGACTTACACCAGTGCTGTAACTTAAGTGATTCAGTCTACGCATTTCTGCGCTCTGACCACCAAGAGCTAACCATTGTTGCAGCTAATTTCAGCCAACATACCACTGAAAATATTCACTTAAAGATTCCAAGTGATGTAATCCAAAAACTCAAATTAGTTGATGGTCGTTACATACTCAATGAATATATTGAAGGCATAGCGCAACAAGTGCTCGACATTGAGAACAGTGTTGGCAGTTTTAATATTGAATTGAAACCGCTGGCGTCTTTGGCTTGGGTGTTATCCTTAAATGGATGATATACCTATCAATATAAATTACCGAACAGCTCGCTTTTAGCTAATTGATAAATAACTTAATTTCCACATTAAATTAACACTCTCTCAATTCGATATATTACTCACAATAATAAGGATGAGCTCTCATCCTTATTAACTACGCCTAGCCTCTACACCTTACATTATTGATATTATGCAAATGAGTCATTGATCCAATTAATTTAACAATAACCAAATACAAAGCGTGATATTGACACTAGGTTTCCTATATTTACGAATTTAAAATAACTTTATACATTGCCATCACAAATAGTTGACCTTGGTTAAAGCTAGGATATTCATCTTCATAAAAAGTGAAATATGGATATCAAAACGTGAACAACATAAATATTAATAAAATTATCTCTCTACGAAATACCTTCAACAATACCAAAAAGAAGAGCTTCAAACGCTCTACATTGGCCAAAGCAATGTTACCGCTCTTCACCGCTACTTTGATCGCGGGTTGTGGTAGTGATAATGATAGCGACAACGGTACAGCCCCTGGCAACAGTGGTTTATACCCTGCAGCTGAAAACGAAGTCGTTATTTACTACAAACGCGATGTTGCCGCTGCCAGCTCATCTGGCTCTACTTACGACGGTTGGGGACTTCACCTGTGGAATGGCGAAGGCTGTACTAGCACAGACTTAGTCGGCATGGGGTTGAGTGAAACCGGAACCGATTGGAACAGCCCTTACGAATACGATGGTATCAGCGATACTTACGGTGCCTATTATGTGTTGAAAGTTGACCCAGATGCCTCTGACCCACACAAATGCATGAACTTCATCTTGCACAATGGTGATGAGAAAGCATTTGGCAGTGCGAACTCAAAAGTCGAGTTAACTAAGCTTGGCGATTCACAAGGCGTATTTGGTTTCCATGGCAGCAGCGAGTTGTACTACGACCCAATTTCAGAGCGCCCAGTCAATATTGATGGTCAAAAAGCACACTGGCTAGATGCAACCACAATTGGTTGGGAAGCGGCTAGCAATGCAGACTCTGTGAAGCTTTTCTATGCACTAGACAACAGCATCACAATGAACGATGACAAAGAGATTGTCGGTGGAACTGCAATTGAACTAAGCAAAGACGGAGAACTATCTTCTGAATTGAAAGAGCGTTTCCGACACCTTGCAAGCTTACCTGCCCTAGCTATCGATGTTGACGACAGCACACTTCGCACTATTTTAAAATCTCAGATAATTTTTGTTGCCTACAATGCCAATGGCGATGTTATCTCTTCAACTGAGGTTCAAAAACCTGGTGTGCTTGATGCGGTATTTGCTAGCGAAGATGCTGGTAATGCAATGGCTGAAGAACTAGGCGCAATTGTTGAAGGCAGTGCGGCGACCTTCAAGCTTTGGGCACCAACCGCGCAAGATGTAGAACTCGTTCTATACAGTGAAGATCTGCTAAGTTCACAAGTAATCCCGATGACGGAAAACACTGAGACAGGCATTTGGGCGACTGATGCCGTGTCTAATGCAGTGAACAGTTATTACCGTTACCAAGTGAAGGTTTATCACCCAACCACAGGCAATATCGAAACTCGCCTTGTGACAGACCCATACTCTCTCAGTTTGTCAAAGAACTCAGCATACTCTCAAGTGATTGACCTGAATGATTCAACCTTGAAACCAGCGAACTGGGACAACTACCAACGACCAACCGTAGAAAAAGACGAAGACCACGTACTTTACGAATCACACCTACGTGACTTTAGCTTCAGCGATAAGCTCGGCACAGCTAGCCTAAATGGCAAGTACCTCGCTCTTACAGAAGCCGATCGTGAGTCGGTCAAACACCTACAAGCTCTCCAAGAAGCAGGTTTAACTACGCTGCATATCTTACCAGCATTTGATATCGCTACCGTCGATGAAGATGCCGCGAGCCGTGTTGATATCACCGACACCGTAGGAAAACTGTGTGATGTAAAACCGACAGCTACCTTATGTGGAAGCGAAGACGAAAACAAAGTCATCGAAGACGTACTCGATGGTTATGACCCTTCAACGGGTGACGCACAAGCATTAATGAATGACCTTCGTATGCTTGATAGCTTCAACTGGGGCTACGACCCATTCCATTACACAGTGCCTGAGGGAAGTTACGCGACCGATCCTAATGGTTCTCAGCGTATTCTCGAATTCCGTCAGATGGTCAAAGCTACGCACGACATGGATCTTAAGCTGATCATGGACGTGGTATACAACCACACCAACGCGTCTGGTGTGAACGATAAGTCGGTACTGGATAAGATTGTCCCTGGGTACTATCACCGTCTTAACGTCAACACTGGTGGCGTAGAAAACTCGACTTGTTGTGACAACACTGCGACCGAAAACCTGATGATGGGTAAATTGATGGTCGACTCACTTAAGGTGTGGGCTGACGACTACAAAGTGGATGGTTTCCGTTTTGACTTGATGGGCCACCAGCCAAAAGATGTAATGGTCGAAGCATTGGAAGAAGTGCGCAAAATCGACCCGAATACTCTGTTCTACGGGGAAGGCTGGGACTTTGGTGAAGTCGCCAACAACGCCCGCTTCGATCAAGCGAACCAAATCAACATGGCAGGTACAGAAATCGGTACCTTCTCAGACCGTTTGCGTGACGCCGTTCGTGGTGGTAGCCCATTCGATGGTGGTGTCGACTCAGAAGGGAACCACCCACTTCGCTTTAACCAAGGCTTTGGTAACGCAGCGATTGCCAACGAAGAAACCAAAGTTGATCAAGATTCGATCAATGGTCGTTTACATAACCAAGACCTTGTTCGTTTGGGGATGGCAGGTAACCTCGCAGAATACGTACTGATTGATTACAAAGGCGATACCAAACTGGGTAAAAACGTTGATTACAACGGCGCGCCAGCTGGTTACACCAAGATGCCTTCCGAGAACATCTCTTACGTTTCCAAACACGATAACCAAACACTTTGGGATAACAACGCTTACAAGATCGCCACTGGTACTAGCTCTGCAGAGCGTGCGCGTATGCAGTCTGTATCGCTTTCTACCGTGATGCTAGGCCAAGGCATACCATTCATCCATATGGGTTCTGAACTGCTACGATCTAAGTCTATGCAGCGCGATTCTTACGATTCTGGTGACTGGTACAACCGCGTCATGTTTGATGGGACGGACAACAACTGGAATGTTGGCTTACCTCGTGAAGATAAAGATGGTGCAAACTGGGATCTGATCAAAACAATCATTGCTGACAGCGCGGCTAAACCAGACTCAGACGACATTGAGCTGACTAAGCAGCAATTCCTAGAGCTATTAAAGATCCGTAGCTCAAGCGAACTGTTCCGCTTAGATACAGCTGACGAAGTTATGAAGCGTGTCGACTTCCGTAACGTTGGCGAAGATCAAGTCGAAGGCCTGATTGTCATGTCGATCGATGATGGCGTGTCTGCGGGCGACGATCTTGACCCTGCAAATGATGCGATTGTGGCAGTTGTAAACTCAACTAATAAATCTCAATCATTCAAAATCACAGGAGCAACCGGCTTTACACTTCATGACGTTCAACAAAACTCGGCTGACGACACAGTGAAAGGCGCAAGCTTTGCCGCTGAAACCTTCACAGTCCCTGCGCTAACTACCGCTGTATTTGTACAAGCTCAAGGTGATGCACAAGGTGCTGGCCTGCCAGTTGATAACTCTGGCAAGGATGTATCGAGCATTCCGCCATACGGCCAAACAACCGTGTATGTTCGTGGGGATATGAATGGTTGGAACCCTGTTGATGATTGGGCGATGAGCTTTGTTGCTAATGGGGTTTATTCTGTAACAGGCAATTTGGAAGCAGGTAACTATGGCTTCAAGTTTGCAGATGCTGATTGGAAAACACCTAACTTTGGTTGCGATTCTGTAGAGCTTGCAAGCGGGTCAATCGATATTGGCACAGGTGGCAATTGCCAATTGAGCGTAACGGAAGCGGGCAGCTACACCTTCACCTTGAATGCCATTCACGAGCTTGACGACAATGTAGACAAAGCTGTGGTATCTGTCACTAAGAATTAAGCTCCAAGCTTAGGTTCAAGTAACAGATAATAAAACAAGCGAAAGCTAGCCTTTGGGAGACGTCAGTCTCCCTTTTTTACAACTATTGAACCCAGCAGATTTAAGCAAATAATAAACAACTGCATCGCCCATTAAAATTCGGGGCATTTCCAACCATACTTTATAGCCCCTACATTCGATTACATGGCTGAAAACTTAGAACTAAAGGGAAAGGATATTCCTTAGAACCGTTAAAACCAAATCTTAACGATATATCATAGTAGGAATGCCGCTCTCCCTTAAGTGAACAGAATTAATCCTGGCAGCCTTTTTTGAAGGGTTACGCCCTACAATTACGATTAAAATACATTCAATTCTCGATGTAATATTCTATCAACAGCAAAACACCGCAGTTGTTTGCGGTGTCGTTAAATTTTGATTAGGAAAACTTCCATGAACCGTAAACATATCATCAAAACCATCCAAATGGGCATCGTGACTACAGCATTGATGGGCGGGATGGCTTTGGCTAATACCACTGATCTTGTAGAATCTACCGACGCTGCTCGCGCCCTGGCACATACTCCTAGCACTGCAACAACGCAACAAATACAAGCTGAAAATGCCGCGCACAAACAGGCACTGCAAACACTTGAAAGCAACGGTAATGTTGATCAATATATGGAAACGGATAAAGCAGGGGAAACGACTACTGGTCACGTATCAAAATGCGAAAATACAGAAGTCCCTTTAGGCGAGAAAGTTGCTGAACATTGCAAATAAAAAGCATATACATTAAAGCGGTATTCGATAGGGTTCCTTAGAAGATGCTAACCGATGCTTAACTTACAAGCATTGCACTTTTAAAGGAACCCTTTATCTATATTACTTGGCGTTGACGGCTCGCACAAAGGCTTCTTGTGCACCTTCAATACCAAGGGCTTTTGCTTCATCTAATAAGCTAAGTGCTTTGGGAATATTGTCTGCGTCTACTGCTGCTTGAATGGCATTATGGTAGTAAGTTTGTGTTTCTGGTTGAATAGTCTCAACCTTAGCTGCTGCCGCTGGTTTAGCGTTAGATTCACTGCTAGAGCCAAATGAGAAGAAGCCCACTCTATCAATAGTCACTTCAATCTTACCGACATTCGCGTTTGGAACGGGGATGTCTTCTACTTCTGGCAGGTAGTTACCGCGGCCTTCCGCATCTAAACGTGCAGGGTGAATGACATCAGTAAAACCACCAAGATCTTCTTGCTCTGTATAGATAACTAAGTAAACAGATTCAGCAGTTGTCGGTGGGTAAAAATCATTTTCTGCAACAAGACGGTTGCCCAAATGCAACCTAGGCTTCGCGTATTCGAAGCTCTCTTTGCCATAACGCTCTAACTCGCGACCGTTTTTATCGTAAATCACGGCATTCGGCACAAATGCTGTATCACCGATCATGCTGGTGATCTTAATAGAGTATTCACCGCGATCCGCTGGTAGCTCGATCGCTACTACAGGGCTGTTTATACCCTGATAGTTTAAAATTTGACTGTCTGGTGTTACATCGAAAATTGCCGAGCTTGGAAGCTTCATCGGGGCAAATTGAAGACCAGCAATAGAGTTAACTTGTTCAGCCTGTGCCACTTGCACTTGCTCGACTACTTGTGCAGATTGACAACCGGCCAACGCAACACAACCACTCAACATTAGAGCTTTAAAATACATAACCCTTCCTTCTTGTTATTTTTTTAAGAAATTTACTAACTTTAATTACCACAAAGAGAACTATTCACCTAGGGAACGATCAACTTAATCGTACATTCCTTAAAAAAATAGCCGACGCGAGCCGGCTATGAATTAGGACAGTTTAGGATTTGTTAAGCTAAGTGTTTACCACCAAGCTTCAGCTTGGATACCGAACACGTACTCAGTATCGTCGCCGTTGAATGCATCTTTGTTTTCAGTATCTAGGATGTAAGAACCGTAAACACGAATTTCAGGACGAGCCCAGAAGCTGTCACCCATAGCCCAAGCTTGAGCTACTGTGAACTTAGCGTTACCGAAATCTTCTTTAGCTAAACCGCTGTCTGAAATTTTCTCACCAGCATTGTAACCTGCTTCGAAGATAGTACGCATAGTGTCGTTCCACTTGAACATTGGACGAGCAACTACAGAGTACTGGTCGATATCAAAGTTTTTGTTTGTGTAAACGCCTGCAGCTTGACCACCGATGTCGCTACCAGATAGGTATGCTAGTTGGTGACCCATTTCCCAAGATTCGCCTAGGTTCATTACACCCCAGTTGATCAAACGGAAACCAGATGCATCGTTGAATGCTTCAGTACCACGAGCGTAGTATGTACCTGAACCCCAGAAGTTAGCCGCCTGAACACCGTAACCGTTAGTACCGTATTGAAGGATAGTTTGGTGGAAACCGTTATCCATACCTTGGTGAATGATCGCAGAAGCTAGTAGGCCATCATCCGCTTCTTCACTCTTATCATCAGAGTCAGTTGCAAAGTTGTACGCTAATGCTAGCTCTAGAGATGCATCTTGCCATAGGCCAATGTTCGCTAGACGAGCATCAAAAATGTAACCTGTAGACTCGTCGTGGTCACCGTCTTGAATCAGCGCAACAGAAAGCTTCTGGTCACCAATAGATAAGTTTTCAATACCACCACCGGTACCTGACGTGTTTAGGAAGTAAAAGTCAGTGATGTGGATATCTTTACGTTGGTAGTATGTTTTACCAGCCCAAAGCGTTGCTTCTTTGTCTGAAGCGATCACGCCTTTAGCTTTAACAGCAAATTGTGCAACGTTGAAATCACCGTCTTCCCAACCATTAGAACCGTTGTTGCCTTGAGCAATCATAGATTCTACGCGCCACGTTTGCTCGCCAGTTTTTAGTTCTTCAGCTAGACCAAACTCGTAGTAGTTGTCATTTTCGTTACCTAGACGACCAATACCGTTTTTATTTACTGATACGTCGCCGTTACCGTTACCGCTAATACCAGTACCAGCACGCATGTAGCCATTAAAATCTACAGCGAACGCAGAGCCAGCAGCTAATGTAGTTGCCACTGCAGCAGCAATCAAACTTACTTTTTTCATTCTTAACTCCATTAAGGACGATTTATTTTAGGTTTTTATATTTTTGCTCTCTTGCGGCAACCAAAGGCAGTAATGGTAGTCGTAAGATAGAGAGGTTTAGGGTTTCCCCTGATTCGTTTCAACGGGGTCAATATTAAGAGGGGATGACAAGTTTGACTTCCTCCGCCCCTAAGTTAATTAAGGGGGACTAGAGGGGAGTAGAAAATATACAGAATGGTGTTTTAAAGAGGTAGATCACTTAATATAGGAGGAGTAGACAGCACACAGATCTAATTATTCAACATAAGTGAGATCTAGCTCAAATATATAATTTGAACTTCATCGATGAATTATTTTTTTACCGTAATTAATCTGTGAAGTTGCTTGACCTTACTGTGACAAAGCCTTTTACTAATAGTTCACTGATGTTGATAAACGAACAAGAAATCAAGCAATGACTAGAACGCTCGCTCGCCCTTATCCGCTAGGCGCAACGCTAGGTAACACTGGCTGCAACTTCTCTATTTATTCTCCTGACTGTAAATCTCTTTCACTCGCTCTTTTTGACGAGAACGACGAATTCACCACTTATAAATTGGAAAATGAATACGCTGATATCAGATATGTCTTTATTGATGGTATTAAAGCGGGGCAAAAATACGGCTTCATTGCCGAAACGGACAATGGCCCTATCCTGCTTTCAGACCCGTATGCCAAAGCAATAAGCGAACCGCTCGATTACGTCACGCCATATACCAATGAAAAAAGCTTTGCTATGGCGAAATGTGTCGTTGTTGATGACACCTTCGATTGGCAAGATGTAGAAAAGCCACGCATTAGCCGCGAAGATACCGTTCTTTTTGAAACGCATGTAAAAGGTCTATCTCAACTGCACCCAGAAGTGGCTGCCAATACTAAAGGACGCTACTTAGGGTTAGTGAGCCCTGAAATGCTTGCGTTCTACAAACAGCAAAATATCAACTCTCTACAGCTTTTGCCCATTGCCGCATGCATGCATGAACCACACCTATTAGACATGGGTAAAGTGAACTATTGGGGTTACAACCCATACTTGTTTATGGTGCCTGACCCTCGCTACGCAGAGAAAGATGCCGTAAACGAGTTAAAGACTGCGATTCGCGAACTGCACCGCAATGGCATCGAAGTCATTCTAGACGTGGTGTACAACCACACAGCAGAAGGTGGGGAAGGCGGAACCACCTTCAACCTAAAAGCACTCGATAGCCGCTACTACATTAAACATGGCTGCCATTACGCGAACTTCACTGGCTGTGGAAACACCGTCGACCTTACCCACCAACCTGCACTCAACTTAGTGATGGATACACTTCGGTACTGGGTGAGTGAATTCCAAGTCGACGGCTTCCGTTTTGACTTGGCAGCGACACTGGGGCGCGAAGGTGACAACTACAACCCTGAGGCTGCTTTCTTTAAAGCCGTAGCTCAAGACCCTGTACTTAAAGAAACTAAGTTAATCGCAGAGCCGTGGGATATTGGTCCTAATGGTTATCAAGTGGGTAATTTCCCGCTTGGTTGGAATGAATGCAATGACAAGCTGAGAGACATCACACGTAGCTTCTGGCGCGGTGATCAGGGTTACCTAAAAGAGTTTGCTACACGCCTAATGGGCTCTCGTGATATCTACAGTGCAGCGCACTGGCCTTACAAACTCACCGTCAACTACATCACTTACCATGATGGCTTCACCATGCAGGACCTTGTCTCGTACAAGCACAAGCACAATGAAGAAAATGGTGAGAATAACCGCGATGGGCATGGTGATAACCGTTCTGAAAACTACGGTGTTGAAGGTGAAACCGAAAACCTGTTAGTTATCGCAACACGTGAAAAGCAGAAACGCAACTTCATGGCGAGCCTGCTGTTTGCTTTTGGTATTCCTCATATTTTGACGGCCGATGTGTTATCTCATACTCAAAAAGGTAACAACAACGCTTACTGCCAAGATGGCGTGACCAGCTGGCTTAACTGGGAAGATTCAGAGCGCAAGACTTACTTCAAGACTTGGTTATCTGAAATGATCTCTGCTCGTCAGCAATACATGGTGCCGTTTATTAAGGCATTCAGTGGCGAAAAGCGTAACTCTAACCGCATCTTCTGGAGCCGTGTCGATGGCACACTTATGGAGCATGACGACTGGAACCGCTTAAGCTCAGTCGCTTTGCATTTAGGTATTGGTAAAGATGGCGACGAGTTAATTTATCTTATCAACCAAACCAATGCGCCAGCACGTTTCTCGTTACCGAATGACCGTGAACAAAACTGGGTAACCATCTGTGATACCAACTTGCGAAACGTTAAACCCGGTCATGCAGAAGGTGAAATGTTGTTGTCGCCAACTTCGATGGCAATTTTGCACTATTCGCCAGATCAGGCTGATTTGATTAAAGCAAAAGCTTAGTCAGCTTAATAAAACACCGAAAACCATAGAAGCCAGTTATATTTACAGCTGGCTTTTTTGTTAGCTGAATATCACAAAAATCATTCATCCATATGGAATCATTTGCATTGATGTGGTTAATGAAACTGTTTAGTATTGCCGTACTATAAAAATGAATCTATAACGTCTTTGGATATCATGGCTTTACCTAAAACATTAATTCGGCTTTTTAAACCATACATTATTTTATTAACTGGAGGGATGCTCTATCTTGCTATGACTCAGCTTGAAAAAGTAGAAACAGCAGCAACAGAACAATCATCATCAAACATTCGTATCGCAAGCTCTACCATTCGTTCCAACATCGAAGCCACATTCGGCAAACTCTATTTTTTAGAAACCAGTCTAGGCTTGCCTAAAACGGCTCCAATCGGTGATAAAAAATTCAGAGAATTGAGTGATAATATTCTAAGAAGAACACCAAATTTCTCCGATATCGTTCGATACCAACCTAACTCCCAACATTATGTCTCCACTCGTGGCCTTCCTCTTTCCAATGAACAAATCGCCACAATACAATGGCATTCAATAGACGGTGTTGTAGAAGATTTTTACATCTCTTCCGTTTACCAAAAAGCCGATGGACGATGGGTTTTCGCCGTTAAACACACTGCAGAAAAGCTCAACGAAGAAATATGGATTGAGTTTGATTTAATGCATACCACGCAAGGTTTAAGAGATTTAGAAACGCTTAATAATGGCTATGTATTTGTTGTAGACAGAGCAACAGAGCGACTGGTATTCCACCCGGATCCACAGCGTATCGGTTCTAAATCCATCAGCTTCCATGCAGGGATCAGCCACCAACTCTCACAAGGTGAAACCGTTGGTAAGCACGAATATTACTATCAAGATAACTTCAAAATATCGGTATTTGACGCAGACAACAGCTTAAATTGGGTGTTCATTGCGGGCACTGACCGCCATGACATCTTAACCAGCTCACATCAATTTACGTTGACGGGCTTAGTACTGGGCTCACTCCTGCTATTGTGGATTGGTGCCAACTATCTGGCTTATCGTTTGAACGTGTCCTTGTCGCAACTGAATAAAGTCGATGACCTTGTAAGCTTTAAGCGAGAGTTAAAATCCATACTGGATAGTTTCACCTACCAAAAAGGCATTCAATTCTGTCTCTATCAGCTTGAGAACCACGCATTCAGTACCATCGACTATCACGGAAACAAATCCACGGTACATTGTGACAAAGCCCTTGCAGAGCGATTTACACCGGACACTATGGCTTACCGAAGTGGTAAGTACGCCGATCCACTGGCGTGTAAACTCAAAATACACCAACGTCATTACTGTATTCCTTTGCACTCTCGTCAGCAGTTGATCGCAGTGTTGTACGTAAACGTAAACTTACCGATCAGCCAGAGTATTCTACGAATGATCAGAGATTACACGGAAGTCTCACTGTCCAACTTACTGCTTCAGCACCAGTTGAGTAGCAAGGACTTGATGACGCAATTAGACAACAAAAGTAGCTTTAATATTGCACTGGAAAACTACGCCAACCAGCCTGAAACCTATATAGCTCTACTCGATATCGATAATTTTGACCACGTGAACCGTGCTTATGGTGAAGCTGTGGGTGACAAGATGATCAAGCTGACAGCAGAAGCACTACGCTCGTACTTTCCGAAGCCTAAAGGACTATGCCTTGCTCGTATTGGAGGCAAAGAGTTCGCAGTATTATTTAAAGCAAACGACGGCAACGACGCCAAGTTCCAACTAGACCAGTGCCGAATTGGCGTAGCAGAGAAAACTATTGTGACGCCAGACATCAGCCTCTCTTTAGGCGTGAGTGTCGGTTTTTCACAAATAGAGGGAGAGCCAGATACAGCTCTAGCACTGGCGGAGCAAGCAAAGTTGATTGCTCAACAGCTTGGAAAAAATCGAGTTGAAGGCCACATCAGGGCTGTTGCAAAGGCTTCATAGGTTGTCCTAACAAGCTCACTTTATCCTTTACTTGGATACCGATGAAAACAAAGCACCTAGGATTCATACCCTAGGTGCTTTTGTTTTTATGGAAAGTCATTACAATGCGCGTTCAACACGACAATACCCCTTTTCTAACGACACGAGCCTTATGAAGCTAAGTAACCGACTGCAAACTCTCCATTCCCTTGTCAGCAATGACTACCAACATATTTGGGACTGTTGTTGTGATCACGGCTTCTTGGGTGTTCAACTGTTGTCGGATAACAAAGCACCTCAGCTTCACTTTGTCGATATTGTCCCGTCTCTTATGAGCGATTTGGAAAGCAAACTTACGCGTTACTTTCCGCAAGGTGCAATAGCAGAACAGAAAGTGACTAGCCAATGGCAAGTCTACTGTATGGATGTCGCCGCTATCCCGCTTGAGAAACATACTGGCAAACACCTGGTGATTATTGCGGGCGTCGGTGGCGATCTTACTCAAAAGCTCGTCGATGATATTCATCGTCAACACCCAGACAAAGCGATCGATTTCTTGCTTTGTCCGGTGCATCAGCAATTCGAGTTGAGAAGCCATTTAAAGGCGATCCATTTTGGTCTTATTGATGAAGTGTTGATTGAAGAGAACCGTCGTTACTACGAGATTTTATTGGTGAGTAATAGTCGCGGTGATTCAGAAAAGAGCCAAACCGTTAGCGAGATATCAAACGTCGGTGACAAGATCTGGACACCAAGTTGTGATGAACAAGTGAAGGTATCACAGCAATACAAAGCCAAAACATTGCAGCACTACTTACGTATCCATCAAGGACAAGAGAAGCAAGGCAAACCTAGCCAAGTAAAGCATATTATTGATGCTTACCAGGCGGTTAAGCCATAGTAAGTACTAACTTAATGGTTTGAATATTAAGAAAGTCAAATTAATAAAAAAGCCGATAGTTCAATGAGCTATCGGCTTTATTAATGCTATCGATTCAGTTTTAGCTTACTGTTCTTGTTTCTTATAAGCCACATCAGGCTCGTCAACTGTCTCTACCTCAGAAGGCTTATCAACCCCATAAACCGTATCAAGGTAGACGTCTTTCTCTTTCCACGTGCTGTTCAACCAATTGTGGAAGCGACGTTTAAAAGCCTTATCTTCAAAGTAATTACCGTTCACGTTCTCATCCATTGGATGCAATTTAATACGCACAACGACCTTAGTCATTTTGCCCTTCAGCATATCTTCAAACGGAGAGGTTTGGTTTTCAGGGTAAGCTAAGGTCACATCCACGATGCCATCCAAAATTGGGCCCATTGCAGATAAAGCAAATGCCACGCCCCCAGTTTTCGGCTTCAATAAGTGGCGATAAGGGGTCTTTGCTGACGCCAGTTTCTCGTGGTTTGCACGAGTCCCTTCAACAAAATTAACCAATGTTGTCGGTGCTAATTTGAACTTAGTACACGCTTTATTGATTGCATTAAAATCATCATTACGGCGTTCTGGGTTGCGTAATAGGAACTCACGAGAGTGGCGTCTCATGAATGGCATATCTAAGCCCCAGCAGGCCAAGCCAACAAATGGTACGTACAACAATTCATGTTTCAAGAAGTACTTCGTCATCGGCATTTTGTCTTTTAGGATTGAAGACAAAATCACAATATCTGCCCAGCTTAGGTGGTTAGACATCATCAAATACCACTGCTTGGTCGAAATATCTTCCCCCCCTTCCACTTGCCATTCGATATCGTTATTGGCGTTCAACATCCATAAATTAAGAGAAGCCCAACACCAGAATGTGAAGTTAGCTAAGCGAGTGCATGATTTTTGAACGACAGAAATTGGCAAAATAAGTTTGATTAGGGCAAACAGGCTCACAGCCAATGCGGTGAATGCAGTATTAATGGTCACGAACAATACGTTCAAGGCCATACGAAGATTATCAAGCATAAAACACAGTTATATTGAGAACGAAAGCCGCCATTATACGCATCTATAAATTATTCTCTTCAGTAATTGATTGAATATCCTAGGGGTCAAACCACTCAACCTATGTTAACGATGTTCAACCAGCTAAAGTCTATTAAAACGAAACCAAAACACATGCACGAGTCATTTGGACTCAAATAGTATATTGTCTTTTTGACAACATTCGACCCAATAATTAACCTTTAATCAGTATTGATAAGCATTCTCACTATTGGCGTGGTACATGCAACTCTAAAGTGTAAATAGTTGAGTATCCTTAATGAGATAACTTCTCTTCTTAAAGGTGGATGATATGACAGATATTCCTCATGGTTTAGTTACAGGCAAAGTCCTAAACAAAACAGAATGGACAGATCGATTGTTCTCACTCCAGGTTAGTGCACCTGTCTCTTCTTATCAGGCAGGTCAGTTCACGAAACTTGGCTTACTTAACAGTGAGGATGAGTTCGTAAGACGCGCCTATTCGATGGTGAACGCGCCAGAGCACGAACAAGGTCATCAACATCTGGAATTTTTGATTATTAAGGATCAGAACGGTCAGCTTTCACCTCAACTTCATGAGTTGAAGATGGGCGATGACATCTTTGTCGGCAAAGACCCAAGTGGCTTTATGACCTTAGATGAGATCCCAGAGATCGCCGACGATCTATGGATGCTTTCAACCGGAACCGCGGTAGGCCCATTTATCTCAATACTTGAGAGCATGCAGATACAGCAAAATGAGTTGGCTTCAGACAAAGCCTCTTCATTCAAGAATCTGGTTCTAGTGCATGCTGTAAGAACAGAGCAAGACCTGACTTATCGAGATCGTATCACTCAACTCGTTAATCACTTTCAAGGGAGACTTAAATATGTGCCAATTATTTCTAGAGAATCAGTTACCGGAACTTTGCGCGGACGAATCCCAAATTTGTTACTTGGAGGCGACCTCGAGCAAGCCGCGTCTGTCGCTTTCAATCAAACCCGCAGTTTTTTCTACCTTTGCGGCAATCCGCAAATGGTTCGTGACACAAGCGAAGCGCTAACTAGCTTAGGTTTCGAAAAGCACTTACGCAGAAAACCCGGTCAATTCAGCAGTGAGAACTACTGGTAAATAACAACCACCACTCGTTAGACAGAAGCACAACTTTCAAAGAACAGTTAGAGAAGAGGTTTTATATGAGTCATTTACGTATTCCGTCACACTGGAAAATTCAACGTTCCACACCCGAAAGTAAGATTCATTCAATATTGATGAACTTATAAGCAAGCAACCTCGTAATGTGATTTTTAATGTTCAATAAGTGAAGACAAAAGATCAAATAACCATAGCAATTACAATGACTAATGGTGATAGACAAGAGAAAAAAACTCTAGCACACTGAACAGAGTTGTAGGGCATGTTGACCTATCGAGCTGATTTTTGCAGCCGTTTGTGGGTTATTTATACAAGGCAGAGAATTCGACGTGTAGCTCGCCTACATGAGAATTCGATAACGCTGTAGAAAGGAACCACAAACACTGCCCGAAGGGTTCGGCTAAAATCGTTTTACTCTTTGTTGAGAGGGTTTTGCTTAGAATGACTAGGCGGCAAACCTCTCGTCGCGATTAAAACGATTTTATCTCGAACAAAACTTAACCGCGAAAGGCCAACATGCCCTTGTTTTAATCCCGTTTCAGAGAATGAATCAGTGGGTTATTTATATTTTAGGTAAGAGAGGAAGCCATGCTCAACATTGCTTTTTTTAGCTCAAAATCATACGACGAAAAATCATTCGAACTGGCAAAAGGCGAACTCAACGCTGAGTTTCATTTTCACGATTTTCGACTCACCACAACAACAGCAAAAATGGCGCACGACAACGAAGTGGTTTGTGCGTTTGTAAACGATGACCTATCGCGAGACGTGTTAGAGATTCTTGCTCAAGGCCGCACCAAGTTAATCGCGATGCGCTGTGCGGGCTTTGACAAGGTCGACCTAGACGCAGCCAAAGAGTTTGGTCTGCAAGTGGTTCGCGTTCCGGCTTACTCACCAGAATCGGTAGCAGAACACACGGTTGGCATGATGATGTGTTTGAACCGTAAACTACACAAGGCATACCAACGCACTCGTGATGCGAACTTCTCTCTTGAGGGGTTAGTTGGCTTTAACTTCCACGGTAAAACGGTCGGTATGATTGGCTCGGGTAAGATTGGCCTAGCGACGATGCGAATTCTGAAGGGTTTAGGCATGAATATCCTATGCTATGACCCATATCCAAACCCGTTAGCTGTTGAGTTAGGCGCTAAATACGTTGAACTCGACGAACTTTACCAAGAGTCTGATGTGATTTCTCTACACTGCCCAATGAGTAAAGAGAACTACCACCTATTAGATGCGACTGCGTTTGAGAAGATGAAAGACGGCGTGATGATTGTCAACACCAGCCGTGGTGAACTACTGGATTCCACAGCTGCTATCGAAGCGCTTAAACAGAGTAAGATTGGCGCACTTGGTCTTGATGTGTATGACAACGAGAAAGAGCTGTTCTTCCAAGACAAATCAAATGACGTGATTGTCGATGATGTGTTCCGCCGTCTATCTGCTTGTCACAATGTATTGTTCACAGGTCACCAAGCTTTCTTGACCAAAGATGCTCTGTTCAACATCGCCAATACAACGCTCACCAGTGTTGATGCCTTCTTTGCTGGCAACACCAGCGGTAACGAACTCGTTTAATCGCTAATTGAGTTAATAGCAGACTGAGTTAAAAACAAACTAGGTCTACAAATACAAAGCCACGCTATTCTGAAGTGAACAGCGTGGCTTTGTCGTTTATCCTGTATCCTAAAAACGTTCCTAGACGCAGAAATGACAATCTTCGGTGTCTAAACCATACACGCCTTTTCGAATGGCAAGGTGCTCTTCACCCGCTTTAATGCCCATCTCATAACCTGCATTAAGAGTACTTTGATCCATAGTTAAACGCTTTACTGCGAACGCTTCTGGCGGCGCTATCACTTTAATGGTCGCATCTTTGGGTGGGTTACGAATGAACTCCAGAGACTGGTTGTAGTTTTCAGCACGCACCGCCATCGATTCAGCAATATTTGGGAATTTCTTTAATAGTTTCTTCAGCATCCATTGGTGCTTTTGAGGCTTCATTCGGTAGCTCAATGGGTGAGACAGAATCACGGTAATATCGCGTGCGCCACGGCGATATGCTTCACGAACCGGAATCGAATCGGCTACACCGCCATCGGTATAACAGCCACCAGAGAAACACGGAGTTTCACGGTAAGCGATAGGTAAAGCCGTTGTTGCTTCAACAACATTAGAAAGGTTTTCTGGCTTAATATGGTAGTAGTCTGCACTGCCCGTATCGACATTTGTGACAGCAGCAATGAGTGGGATACTTGAAAATAGCTCGCCACAGTCCAGCGGATAACGTTGATTGGATTCGTTCCATAACCACTTAACGTCCACTAAGTTACCGCCCTTGGCAAAGCGAGCAGGGTTGAAGAAGGTCTTATCCGTCGCCATCGTGGTGATCACATCATAACTGCGTTTTGGTGCATGAGATAAGTAGCCAACCAGATTCGACACACCTGCAGATACGCCGATGGCAAAGTCATAAGGACGGAAATCGTCTTGCATAAAGGCGTCTAAAACTCCGGCAGCAAAAATGCCTCTCATTGCTCCACCTTCAACGATTAATGCGCTCTTATTCATCTCAAACTCTTCTACTTTATAAACTGATAGTCGTAGAATAATCCCATCACTCTTACAAAGATAATGGGATAGATTTATCAATTCGATAGGTAAAAACTATCAATGTGGATTATTAAATTTTTCAATGATTTAGGGTTGCTTAATAAACAGCGAGATCAAAAAAGGCCGTTGAGTGATTCACTCAACGGCCTTTCAATTAACGAATCAAGATGATTGATTACGACTTAAATTCGCTCACGTCGATTTCAAGCAGTTTACCAATGCCTTCACCGTATGCAGGGTCAGCTTTGTAACAGTGTCTTAGGTGACGCAATTGAATCTCTTTTGGCACGCCGCCTAGGTTGCGAGCAGTGTTATCAAAAAGAATCGCTTGCTTCTCTGGTGTCATTAGGCGGAACAAGTCACCCGGTTGCGAGAAGTAATCTTCATCTTCGCGGTGATCCCAGTGTGCTGCTGCGCCATCTAGGTTCAGTGCTGGTTCAGCGAAATCTGGTTGCTCAGCCCATTGACCTTCGTTGTTTGGCTCATAACCTAATGTGCCACCGAAGTTACCATCGACACGCATCGCGCCATCACGGTGGTAGCTGTGTACTGGGCAACGAGGCGCATTCACTGGAATGTGCTGATGGTTTACACCCAAACGGTAACGTTGTGCATCACCGTAAGCAAACAGACGACCTTGCAGCATCTTGTCTGGCGAGAAGCTGATACCTGGAACTACGTTCGCTGGGTTGAATGCTGACTGCTCTACTTCTGCGAAGAAGTTTTGCGGGTTACGATTTAGCTCAAATTCGCCCACTTCGATCAACGGGTAATCTGCATGAGGCCAGATCTTAGTCAAATCGAACGGGTTGTATGGAACCTTCGCTGCATCCGCTTCTGGCATCACTTGTACTTTCAACGTCCATTTCGGGAAATCTTGGTTATCGATGCTGTCTAGCAAATCACGTTGGTGGCTTTCGCGATCATCACCGATCACTTGTGCCGCTTCTGCATCAGAAAGGTTCTTAATACCTTGCTGAGATTTGAAGTGGAATTTCACCCAGAAACGTTCGTTATCAGCGTTGATGAAGCTGAACGTGTGGCTACCAAAGCCGTGCATGTGACGGTAAGTCGCAGGGATACCACGGTCACTCATTACGATAGTAATTTGGTGCAGAGCTTCCGGCAAAGAAGTCCAGAAATCCCAGTTGTTTTTCGCGCTACGCATGTTGGTGCGTGGGTCACGTTTCACCGCGTGGTTTAAGTCAGGGAACTTAAGAGGATCACGAAGGAAGAATACTGGCGTGTTGTTGCCCACCATATCCCAGTTGCCTTCTTCAGTATAAAACTTTAATGCAAAGCCACGAATATCACGTTCAGCATCGGCAGCACCGCGCTCACCCGCAACTGTTGTGAAACGTGCAAACAAGTCGGTTTTTTTACCTATTTCAGAGAACAATTTTGCCTTGGTGTATTTTGTGATGTCGTGTGTAACGGTAAATGTGCCGTAAGCACCTGAGCCTTTCGCGTGCATACGACGCTCTGGAATCACTTCACGATCAAAATGGGCCAATTTCTCCAAAAACCAAACGTCTTGAAGAAGTTGTGGACCACGTTTGCCCGCCGTTTGAACATTCTGGTTATGAGCGACAGGACAACCCGCAGCTGTGGTCAGTTTTTTACTCATGGTCTATTCCTTAAGGTTAAAGATATCGCATCGTTGCCACATCTTAGATTTAAGTGGATTCAATACTTTAAAAACCACTAAAACAATATGGATAAAGAATAGACCTGAGTTGGCAGAAAATATAATCGTTTATATTTATCGTTGTTATCTATGAAACCTATTGAACTTCACTGCGAATAAGCCTATGTATAACTTCGGTTTATTTAAAAATGGCATGGCCTAACCTCAGAGTTGAGGCAATGTTCCTCGCCGTTCTGGTTAGGTTCAATTCAGCTTCTCGCAGTACTTGCTCGAGTGACTGAGGAGAGCGCACTGTACCAAACAAGCTGTTCATTTCACCATACAAGGCTTCGACTTCTGTACCTAAAGAACCTGCAATCCCTATGGTCGGAATGCCTTGTAAGCTCGCACGTTTGGCAATGCCATAAGGCGTCTTTCCTTGCAGAGTTTGATTGTCCATTTGCCCTTCACCGGTAATCACAAGATCTGCGCCTTTCAATACTTCATCGGCTTGCAAAACATCAAGCACCATCTCAATACCCGGTTTAATCTGCATGTTAAACAACAAACCAAGCCCCATTGGAGCACCACCAGCCGCGCCATAACCAGTACGCTTGTGAACGGGATCATCCCCACGAACACAACCTTGCGATTCAACTACTTGAGCAAAATTCTCAAGCGCCTTATCAAGAATCACAACTTGTTCTGGGCTTGCGCCTTTTTGTGGGCCGAATATATGGCTAGCACCGTTATCACCACACAACGGATTATCGACATCGCACGCCACAATTAACTCGATATCAGCATAGCGTGAATCTAAACCAGTAAGATCAATCGATGATAAATCAGCTAGTGCAACGCCACCTCGGTTAAGCTCTTGCCCTGCATTATCTAACAGTGTCCCACCTAATGCTTGAACAATACCTGCACCGCCATCATTAGTTGCACTGCCACCCAATCCAAGAATAATCGTTTGAGCGCCCTGCTCTATCGCCTCCAAAATCAATTGCCCCGTTCCGAATGAAGAAGCAATCAATGGATCACGCTGCTCTGGTTTCAACAAGTCCAAACCCGATGCAGCAGCAATTTCAACCAGTGCCGTTTTGTTCGGGTTGCTATTGGATGACTCAAGCATCGCCCATTCAGCATTAACTTGTTGCCCTAACGGCCCTTCGACTTGCCTATGTCGCTTTTCACCAACAAGCCCTTGGAGCAATACATCCACAGTCCCTTCACCACCATCAGCCAAAGGCAATGTTACGTATTCAGCGTCTGGGAAGATTTCACAAAAGCCCTTTTCAATACACGCCGCCACAGATACAGCCGATAGAGATTCTTTAAACGAGTCTGGTGCAATAACAATTTTCATACTGAGAGATCCAAAAGATTAGTAATTTTGATGAGTGCCCGATCCAAAAATGCCCCTATTGAAGATCAGCAAGCTAATCACTTAATAGGGGCAGTATATAAAGGTAAGTAGTATTAGTTAGTAACGGCTGTCTTTACTTGTGATTTCTCTTTGCTTTTTAGCCACACGAATACAGCACCTAGAACCGCAATTGGAATCAGTGGGTCGATCAACGTACCGCCTTTACCAAACACTAAGTTTAGAATCATGATGATGCTTGCACCAATCGCCCATGCGATAGTTGAAGACACAGACCAGATCTTAATTTGGTCAGCAAGTTCAGTAATACCTAACGTACGGTTAATGATGTGGAAGTATGAATCGTTCAAATGAGAGAAGCCAACCGGACCTACCGCACATGCAAGTGCTACGAATACTGGGTCTAGACCTAACGTTTCAACCAATGGCAGCGTCATCGTTGCTGCAACCATCATTGATGCCGTTGCTGAACCTTGGATTAGACGAAGCATTGAAGCAATTGCTAGTGGTACAAGTAGAGGTGGAATACCGCTGCTCGCGATAGCTTCGGCTACTTGAGGGCCAGCACCTGATGCTTTAAGTACTGCACCCATTGCGCCACCACAGCCAGTTACCACAAGAATTAGACCTGTAGTAGACAGAGCATCATCCATAGAGCTAACCATGTCTTTGCGCTCAATATGACGAGTAAGACCGTATAGCGCCATAAGAACACCGATACCAACAGCAACCACTGGGTTACCAATCAACGAAATAACGTTGTGCATTGCAGTGTCACCTTGACCAACAAGCGTGTTGATTAGGATGAATGCGATTGGCAGCAGAATTGGACCGAATGATAAAAAGTTACTTGGTAGCTCTCTGTCATCTGTTTCTTTTACTTTCTCAAGGTTTGCCCAATCAGCTTGGTTAGTAATCCATGTCTCACCGTTTGGTACGCGGTAGTACTCGTTACCTACTCGGCGAATATAAATCATAGAAAGAAGCATCATAGGGATAGAAACCATCAAACCCCATAACATGTATTCACCTAGATCTACACCCAGAATTCCAGCCACAGCAACTGGACCCGGTGTTGGTGGCACAAGCGCATGAGTGATCAGTAGGCCAAGCGCCAGAGTCACACCTAAGCCAACCGCTGATTTACCTGTGTCACGTGAAATTGCGCGAACAAGAGAGTGTAAAATAATGTACGCAGAGTCACAGAAAACTGGGATAGCGACAAGTACACCTGTAAAACCTAGTGCTAAGTCTTCACGACCTTTACCACACAGCTTTACAAACGTTTTTGCCATTCTAACAGCCGCACCAGAACGCTCGAAACACGCGCCCATGATAACGCCGAACGCGATAATCAAACCAATACCACCAAGCACGCCACCAAAACCGGCTTTAATTGCGTTGATCAGCTCTGTTGGTGCCATACCAGCGAATAGCCCCATGATGATACTTGCAATAATCATCGCAAGCGCCACTGGGATTCTTGTTTTAATGATCATGCCCATCATGGCTAAAATGCCAATTACGATGCCTATCAGTGCTCCATCCATTTTTATATTCCTTTTGTCTCTTTCTTCATTTTTAGAAAATTTGTAGGGTGGTGCATATGGGTGATACCGGGTCACCCATTGCACTTTATCGTTATGTGTTGGCTTACCTGTAAGCCGTGTTATCTAAATCAGTTTTTACTTTTATGATTCGTTACATATAAACGCCATTCACACCGCGCTATAAATAACTTTTTACCCAGCTAAGCCCCTCTTCTGTCGTGCTTCTTGGGTTATATTCACAGCCAATCCAACCTTGGTAACCTGAATCATCCAAAACACTAAATAAATGTGGGTAGTTCAGTTCGCCTTCCGATGGTTCATGCCTCTCTGGTACAGAAGCAATTTGGATATGACCGGTATAAGCAGCAACTTCACGAATCAAAGTACTTAAATCACCATCCATGATTTGCGCGTGATAAAGGTCGAGTTGAAGTTTCACATTTGGTCTATCGACCAACTTAATCAGTTCGACAGCGTCACGTTGATGCGCCACAAAATAGTTCGGAACATCACGGCTATTAAGAGGTTCAATCATCAATTCGATGCCTTGCTCAGCAAACTTATCAGCCGCAAAACGAATGTTTGAGATGAAGGTTTCAACGTGTTGTTGCTTAGTAAAGTTCTCATTCAATATGCCTGACATTGCATGGACTTTTTTACAGCCCAGAGCTGTCGCGTACATAAGCGCCGTATCAACACTAGCTTTAAATTCCTCTTCACGATCTGGAATAGCGGCAAAACCACGCTCACCCGCATCCCAATTACCTGGAGGCATGTTAAAAAGCGCCTGCTCAAAACCAAATCTCTGCATTTTTGCTGCAAGCTCTTCGGCCTCAAATGCATAAGGGAATAGGTATTCAACAGCTTTGAAACCGGCTTGGTGTGCTTTTTCAAAACGCTCTAGAAATGGTACTTCTGTGAATAACATCGTTAAGTTTGCTGCGAACTTAGCCATTATTTGCCTCTCCCTTTTAAATCCATCACTTCTTCGTCCGTTAGGTAACGGATATCATTCCCTTTCAATAAGAATGCTAATTTGGCGGTCTCTTCTAGCTCTTCAGCGTTATCAACGGCATCAACAAAGTCAGTGCCTGTTACTACTGGGCCGTGGTTTGCTAACAAAAATGCTCGATAATCACCTGCTCGTTTTGCCAACTCTTCAGCGATTTGTGGGTCACCCGGACGTAGGTAAGGAATCACTGGTAACTCACCAATTCGCATCACGAAATACGGTGTGAAAGCCTTAATCGCGTTATTACGATCCAACCCTTCAAGGCAAGACAACGCGGTAAGGTAAGTAGAATGCAAATGAACAATCGCATTGCATTCTGCATTATTTCTATAAATCGCTAAGTGGAATGCCGCTTCTTTAGAAGGCTTCTTACCTGAGATGTGGTTGCCATCGATATCAACAACCGACAATTCCTCAGCGACAAGGCGACCAAATGAAGAGCCTGTTGGTGTTGCTAGAAAATGCCCATTAGGTAATTTGATAGACAGGTTACCTGCACCACCAGTGGCGTAACCTCGTTCGAACATTGAACGAGCGAGCGTGACCATTTGCTCTCTTAACTGCTGCTCGTTCATCAAAACTTTACTCATTTGAATCTCGCTTATGAAAAGAATGATTGAGCTTTAGCGAAGAAGTTTTTATCACCAAAATTGCCCGATTTTAGCGCTAGTGATAGCTCACCTTCGACCGATTTAACCCAAGGCACACCTGGTGCGATTTGAGGGCCAATATGAAAACCTTTCACGGCTAGACTTTGCGTCACTACGCCTGATGTTTCACCACCAGCAACAATGAAGTTTGTCACACCATGTTGGTGCAGTTTGATAGCGAGTTGACTAAAAAACTGTTCAACGGCGTGGCTTGAAGCTTGCGCGCCATACTCTTCTTGAATGGCTTTCAGTGCGGCGGCATCTGCGGTTGCATAAACCAAAGGAGCAAACTCGCCTTGGTTATTGGTCATCACCCAATCGAACACATCATTGGCGTATTGATCATTGGTTAAGCAAGCCTTCACATCGATAGCAAAGTGAGGAGCAAGCTGCTTGTATACCGCAACTTGTTGGTTAGTCATCACTGAACAAGAACCAGAGAACACAACGGTTGGTGCTTTGACTGGGCTACCGGCATGTTTTGCATCACTTTGGTCAGCAAGATGTCCTGTCCAATTTTTAGCGATACCAGCAGCTAGGCCTGAGCCACCTGTGATTAGTTTCAGAGATTTAGCCGCTTGACCTAACGTCACCAAGTGCTCTGCATTAAATGCGTCTACCACGGCATAGCGACTACCTTGAGCTTTGAGTTCGTTAAAACGAGCGGTAACCGCATCAGCGCCCTGTTCAATCGTTTGAAAGTTAACTAAACCGGAAACACCTTCTGATTGTGCGTCCATCATTCGAACCACACTTGAATCCGTCATTGGTGTAACAGGGTGATTACGCATACCTGAATCACTGAGCAACTCACCAAAAACAAACAAGTGACCGTTGTAAACCGTGCGACCATTTACTGGCAATGCAGGGCAAACCATAGTGAAAGATTCTCCAAGTTCCGCCAAAAGTGCATCTGTTACGGGACCAATATTGCCCTCAGCGGTACTGTCGAACGTTGAGCAGTATTTAAAGTAAAACTGTTGGCAACCTTGAGATTGAAGCCATTTAAGCGCAGTAACCGAATCCGTCACCGCTTGGTCAACTGGGCAAGAGCGAGATTTAAGGCTGATCACCACAGCATCTGCTGATGTGTCAAACTCTCCCGTTGGAATCCCATTCAGTTGAACAGTGCGCATACCGTTTTCAACCAAGAAACCAGCAATGTCTGTTGCACCTGTAAAGTCGTCTGCAATAACACCTAATAACATGATTATTTCTCCGCCTTTGCCGTGTTTACACCCGGCAGGTCAATACCTTGGAAGACTTTTATCACTGCACTGTCGTCTTCTTGACCAAATCCAGCATTACTCGCGCTAACGAACATGTTCAGTGCAGCACTTGATAATGGGAGTGGGAATTTCAGGTTTTGAGCGGTATCTGATACCAAGTTCAAATCCTTCACAAAGATATCAACCATAGATTTTGGAGAGTAATCACCATCGACTACGTGCTTCATGCGGTTCTCGAACATCCAAGAGTTGCCCGCTGCATTCGTAACAACGTCGTACATCAAATCAAGCGGAATGTTTGCGCGTGCGGCTAGTGCCATCGCTTCAGCGCCCGCAGCAATATGAACACCTGCTAGTAACTGGTGGATAATCTTAACGGTCGCACCAAGGCCAATGGTCTCGCCGATGTTGTAGACTTTAGCTGCAGTTGCATCAAGTACCGGAGCCAGTGCTTCAAATGTGGTCACCGCACCTGAAGCCATAATCGTCATTTCACCCGCTTCTGCTTTTACTGCACCGCCGGACACTGGCGCATCCAGCATCACAAGATCATGTTCAGCAAGCTGAGCTTCGATTTGTTTCGCGTCTTCTGCTGAGATCGTTGCCGAGACCATAACTGGCGTGTTACGTCTCAGTGCCGCCGCAAGACCAGTCTTAAACAGTACCGTGTTAACTTGAGCTGCATTCACAACCAATACCAAAACTGAATCAAGTTTGTCGGCAAACTCAACCGCGCTTGTAGAGACCGCTTTTGCGCCATATTCACCCAAGTTTTCAAGCGCTTGCGGATTCAAATCGAAACCATATACATCAAGGCCTGCACGCACGCATGACTTCGCTGCGCCCATGCCCATAGAACCTAAACCGATAACACCAACAGATTGAACTTCTTTCATAGCAAGATGCCTTTCACGTAATTATTGAATTCTAGATTTGTTAATTCTTGTTTATGTTTGTGATTATATGTGAAGAAATCGAATGCGACTTAGTGATAAGTCACACATTTAACAAAAGTTAACATTAATGAGTGATTTAACCCTTTAGAGGCATTAGATAAGGGTAATTTCGGCAGCAATCACAGTTCTAATTGCTATTTCACAACAGATATTCACAGATATTCACAAAACAACCAAAGATTGATAGGATGATGAAAAATAAGAACATAGAAGAAGAATCATGATTCCAGCGGAACGTCAGAGAACCATTTTGTCACTATTATCACACCAAGAAGTGATCAGTATTTCTGAGCTTGTTGAGCACTTAGAGGTGTCTCATATGACTATTCGTCGAGATATCGTAAAGCTAGAGACATCAGGGAAAGTGATTTCAGTTTCGGGTGGCGTTCAGCTGACTAAAGCACTTCACAGCGAATTGTCACACGACATCAAGGTAGAACAGCAAGCAAGCGAAAAAGCTCAAATAGGTCAACTAGCTGCTCAATTGGTTCCTGAGTATTCGACTATCTACTTAGACGCTGGAACAACCTCTTTGGAGATCGCTCACCAACTTGCAGGGCGAGATGATCTGCTTATCATCACCAATGACTTCGCGATTGCCGCATACCTAATGAACAGCACACAATCTGAGATTTACCATACTGGTGGCAAGATTGACCGTGAAAATCAATCGAGTATTGGGGGAAAAGTAGCTGAGTTCTTGGCAGGGATGAATATTGATATTGCGTTTATCTCTTCTTCATCTTGGAATCTAAAAGGGCTCTCGACACCTTGTGAAAATAAGGTATTAGTCAAACAAGCCATTGTTCAAGCAGCTCATTCAAACTATCTGATTTCAGACTCAACCAAATACGGACGTATCGCTACTTTCCACGCCTTAGATTTAAGTGCGCTTGATGGCGTGATCACCGACATTGATCTTTCGAGTAGTGTGATTGATGAGCTTCAAGACAAAGGCATCAAGGTCATTAATTCGTAACGGATCCCTCATCAAATTTCAGGCTCACCAACCAAACATTCAGAGCCTGAATACCACAACTCCAAAATCATCTATTTATCCACTCGATAAAAATAATTCTTACAATTAAGCGTTTATATTCATTAATAATATTGGCGGCGGGCGGCATAATAGCCGCGAATCCTTCTAACGAGTTTGGTTATGTTCTACAAGCGTCTTTTGGTATTGGCTTTACCGCTTACTTTTGTGTTTTCCACCCATGCTGAAACGTTTGGTGAACGAATGGCGCGCATCGAACAAGAGAATGTACTGGCGAAAACCATGAGTGAAGAACAAGTTGAATTGATACAAAAAGTCGTACAGACCAACCACTGCGCTAAAGTGGCGTTAACCCATCACCAACGCATTTTGGGGCAATATAAGGTTGAGACGTCTTCTTCGGAGTTATTCGTAAAATGGCGTCAACTCGGTAAGCAGTTAGACGCTCAATACGAGACAGATTACCCCGGCTACCCTAAGCACGCTTTTCAAGAATATCCAGCAGCTTCAAGCAAAGTCGATGGCTACCTTTTTGCTCTAATCGACAATGGTTTAAACGAGCAATCGTGGATCGCCAAAGAGTTTAAGCAGTGTAAAAAGAATAAGCTCATATCCCGAACCTAAGCTCTAGTCTGCTCTGGTTCGAGAGCACTCACTCGCATTGGTTCTAATAAAGTAAGAACAGCCCTTCATAACCGCCAATTTCGATTTCACTCACATAGTCACCAACGTTACCGTTAGCATCAACAGGTTTCATTGGAACATCCAGCGCGATGGTGAGTTTTGCCGCGTCATAAAAGCTCGGATTCTTACCGTGGAAATCCGTGCGATACAACACACGACCATTGCTGAACTCTCTCGCTAACACCATGTCCTCAGGGCCACCAGCAACCACCTGATTTTCAGATTGATACATAAAGTACGTGAACGTCGGTAGAACGTGAGTGATACCATTGGGCAGATCAGCATGCACCATTTCGTTCATCGAGGAATCGCCAACGATGGTGTAGTCAGTAGGCTGAGGTGTCGTTGTCGAAAGCATCAAAGGAATCGGCGCAAAGCCATGTGGGATTTGATGACTCGGCTCTCCCAAGTCAACGGCCAATAACGAACTGGGTTGGTAGGCGATGTTTTTAGGGACACCACTTTGCCAGAAAGTGTCAGCCGTCGTATTGCCACTTCCATAGACGTAACCATTGTTCCACTGATTAAAGTAGCTATGTTGAGCGTGTCGATTGAGGTGGTAGATCGCTAGGGTCGAGTATTGGTCTTGCTTCCAATTATCTTCACTATTTCCAAGATACTGAACTCGCCCATAACGCGTTGTCGCCTGAAAAATAACACTTTGCCCATTGTAGGCGAGCGCAGAATTATCCCAGAATTTAGAGATCCCCGAGTAACCACTAAACCCAGTAGACGGAAAAATGTAGTGCTCGCGTAAATACAGAGATCCCGCCTCGCTAAGATGAGACTGTCCATTTCGACCCAGTAAGTTCGCGGTTCCGATATTCAACCCAATCGACGCATCACTTTCTAAAGCAGATAGATTTTTCAGAAACGCTGAAAATTGTTGTTTATAGAGATCATCCGCTTGATTCGAACCCGCAACAGCTCCTAACTCTTGAACATGCCCGCCAGAGTGAACATAGAACTGATTCGAACCAATAAGCTTATTTGTGTCGTCGTTGTACGCACCATTCAAACCTTGGCTTGCCCAGCTTTGCTTGTAGTAGCGATGAATAGCAGATAGATAATCCGCGTTTGCGACGTTCGTTAGCGACCAAGATGAGTTAGCGCTCCACATTCGACCAAATGGCACCACTCTTGATTCCCAACGAAAACGCGCTGTCGCGTTCTTATTGGTTCGATTTCGATACTCACTTGGCGACAAGTAGTTATCGCCATCTAGGTCTGCAGACACATCAAAGCCGCGGATTTTTCGCCATTGGCTGATAGCATTGCCGTCCGGCGTTGTAATCGGAGCGTCGGTTAACTTGACGGTTGGAAAGCTGTTCTTGAGTTTCACTTCTTTTAAACGCGGCCTGTCGTCGGCGTTCTCACTTTGCCAACGAACTCTCACAACGTATAAGCGCCCACCACCTCTCAAAAAGGTTGAACCAAAATACTGGCCGCCGCCATAACTCGCACCGCTCCCATCATGAGTTGTGGCTCTTAACCAGTTATCCGGAAGGTTCCAGACCACCGATTGGTTTTTGGTCATATTGAGCGTTTTGTCTTTCTTTACATCAAGCCTTTCCCATTGTGAAACCCTACCCTGAGAATCAATAGCAGTTGGGTATTCAATCCAAAATTCACCGCTGCCAGCAAACTGTGAGAACTTAAAGGTCAGCCGTTCGAACTGTTCAGCATGATAGACATACAAAGCCCCACCCTGTTCGAAATTCTCAAACACATCGGCATCCCACGGAGGCTCTTGATACAACCAAAAACCAGCATGGTCTTCACTGGCTGTATAACCCAAGATCATAGGTTTTCGGTTTAAAAGGGTCTTTTCGCCATGAGTTTTATCAACTTCGGCAATGACAGTATCTTCAGAAAAGTGCAGAAAATAGTCTTCGAAATTGAGGCCTTCTAACTCAGCTTGGTTACGGAGATCGTTCTCCAACCAACCCGAGTTCATCGCCATGACTTGGTTGTACATATAACCAATTGTCGTGGCCCGCTCATTGTCGGCTTTGTCGGCATAAGCTCCGAACACAATATCACTGTTGGAAATTTCCCAATCAATGACGGCATTCGTAGATAGTGGGGAGCCCAAAAGATCAACACCAACTTCATGTTGCCCTGGCAGCACAACCGCTGTACCAACAGCAAAAGCGTAACCAGCGATTAAACATGACGGTATGAGTGCGAGCAGCCCAGAAATGTAGGTTTTCATGATTCAAATTTCCTAATCGATACTGTCATGCCTTAAATCACAAAACGAAAAGTCAGCCAACTTACGTGTCAATTTAGGAATCAAAATACGAAAAAAGTATCGACTACATGGCTCTATTGTTCAAGTGCTCGTCTGTCTTGTTTCATCGGTGGCAAGTAAAACGAGCAAATGCCGATTCAAAATCAATGCATTAAGGAAAATATAAGTTTTTGTGATTTTAATTTTATTTGGAAACCAAGTATCTCCGGCTAACGAGAAATCAGCTCAGATTTTCTCAAAATGAGAATAATACGGTTTGGAAGATGAGAAGTTATCAGAGCCTAGAACTCAGAATAGGACTTGGATTTGCTGTATCGAATCTCAGTTTGAGCGCCACACTATTGAAACTCAATTTAGATAGGCTGTCTAAACAAGAACGATGACAACGCTCCTTAAAGCCTCTTGTTCCACTTCCCTTGATGGTCGCGATCGCAATTTTCTTGCGTATCGTAGCTAACATGCTTATCGATATTCTTCAGTTGAATTCCAACTTGATTGAACGCTTGTTGAATAGCCCCTGAGACACTCTGTTGACCTTCGCCACTTAAGAAGTTCGTTCTATCCTGATTGGTATCGAATACGCAGACAATTTTCAAACTTTGCGGAAATGAAGAGAAGTTGGCCGAGTGAGTCACCCACAAAAAACCATCGAAGCCTTTCAGCGTGTCTTCACAAACGTCAGTTAACACGTCTCTGATTTGATTCTCGATTTTCTTATCTGATTTACGCATGCGGTAAAGGTCCTATTTAACACCTTAAAAAATAAGGTTTTTCGGTCAGTTTCGTACTACCTGATATTGGACACTGTGGCGGTTTCAAATGCAAAGTATTTATTGGGGAGAGTCGACTAGAAGATATAGAGGAAACGCCTCATGTTTGATAGCTTACGAGGCGATCAAACATGAGACGAGTATAGAATTTACTAAAACATTAGCTCGCCGCTTGTTCCCAATCAGTTAATAACTTCATGATTACGCGAGAGTCTTGATGAGTCGCCATCGGCGCAGCAAGTTGTGTGTCACCTTGCTCAACCGCTTGGCGGATATTGCGCACTTGATAATGGAAACCATCGCCTTGCGCTTCGACTTTCACTTCACGTGTCGACGTCTCATAGATCTCTACCGTAAACGTGTTTTCTGCCGTCGGTAGCCATGGATTAGTATCTAGCGTGATACAGCCTTTGCTGCCTAGAATCGTGAAGCCATGCTTTAAGCCGTGGTCTTCTGCAGTATGGATTTGAGCAGTAAAGCTGTCATTAAAATGCATCATCGCCGACGATTCACAAATATTGCCATCTTGGCCACGTCGGCTGATTGCAGAGATCTGCACATCATCGAACACACTCTCGCCAAATTGCTGCTGTGCAACAGAGTGAATCAGCGACATTGGGTAGCAGCCAAGGTTGTACAGCGCGCCTTTACTTGCAGGATTCACGAACTGCTCAATCGCCGCAACGTAGGAACCTTGAATTGAGCGCACTTCACCGATCTCACCAGTCGCCAGTTCTTGATGAAGCTTGGTGACAAGTGGATGGTTTAAATACATCAAACCTTCAGCAAAGAATACGCCCGCTTCTTTCACGGCTTGTAAAGCTTGCTCGGTTTTTTCCATATCTACCGACAGAGACTTCTCACACAAGATCGCTTTGCCTTTTTGAGCCGCTTTAATCACATACTCATGATGAACATGGTTTGGCAGAGCAATGTAGATAATGTCGACCGACTCATCTTCAATCAAGGCTTCATAGTTGTTGAAGGTTCGTGTTGGCTGGTATTGGGCAGCAAACTCATTGAGTGTTTTCTCTGTGCGTCCAGCAACAGCATACAGCTCACTTTGAGCATCGCCTTTAATCGCATCCGCCATTACGCCTGAGATAAAGCTGGTTCCTAGGATTCCCCATTTCATGTCTTAGATCTCCTGCTCTTGTACTTTGATAGGCCCACGTTGCGTTTCGAATGCTTGAACCAACTCGGTAATATCACGCTCAATAAACGCTTGGGTATGAGGCATCACAAAGTGCTGATTGATCGCCTCGCGGTTTACGTATTGCTCAAGCAAGATCACACGATCGCTTTGGCTTTGATCATAGGTTGCAATTGCTTGTAGGCAGCCCCGTTCGCTTTGCATGTCTAAACAAAACTGTTCGATAGCTTCGAGCGCAGCTGCTCGTTCTATGTTGGTTTTGATCTTAAGTTCGGCAGTAACAAAGATAGTTTCATTCGTTTGAGGCATTGCACGCTCTTATTTTAGTTAATTATCGGTTTGCCATTAATATAATTAACCCCTAATAATTGATAAACTCACGTTTTGTTTATTGTTTATCAACCAAGAATGTTCAATGGATAAGTTAACCAGCATGAAAGTCTTCGTCTATGTGGTGGAACAAGGTAGCTTTCGCAGCGCCGCAAACCACTTCAACCTGTCGGCGACCATGATAAGCAAACATGTCCATTCCTTAGAAGCCAGTTTGAAGTCTCAGCTGATCCACCGCACCACGCGTAAGCAATCGTTAACCGATTCAGGACAACTTTACTATCGTGAGTGTAAGCGAATTCTCGAAGACATCAGCAATGCAGAGAACCTGATTCAAACCTTAGAAAATCAACCGCAAGGCACGGTAAAAATTAACTGCCCAGTTACCTATGGAAACAAGGTGCTCGCCCCTATCGTGGCCAAATTTCTCGCACATCACCCAACCATCAACGTTGAGCTGATGTTGAATAATGACCTTGTCGACCCTTATTCATCCGACATTGACCTGATTGTGCGAATTGGCGACCTGTCCGATTCAAGCTTGGTCGCAAGGTATTTAGGGGATTATGAGATGTGTTATTGCGCGGCGCCCGCTTACCTAAACCAACATGCTGAAATCAGAGTATTAGAAGACTTGGCACAACACCCATCGCTTGGATTCAGTTACAGCAGCCAAGCTCCTCACGCCACACCGAATAAAGAACGTGTGCGCTTGATGTCGAATAATGGTGATGTGTTGCGGTATGCCGCCCTGCAGGGTGTGGGCGTGTTGTTGCAACCGACTATCTTAGTCGCAGAAGAGATTGATCGTGGAGCGCTGTTGGAAATCCTACCCGGCATGGCGCCGTTACCAAAGCCGATTCACTTGCTCTACAAAACCAAGCAACTGTCGTTGAAGAACAGAACCTTTGTCGAGTTCTTGTTAGCTGCGTTTGCTGAGTAACTAAGCGCTTTCTAAACAACAAAGACCGCTAGACTGTTTGCCATTGGCTCATCAAGTAACTGCCAAGCCCTGAGGGCGTGGTGTTATGGACGATCATATCATCACATTGGTTGAACACCATGAAGTGTTTTAGTTCATCGCATAAAGCATGAACCAACAACTCATGGTTTTTAATTCGCTCTTCCACAACCAAGTTACGGATATTGAGCAAACCACTCTTCCTGTCGACCTTGCAATCCATTCGTGCCACCAGCTCACCTTGCCACAGAATCGGTAAGCTAAAATAACCAAACTGACGCTTGGCCTCTGGAACATAGCATTCTAGGAGGTAATCAAAGTTGAACAATGATTGCATTCGCTTTCGTTGAATCAGCAGGTTATCAAACGGAGACAGTATCTTAAGCTTGGTTCTGGAAAGAGGTTGATTCAGCAGTTCAAAAGCACCTGGCAGGACATAGTAATCAGAGCCTTGAATATCTACTTTCAGAACCTGCTTATCTTCAAGCATCTGTTGGAGTGCTCTCTGAATCAAAGGCTTTGTGTTCTTGAGTAGGTAGCTCATTTCCGACGCTATTCCAACTCCGTTAGCCTCTAAGTAACGCTTTATGAGATGCTCGATGTACTCTTGTTCTGTCGGCTCAGAGGTATCAATTCCGCTCGGTAAAACTCGCTCGGTTAGGTCATACACCTTATGAAAGTTAACTCGGCTTGGCACCATTAAGTCGCCTTGCATGAACAATGTTTCTAATGCTTGCTTGGCCGGTTTACCGCCCCAACCGCCGGGGTTTGGCCTATCCCCTTCAAAATCTTTCGCCATCAACGGCCCTTCATTCTCAATACGTTTGAGAACATGAGCCATCAGTGCGTCATTCTTTTTATACCAATGCTTGAGCTTACCGCTCGCAAAGCCATTCTTGCGGTGTAGGCTGAATCGGAAGTCACGCATGGGTAAATACGCGGCGGCATGCGACCAATACTCAAATACTTCTCGACGCTCTAACAGCTTATCAAGATGGTTCAGTTGGTAATCTTGATTGCGATTCCAAAGCGTGTGGTGGTGAGCTCGCTGAATCACAGAGATGGTATCAATTTGCACATAGCCAAGGTTTTCAATCGCAGACAACGTGTTCGCCAAAGCGCCCCCATTGCGTTGCTTTTTAGGTGGCAACTTCTTAGGCGGCAGCTTTTGCGAAAGCAATACCAGTTTTTGCGCTTGAGCGAGTGACAGTGATTCCATGAAATTCAGACTCTAATTGATAGCAATGATCCGTTTATGATTCAGCAATAAGCTCTTGAAGAATCTGCTTGTAGGTTTCTACCGTCTGCGCGCCCGTTACTGCACTCTTACGGTTGAACACCACAGTAGGAACCGCAGAGATCCCCATGCGTTGCCATTCAAACTCTTGCGCTTCAATTTGCTTCAAGTTGTCGGTGTTCTTTAGGCGCTTCAGTGCCTTCGTTGAGTCTAAGCCAACCGCTTCAAGCTCTTGTGCAATGACTTCAAGATCGGACAGGTCTTTTTGCTCTGTGAAGTGAGCAGCAAAGAAGCGTAGCTTTAACTCAGTCTGTTTGCCGTGCGCTAGTGCAAAATCGAGAAGTACATGTAGATGACGTGAATTGACCATTCTCATACTGTCATAGAAATTGAAATCGAAACCAACCGCTCGGCCGCGAGCCGAAAGCTGTTCTCGTGAACGTTGGCTCTCTTCTGCGCTAGAACCGTATTTTCTCATGATATGGGCACGCAGGTTTTCGCCCTCTTGCGGCATGTCAGGGTTAAGCTCAAACGGCTGCCATTCAAGTTCAATCTGGTCTTCTAAACCAAGTTCCGCAACGGCTAGCTCTAAGTTTTTGTAACCGACTATGCACCACGGGCACATTACGTCAGAAATAATATCAAGTTGAAGTTTCTTGCTCATAATCATTCCAAATATCGTTACTAAGGCGTATCCAATTCAAAGTGAATACCCATCTTTCTGGTTAGACTACAACAAGCTGAACACTCGTTCAAATTTAACTCAATACAACAGCAGCCAACAAAAAAGCCAACTCATTTTCACGAGTTGGCTTTGATAAAAATCGAATCTAGCTTAAGAGCGTTACGCTAGCAATTTCTCAAGTACTTGGAACACACCCGCGTCAACGTTACTTGGCGCGCCAAAACGCGCGATCTCTTTTAACTTTGGATGCGCGTTTTCCATCGCGTAAGAGTGGTAGCTCTCTTTAAGCATTTCCAAGTCATTTAGGTAATCACCAAAGCTCATGGTCTGCTCGTAAGTGAAACCTAATGTGTTCTGTAGATGTTTAATCGCCGCACCTTTTGACGCTTCAGCGTTCATCACATCTAACCAAATTTTTGCGCTTACAACCACTTGGTAGTTCTCACCGAATTTGGCATCAATAGTTGGGTTCACTTTCTCTTGTGAACCGTCGAAGTGACAGATAGCCACCTTGATGAAATCGTCTTCTACCGCCAGTAAGTCTTCTACTTGCTCACGGCGATGGTAGTACTTAGAGATCTCCGCCAGAGCACGCTCATCTTTGGTTTCGATGTATGCCGATTTCTTACCGCATAGCACCACATGCGCGCCTTCAATAGCTCGAGCTTCTTTAATGATCTCTTTAATGGCATCGGTATCAAGCAAGCAGCTGTAAAGTTCTTGGCCTTTGTGCATCACTAATGTGCCGTTTTCAGCAATAAACATCATGCGATCTTTAAGCGGGGAAAATGTTTCTAGCAAGCTGTAATACTGGCGGCCAGACGCGGCAGCAAAAATAATATCTTGCGCTTCTAAGCGCTCATAAAGATTGAAAAACTCAGGGTCGAGCTTTCCATGCTCATCGAGTAAGGTGCCATCCATATCAGTCGCGATAAATTTGATGTTTTGTTGGGGCATGTCGGGCGTACCTATTATTGGATTATGATCATTCGTTATCTTGAGTAACGGTTCTGGGTTCGATTATATCGCTAGAGTCGCTGGTGAATACAATGCTTATTTTACCGCCTGTCAGTCACTGTCTCACATCTTTCCAAGGCAAACGCTAACAGAAGCGCATTCCAGTTTGAAGGGTTAAGTCCTACATACGAGATGTGCGTTAGATCACACTCCACTATATTCTTTCCCGTCTCTCCATCACTTTATTCCGACCACAGTCATTATGATTTTAGCTATTATTACGACCTTGCTTTGCATCGTTACCGTCAAGTTTCTAATCACACTTGCGAACTTAGAGCGCCATCGTATTCACATTGAACCTAAAATATCGTTCAAAAGAACTGAGTGGCCGACTGTTTCCGTCATTATTCCTGCGCGAAATGAAGAAGACAATATTGAAATCAGCCTTGGCTCTCTATTGAAGCAGAGCTACCCAAAAGACAAGTTTGAAGTCATTGTTGTTGATGACTTTTCTACTGACTCAACCCGTGCAAAAGTAGAAGCATTGATCAGTAAGTTCGACGTTAACGCGCGCTGTATTTCAGGTAGAACGTTACCGACCGGATGGCTTGGTAAGAGCAATGCATGTATGGCTGGCGCACTCAACGCGAGCGGTGAATATGTGTATTTCATTGATGCAGATACCGATTCAGCACCCGAGATGCTACAGAGCGTTATCGACTTTGCTATCCAACAAAAAACTGATCTCTTATCGTTTAATCCAAAACAAACTTTTGCGTCTGTGGCAGAAAAAGCGACCTTGCCGGGCATCTTTCTATCGATCGCATCTTATATGAACTTTAAAAACTCGAACGACATGACTAAGGAAGAAGCGATTGCTAACGGTCAGGCGATGTTGTTTACCCGAAAATCCTACGACGCAGTCGGTGGACACGCCGCAGTAGCAAACGCGATATCGGAAGACATCGCCTTTGCAAAAGTCATGAAGGTCAATGGATTTAAGATTTTCTGGGCATTTGCAGACAAACTAATGAGTACGCACATGTATTCAGACTTCAACTCAATCTGGGCTGGCTTTTCCAAAAACATGAATCTTATTGTGAATTGTCAATCGCAAGCACAAGCTTTAAAAGTCTTCATCAAAGCCAACATCATCGCATGGGCGGGACCGCTTTTGATGCTGGTATCGGCGAACGCCTTCATCAGTGACATTTCTGCCATTCATGCTTATTCGCTCATTGTCAGCTCTGTGATGCTCTTGGTGTCGATCGTCACCTACTTCATTTTGGTTAAGGAACTGTTTGTTCCCGCAAAATTTGCGTTAACCGTACCCTTCGGTATTTGTGTTCAAAGCCTACTCGTGCTGAACAGTTACCGCTTATCTAAAACCAATAAAATCAGCTGGAAAGGGCGCTCATTAACATGATGAATAAGATTATTACTTTGCTTCTTCTTGCTTGTTCAGTTTCGGTGTTTGCATCAGACACCGATGGCTGGTCACTGGCACGCGATAAAAAAGGCATCGAGGTTTATAACCGTAAAATTGAAGGCAGTCACTTTAAAGAATTTCGAGCAGAAGGCGACATCAACGCGTCCCTCACTTCTATTATCGCACTCTTTATCGATACCTCTGTTGGCACGCAATGGGTAGAAAACATCGATGACATGGAAGAAATAGAGCATTTTAGTGCGGCGCACACGATCACCAAAACCTATACCAAGGCACCTTGGCCAGTTGCCGATCGTGAAGCTATCGTAGAGAACGTCATCACTCAAGATCCAGAGACGATGGTTGTCACCATTGATCAGCATGGTAGGCCTGATTACCTGCCAAACAATAATAAAAAAATCATCAGAGTGGCTGAATTAGAGGCGAGTTGGATCCTGACACCAATCGACGAAAACACCACCCATATCTCTTATCGAGTATTGAGTGATCCAGGTGGCGATATTCCGTATTGGCTCATTAACATGGTGGCCGTTTCTCAGCCTTACAACACGCTTCGCGGGTTATCTAAGATGTTGGATTCTGGTGAGTACACCGATCATCGCCTTGATTTCATCGAGAACTACACGTCACTTTAACAATGCAATGAATACTCTAGAGGTCTATATTGTGAAATTTCCATTCTCTCCAATCGCAGCGATATTGCTTGTAGCATCAAGTTCAGTATTTGCTAATCAAATCATTGTCGATACTAAAGGTGTTGATGAAACACAGTATCACGCCGATCTGTATGAATGTGAGCAATACGCTCAACAAGTGAAGCCTGAAGAGGTCGATTCTCTTGGCAGCGATATTGTCGGTTCAACCGCTAAGGGTGCAGCGCTGGGTGCGGTTGGTGGAGCCGTCTCTGGCGGGAGTGGTCATGATGGTGCAAAAATTGGTGCTGGCATCGGTATTATCAGCGGCGCTTTAAAGCACGGTGCTCAAAAAAGACAATCCGCCGAGCTATCTGAGCAGCAGAAGTTTCAAGTGAATCGTAACTGTATGATCAACCGAGGCTATACCGTTCTTAACTAGCGGATAACCGAGCAAAATGGCGTTTAATCGATGTTCACGCCATTTTGCGTAGCTGAGTCAAAGCAGAGTTCAACCATAGTCCCTGAATCGCCACCTTAGAGTTCGTTCAAATAGACAGTGAGCATTGACCCCTATTTAAAATAGGCTTATCATTAATCGTCTTTTAACGATTAATGAAAGTGAGACGTCAATATGAACTCAACTTGCTCGACATCTGGTGGCTGTTCTCTGCCCATCGAACACGGTGATGCTAAAGCAGAAAAGCAAATGGCCGCACTGGCGAAAGCACTCGCTCACCCAGCAAGAATACGTATATTGAGTATCCTTTCCACGTTAGAAAAATCGGGCGGCTGCTTGAACAGTGATCTGGTGAGTGAATTGGGTTTAGCTCAATCAACGGTATCAGAGCACTTAAGAATATTGAAAGCCTCAGGTTTTATTACGGCTGAGTCGATTCCGCCGAAGATGTGTTACCGCATCGACCGCGACAATATTCAACGCTTCGAATCGATATTTAACAGCATTTTAAAATAGAAGTTCACGCTTGAATGATCGGCTTTGATAGCCTTTACTTTTAAGCGTGTTTTTTTGCCACAACCAATCGTTTTTCGACGATTTACGATATCAACTAAGAGAGATTATCATGAAACCAAAGTTAGGTTTTCTAGATCGCTACTTAACACTGTGGATTTTTATTGCCATGGGCCTTGGTGTACTACTCGGCACCCTATTCCCACAGATCGAACAGTGGAACGATTCAATGTCTGTTGGCACCACTAACATTCCGCTTGCGATTGGCCTTATCTTAATGATGTACCCACCTCTGGCTAAGGTTAACTACAACCTGCTAGGCACTGTGGTAAAAGATAAGAAAGCCATTAAGCTCTCTTTGATCATGAACTGGATCGTTGGTCCAATTCTGATGTTTGTATTGGCACTAACTTTCTTGGGAGACCACCCAGGTTACATGGTTGGGGTGATTCTGATTGGTCTTGCTCGTTGTGTGGCGATGGTTCTGGTTTGGAACGACATCGGCGGCGGTAACAAAGAGTACGGCGCGGCATTGGTTGCTCTAAACAGTGCATTCCAAGTGGTGAGCTACAGCTTTATGGCGTGGTTGTTCATCAGCGTTCTTCCACCAGTATTTGGTTACGAAGGCATGTTGGTTGATATCTCGATGATCGACATTGCACACAGTGTACTTATCTACCTAGGTATCCCATTCCTAGCGGGCTTCCTAAGCCGTAAGATCCTTGTGTCGATGAAAGGCGAGCAGTGGTACAACGACGTATTTATCCCACGCATCTCTCCAATCACACTGATTGCACTACTGGCAACCATCGTTCTGATGTTCAGCCTGAAAGGTGAAATGATTGTTGAACTGCCAATGGACGTTCTATTAATTGCGGTTCCACTGACTATCTACTTCACTGCGATGTTCTTCATCAGTTTCTTCATCGGTAAAAAGATGGGCATCGAGTACGACAAGAACGCATCAATTGCATTTACAGCAACAGGTAACAACTTCGAGCTAGCGATTGCCGTGGCTATCTCAGTATTCGGTATCAACTCAGACCAAGCGTTTGCAGGCGTTATCGGTCCACTGATTGAAGTCCCTGTGCTGATTTACCTTGTGAACGTGGCGCTTAAGATGAAAGACAAGTACTACAACGGTCAGACGGTTAAACCTAGCGTATAGCATCTACGTCTACACCTAGAACTAGAACTAGAACTAACAAAAAGCAGCATCACTTTGAACAGAAAGGCTCACACGTTAAACGGTGAGCCTTTTCTTTATTCAGTTTCGTCTAATAGGCCTTTCAATGCTTGTTCAAGCCAAAGTAATGCAGGACCTTTTGAGCGTGTTTTAGACAGAACAAGATCAACCGGAGGCGACCAAGTTTTATGGTCAAATGACACATTCACCTCTACCAAGCGCTGTTTAATAAGCTCTTCTTCAACAAGGTGTTTCGGTAAGTATGCCCAACCGATATCGCTACCAAGAATCATCTCTTTAATGACGATAAAGCTGTTTGACCACCATACCTTTCCGGCAATCAGCGGAAACTGATCCATCACCTTACCTTTGTCTCCCCTCAACATTAACTGACGATGCGGGAGTAAGTCAGAGAGTTTCGCCACACCTGTTTTTGCGAGCGCATGACTTGGATGACACACAGCAATAAACGGTAAGTGACCGATAAAGCAAGGCTCAGAACCGACATCAAAAGCCAAGTTAGTAAACATTAATCCAATGTCGGCCCTCTCTTCGATAATTAACGGATTGACCTCTGTCGTGGTACACGCAACCAGTTCCACTTCAGTCGCAGGGAATTGTTGACTGAACTGACTAAGGATCTTAGATAGATTCGGGACCAATAGTGAATCATCTAATGCAATTTTGATGAGCCCCTCTTCACCGCTGCCCATCGCACTAACCGTCACATTCAGATCTTCAACCTGAAGCACGATCGCTTTCACCTGTTTAAATAACTGCTCGCCCGCTTTGGTTAGTGAAGGCTTTCGAGTTGAACGATCAAAAAGCTCAACATTAAAATCTATTTCAAGATTACTAATGCCTTGGCTCACCGCCGACTGTACCTTACCCAGTTGACGAGCACTGGCAGAAAATGACCCTAATTCAACGGCATACACAAACATTTTCAGTTGTTCAATGTTGTACATTCGGTGTCTCCCAAAACTTACTATCACTATATGTGATGCTAACTATCTTTATATTATCACTTAAGTAGATATTATTTAGCCAAGTCATTAGCCCATCGGCGGCTATTTAATCGTAAAGAGAGTTAGAAAAATGTCACATAAAGAACGCATGTTGCACATGGTGCTATTTGAATTGGTTGCTTTGGTTTTGATGGCAGGGCTTGCAACCTATGTTACAGGAAATGGCGCAGGTGAAATGGCAGGCTTAGCGCTCGCAATATCATTGATAGCAATGGCTTGGAACTACGTTTACAACTATGGCTACGACAAAATTTACGGAGCAGACCGAAGCAAAAGAACCAAGAAAACACGTATCCTGCACGGGTTAGGTTTTGAGCTTGGCTTAATGACCGTGACTCTACCTGTCTTGATGTGGGTTCTACAACTCGACTTCCTAACCGTACTGTTCATGGACATCGGCCTAGTTATCTTCTTCGTGCTTTACGCGATTGCGTTCAACTGGGCATACGACTCGGTTCGAGATCAATTGGTAGCGAAAGGAAAAGTGGCAGCTCTGGTTTAGAGCGGTAAGTTCGTCTCGTATAACAAGAACATACACCCAAATGAAAACTGCCAAACTACAACATAGTTGGCAGTTTATTCATTTATGCATATAAGCTCATTTGTTAACTCCCTTGTTACATAGCAAAAACATCACACAGCCCTCCCTAATTAAGTCTAATAATCCGCCACTCACGAAGTAACATCACAAATCCAAACATAAACTCCTCGTACCAGTTGCGCATTCATTTACATATAGGTAGTTTGAGCGGCTTCGCAACCTATCAATTCGAGCAATGACGTTCATGCGAGCATCTTTTCCGAGCAAAAGTGTTCGGATTAACATTTCAAGTGACTTTAATTAACAATTTTATGCTCAAACGCTCACTTTTGATGTTCGTTTATTTTCGAGTTCGCAAATATATGCACAATACACGTGCTAGATAAGCAAAACTAAAAAGGACTCGAACATGACAACAAACAAACACCCTTCTTTATTTGGGCAATGCTTGGCTGAATTTATCGGTACAGGATTACTCATATTCTTTGGCGTTGGCTGTGTGGCCGCTCTGGTATTAACTGGTGCGACATTCGGACAATGGGAAATCAGCATCATCTGGGGCTTCGGTGTTGCGATTGCAATTTACTGTACTGCCGGCGTTTCAGGCGCACACATCAACCCAGCCGTAACGATTGCACTGGCCATGTTCCATGGCTTTGATAAAGCGAAAGTGGTGCCTTACATCATTTCGCAACTGCTTGGCGCTTTCTGCTCTGCAGCATTGGTTTACAGCCTGTACAGCAACCTATTTACTGACTACGAAATCGCACATAACTTCGTTCGTAGCAGCCAAGACGCACTATCAACTGCTGGTATCTTCTCGACTTACCCACATGCTTCACTTTCTTTCTTCGGCGCTTTTGCTGTGGAATTCGTGATTACTGCAGTGTTGATGTTTGCCATTTTAGCGTTAGGTGATGAGAACAACGGCGCATCTCGCGGTGCAATGAACCCTCTACTGATCGGTATTCTTATCGCGGTTATCGGTGGTTCTTTAGGTCCACTAACTGGCTTTGCTATGAACCCTGCACGTGACTTCGGACCAAAACTTTTCGCTTACTTTGCAGGTTGGGATTTTGCATTGACTGGTGCTCGTGATATTCCTTACTTCATCGTTCCAATTCTTGCTCCTATCGCTGGTGCGTGTTTTGGTGGCTGGTTGTACCCACGTGTTATCGGTGCTCACCTACCAGTGGAAGGCCATGGCTGCACAATTCCAAACCAATGTGAAACAGAAGAAGAAGCTGAACAAGCTCAAGCTTAACCCCAAGCGACCTTACATTTACTAAAATATAAATAACGGAACAAAAAGGATTCTTACCATGACCGAGCAAAAATACATTGTTGCCCTAGACCAAGGCACTACAAGCTCTCGCGCTGTAATCCTCGATCACGATGCAAACATCGTAAGCTCTTCTCAACGAGAATTTACTCAAATTTATCCAAAGGCTGGCTGGGTTGAGCATGATCCAATGGAAATCTGGGCGACTCAAAGCTCTACATTGGTTGAAGCTCTAGCTAAAGCAGGCATTCGCAGCGACGAGCTAGCGGGTATCGGTATCACTAACCAACGTGAAACCACCATCGTTTGGAACAAAGAGACAGGCAAGCCGGTATACAATGCTATCGTATGGCAATGTCGTCGTACTGCAGAAATTTGTGAAGAACTTAAAGAACGTGGCCTAGAAGACTACGTGCGTGACAATACAGGTTTAGTCCTTGACCCGTATTTCTCAGGTACAAAAGTAAAATGGATTCTAGACAACGTTGAAGGCGCTCGCGAAGACGCTGAAGCAGGTAAGCTACTGTTCGGTACGGTTGATACTTGGTTGGTTTGGAAGATGACTCAAGGCCGTGTACACGTTACGGATTACACTAACGCATCACGTACTATGTTGTTTAACATCAACGACCTATGCTGGGACAGCAAGCTACTAGACGAGATGGGTATTCCAGCATCAATGATGCCTGAAGTGAAACGCTCTTCTGAAGTTTACGGCCAAACGAACCTTGGTGGTAAAGGCGGTACTCGTATTCCAATCGCGGGTATTGCGGGTGACCAACAAGCAGCGCTTTACGGTCAAATGTGTGTTGAAGCTGGTCAAGCGAAAAACACATACGGCACGGGCTGTTTCCTACTGATGAACACAGGCCAAGAGAAAGTCACATCGAAAAACGGCCTTCTAACCACACTGGCATGTGGCCCTAAAGGCGAACCTGCATACGCACTGGAAGGTGCAGTATTCATGGGCGGCGCATCAATCCAATGGCTACGTGATGAAATGAAACTACTGGCTGGCGCAGAAGACTCTGAGTACTTCGCAACCAAAGTAGATTCTTCAAACGGCGTTTACGTAGTCCCTGCGTTTACTGGTTTAGGCGCACCATACTGGGATGCTTACGCTCGCGGTACGATTGTTGGCCTGACTCGTGGTGTTAACTCTAACCACATCATCCGTGCAACCTTGGAAGGTATTGCTTACCAAACGCGTGACGTACTAGACGCGATGCAAGCGGACTCTGGCATCAAGCTAGCAAACCTACGTGTTGATGGTGGTGCAGTAGCGAACAACTTCCTAATGCAATTCCAATCAGACGTGCTTGATACTGAGGTTCACCGCCCTGAAGTAACGGAAGTAACGGCTCTTGGTGCCGCTTACCTTGCTGGCCTAGCGGTTGGTTTCTGGGACAGCATTGACGAGCTTCAAGACAAAGCCGTTCTTAACCGCACCTTCATGCCGCACCACGACGAAGAGAAACGTAACCGCCGTTACAAAGGCTGGAAGCGTGCAATCAAGTGTGCACAGGTTTGGTCTGAACTGCACGATGACGACGAAGAGTAATACTGAGTATTCAGCTCATCGTTAATCATTAATCGTTGACCTAGGAACTCGAGCAGCCTCATCGATTAGATTGCTCGAACCTCAGCAAACGAAACTAAAAAGAGCACTATTTTGTGCTCTTTTTTGCGTTTCAGGCTCAAATTCCACTTTTTGACCAGCGTTTTTGCGGTTTAGACATGATTCCTTACCATCATTACTTCTCTCTTTTCATCAATTCGAGCACAATAGCGTGAGTTTATATTTTCGATTTTGACGCGCTAGAGCCCTTTGCGCGCAGGGAGTGGTAAGTTAAGTGAAGCAGATACCAAGACACCAGCAGATTGTAGACCTGGTAAAAACACAAGGATATGTGAGCACCGAAGAGCTCGTTGAAAAATTCGATGTCAGCCCACAAACCATCAGACGAGATCTCAATGAGCTGGCCGATAGCAACAAAATCCGTCGTTATCACGGTGGTGCAACCATTCCTCTTAGCTCAGAAAACACCTCTTACAACACGCGTAAAGCGCTTAACTTCAATGAAAAAGATGTGATTGCCGACGAGCTGGTTAAACACATTCCAGATGGTGCAACCTTGTTCGTTGATATCGGCACCACGCCAGAATCAGTGGCACGCGCGCTGAACAAAAACCACAAACAACTCAGAGTCGTGACTAACAACATCAACGTTGCCAGTATCCTGCTACCAAACCCAGAGATAAAGGTTATCTTGGCAGGTGGCGAAGTGAGAAACCGTGATGGCGGTATCGTGGGTGAAGCAACACTCGATTTCGTGAAGCAGTTCCGCCTCGATTTCGGCATTCTAGGGATCAGCGGCATCGACTTTGACGGCTCACTGCTTGATTTTGACTACCATGAAGTTCGAGTGAAGCAAGCTATCATCGAAAACAGCCGCAGCATCTTCCTGGCAGTCGACCACAGTAAGTTTGGTCGCAACGCAATGGTTAAGCTGGGTAACATCTCTCAAGCACACATGGTGTTCACCAATAAACAGCCACCAGAAGAGATCCTGAACATCCTCAAGGATTCATCGATCCCATTGGAAGTGATCGAGACCGCGTCTCAACCACTAGCGTCGGACGAATAAAAAAACGCTCAGAAATCATGTTCATTAAAAGAGCCCATTATTGATAGATCACTTTATCGATAATGGGCTTTTTTGTTACTTGGAAAGTCGCACTTGAACATGATTAATATCACTTCTATGCTCGAATGAGAGTTATTTGGAACCTTCGCTGTCATAAGCGAAGGTTTTTTTATGCGCAAATCACATAAAACGCGCATAAACGAAAATAATAAATGACCGCAAACGAAAGTTCATATAGGATTCAATTATGTTCTAAAATGCTCGTTCGCTCAGAAAGAGGTCAAAACCATGAGTGCTCAACAAACTAATTCAAACAATAGTACATCTTCAACTCTAGACTTAATCGTTATTGGCGGCGGCATCAATGGTGCGGGTATCGCGGCAGACGCTGCTGGTCGTGGTCTAAACGTTGGTTTATACGAAGCAAATGATTTCGCGTCTGCGACGTCTTCTGCTAGCTCAAAGCTTATCCACGGTGGCCTACGCTACCTTGAACATTACGAATTTCGTTTGGTTTCGGAAGCGCTCGCTGAACGTGAAGTCTTGTTAAGAAAAGCGCCTCACGTTGCTCAGCCAATGCGTTTCCGTTTACCTCATCGACCATTTTTACGCCCAGCTTGGATGATTCGCTGTGGCCTATTCCTTTACGATAACTTAGGTAAACGTACGACTCTTCCTGGAAGTAAAACGGTGAACTTGGCTCAATCAGGTTTGCTTAAACCAGAAATGAAAACAGGTTTCGAATACTCAGACTGCTGGGTAGATGATGCGCGTATGGTATTGCTGAACGTGTTGGCGGCGAAAGAAAACAACGCAGAAGTACGCAACTACTGCCGAGTTGAAAAAGCACACCGCGAAGGCGACATTTGGCATGTAACGATTCTTGATGTGATGACAAACCAACGTTTTGAGCGCAAAGCAAAAGCATTGGTCAACGCTGCTGGCCCTTGGGTGAAACAGTTCTTTGATGATGGTTTAGAACAAACCTCACCACGTAATATTCGCCTAATCAAAGGCTCACACATTGTGGTACCGCGTGTTCATGACGAACCACAAGCGTACATTCTACAAAACAAAGATAACCGCATCGTGTTCATGATCCCTTACCTAGATAAGTTCTCGATCATCGGCACCACCGACCTTGAATACAAAGGCGATCCTCGCGAAGTGGCTATCGACGATGTAGAAGTTGATTACTTGATTGATATCGTTAACCAGCATTTTGTTAAGCAACTAGAGCGTGACGATGTGGTCTGGACATACAGTGGCGTACGACCGCTTTGTGACGATGAATCTGACTCACCACAAGCTATCACTCGTGACTACACACTGGAGCTGGATGCAGAAATGGATCAAGCACCACTGCTATCTATCTTTGGTGGCAAGTTAACGACTTATCGTAAACTCGGTGAAGCGGCACTGAACAAGCTAGAACCTTACCTGAAACACATGGGCGCACCTTGGACAGCTAACGACACACTACCGGGTGGTAACTTCAGCTGCAGCAGAGAACAGCTCGCTAAGATGATCCACACCAAGTACCCTTGGATATCAGAAGCACTGTTACTACGTTATGTGACTCAATTTGGTACTTACACTTGGAAGCTGCTGGAAGGTGCAACGAGCGAAGCTGATCTTGGTACCCAATTCTCAAGCGAAGCACACGGCGTTTATCAAGCTGAGATCGATTACTTGATCAATGAAGAGATGGCGATGACTGACGAAGACATCTTGTGGCGCAGAACCAAGCTTGGCCTGTACTTAAGTGAAACAGAGCAGCATGCAGTTTCTAGCTACTTAAAAGAGAATCTTGAAAGCACTGTGGTGAACTTTTCTCAAGTCGGTTAGTTCTTCTAGCAAAACCATCCGCTCCTGAATATAAATAATGACAAAGCTTAGCGCTCCCCACGCTAAGCTTTTTTATTGTCTACTATTCCGCTCAGCCTGAGACTTTATTCACACCTCTATTTTCAACAAAAACTAAATAGTGTTTTATTAATCCGGTTGATTATCAACTTCACAAAAGGTTGCTATTCTTTATCTCAACGAAACAACACATTTAAAAACGCTCACCATGTCAGCGCTTTAATAACGTTTGTCTCTATGTTTTCTCCCAATACGGCGGATTACCATAATATTCAGAGAAGTAGTCAATGAAGGCTCTCACCTTTGGTGCAAGTAACCTTGTGCTTGGGTACACAGCCCAAATTGCAGGCTCTGATGTTAATGGGTAATCTTCTAATATTTGAACCAGCTGACCGCTTTTCAGTTGTTCATAGGCACACCAATTCGATGTCACCGTGATACCCATACCACCTGAGGCTGCGTCACGCAGTGCTTCTCCGTTATCTGCCCTGAACGACCCAGATGCCTTAATCGTCTTAGGCCCGCTTTCAGTATTGAACGTCCAGTTTTCTAAACCAATTAAGCTAATACATTGATGATCGTTAAGATCTCGAGGTTTGGCTGGCTTACCATATTTGATTAAGTAATCAGGCGATGCACACACAATACGCTTGTCTGTCGCAAGTTTTCGGGCAATCAGTGTCGAGTCTTTCAGCTCCGAGATACGAATCGCGATATCAAAGCCACCCTCAACAACATCCACCATCGAATCTGATAGCCTGAGATCGACTTTTAACCCAGAGTAGCGCTCTAAGAATCCAGGTAAGGCAGGAACAAGATGCAAACGTCCAAAAGACGCAGATGCGGTAACTCGCAACGTTCCGGTTGGAGAGTCACAACCCACACCGACCGCCGATTTGGCAGCATCCACGCTCGATAACACTTCTTCAGCATGAGGTAAGAATGCTTCCCCCTCTTCGGTTAAAGAGACCTTACGAGTGGTTCGGTGGACCAAGCGAACGCCTAAATTGTCTTCCAGTTTACTGATGTGCGAGCTTGCAACAGCAGGAGACAAACCAAGCTCTTGCCCAGCCATGCTGATGTTATGTGTGGAAGCTAAACGAACAAACAATTTGAGGTGTTCAATATTCATGAGATTACCAATAAAATCTTAAAAATCGTGTACCAGTAACCCTCATTATGCGTCATTCACATAACAATACAACGTATTAACTCAGTTGAATTGTGAAGATGTTATTGTGCCAAAACGAAAAAAACTCCCGAAGGAGTTTTTTTGTCTAAGTCTGCAATTCGCCATTTAGCTAATCAGCAAAATTACTAGCTCACTAGCCAGTTAAACGTGCATGCAGTGCATCTTTCAGTACAGAACGATCATGTTTCAGTTGGTGCATCGAGCCGTCATCAATGGGTGAATCTTTCAGCTCAAGCTTACGAATCTCTTTATCAAGGTTGTCGTACGTCTTCATGTCTGCTGCAAAGCCATCGTCAGTTTTAACAAGCTCAGCAATTTTATCTTTCATTTCAGGAAATTCGTGAACAAGAGAATGATTTTCACCTAGCATAGAAACCTCTTAAGTTGAGTAAAGTGATTGGTATTACGCATTCATTATTAACCTTAGCAAGGGAGTCAAATAACAAATGAGATCCAGTACACAGCATAGAATATAGACAATTCAGATTCACAAATTTACAACATCCACCAAGAAAATGGCTTTGCTGATTTTGAATTGTCTCAGTAACGGAAGTAGGTTTATGGCGATTATCCCGCCTCGAAAACAATACTTCTTTCGATTTTTACTTAGCCTGCAAGTATCGTTTTTAACTAAACGCTACCAAGCAAACGTCTGAATAACACTGTCTTTAGCCATTGGGTTTGATGCTATCGCATGGTTCACCTTAGCCAAAAATTGCTCTCTTGAATCAAGCAGGAAACCTTTCTGAGTCACGATGTTATTACCATGGTCGCCCCAATAGAAAGTGTCGATGTTTAGATTCTCAAGCAGATACTTTTCTTCTTCTAAGATCTGAAGTTGCGTCGGCATAACGAACTTGCCATCTTTTACTTCTTGTTCCATCACGGTTCCTGGCTGAATCGCTAACGCCATTGGCGCTATCTGCTCAAGCTTCATGATATTCAGTAATCTTGCGGTCTCGACAATATGTTCACGTGATCGATCACGACCGCCAAGGCCGAAGATAAACGAAAGTAAGGTTTCAATGCCGGCTTCTTTGGCTAATTCCATGCCTTCGATCGCTTGTTCTGGTGTCATGCGCTTTTTGATGTTGTCGAGTACAACCGCATCGCCTGACTCCAACCCCGCATAAGCCATAGTGAGACCGGCACTTTTAAGCTCTTTAAGTTCGCTCAAGCTTTTACGACGGAAATCGTTCAAACCACTATAGAGCGATACTTTTCTGCTTTCTGGAAAGGTATGACGAAGCTTATCCAAAATCTTAAGGAGATAATCCGTGCGGGCGGCCATCACGTTGCCATCGATAAGGAAAATTGATTCAACATAAGGATAAATCAGGCGAGCTTCTTCGATATCTTTAAACACATCCTCAATATCACAAACCTTGAATCGTTTATCGCTGAACATATTACAGAACGTGCACGTGTTGATACTGCAACCTAAAGTGGTTTGAATCAGAATGCTCTTCGCCTCTGTCCATGGACGATATACTTTTCCCTCGTAATTCATATTGGTTTCTCCGGTCTATAAGCACGAGAGCGTGCTTTAATAAAACAGAGTTTATCAACAACAGTATTCATTGATAATTCGCGATATAGTCGAATCATTTTTTAGATTTTGTATAAAATAAAAGCCTTGTGACAACACAAGGCTTTGTAGGGTAACTCTCTACCGGAGCAGCTGAAAATGTGTTTCCACAAAAGAAGATTAGCTGCTGCACCCTTGGGTATGAACTCGATTCATGTCGTCACCGACTTGTGCTTCTTGAGACCCCGTCGATTGGCATCCTGCCACGAATAACAGCGTTACAGATAAGATAAGCCATTTCATAATAAATCCTCTTTCGGTCATGACTAAAGCATAGTGCTTAAAAGCGCGGATACCTCAGTCATTAACTAAAACCTTACCTACCGATAAGGCCTTGGTTAATGAACAAAGCATCGCTTCTTTAACTAACGACCTGCTTTTGTACAAAAAACTTTCACTTCAACGAATGAAAATCGTACAAGAGCGAAAATAGGACAGCTATGGAACTAAGAATAAGAACTAGAAGTTAGTCACTCGTCGCCAAACGTACAGCCGCTTCTGCATGAATGGTTGTGGTATCAAACAAGGGAACATCAGTGTGTTGCTGCTGAATCAGGAGGGCGATTTCAGTGCACCCCAGAATAACGGCTTCCGCACCTTGTTGGCTTAGCTTATCAATGATTTGACGATAGACAGCTCGAGATTCTTCTTTTACTTCGCCTCGGCACAGCTCTTGATAAATGATGTTGTGCACTTTCTCTCGGTCGTCCTCATCAGGAATCACCACATCGATACCGAATTTGTTAGTCAGGCGTCCTTTATAGAAATCTTGTTCCATCGTGAAAGCCGTGCCGAGTAATCCGACTTTCTTTACGCCCTGTTCAAGCAACTTCTGCGCTGTGGTATCAGCGATGTGCAAGATAGGAATCGTGACCTTCTCTTCGATCTCAGGAACGACCTTATGCATGGTATTGGTACAAATCAGAATGAAATCAGCCCCGCCCTTCTCTACCGATAAAGCCGCGTCCGATAAGATATCGGCCGTCTCAGCCCAGCGACCTTGATGTTGAAGCTTTTCTATCTCATCGAAGTTCACGCTGTACATACAAACCTTTGCAGAATTGAGCCCGCCGAGTGTGGCTTTAACGCCCTCGTTGATGGATTTGTAGTAGCTCACTGTCGACTCCCAACTCATACCGCCGAGCAAACCGATCGTTTTCATTTTTCTATTCCTTTAATTTCCGACTAACTCGATTAAACCGTCATGCATTGAAAATTTATAGTACGTTCTTGCTTAAAGCGAACCCATAACACCTTATTCCTTTCAAACGATTGCTTTCAAACCGTTCATTCCCAAAACCTCCGCTCACAAAAAAGGCTCGAATTTAAAATCCGAGCCTTTGAAGTTTTGACCAAGGGTATACTTGGCGTTAGTACACCTCACACCAATCGGATTTCATGTCGATCAGTGTCCAATCCTCTCTGGAATTCGCCTCATCTAGCGCTTTATCAAGCTTGCCAACGTGAGACTCACGATCGTACTGCCACTCGCGCTCAGCATCAGTGTGATGAACAATCATCGCCATTGAATTGGGTTGGCTCGTTGCCCATTGCATCATCGCTTGGTCACCGTCTGAGTTGCCGACCGCTAGAATAGGTTTCTTGCCGATAATATGCTGAATGTTAGTGACCTTTCCGGCTTTGTCATCAATGGTCAAAATCAACGAATCTTTGGTCACCGTTGGTTTGCCATCGTTGTAGCTGTAGTTGTATTTAAGCGCACTACCGATGATTTGCTCTGTAGGAATATTGTAAGCTTGTGGAGCCCACGCCCTCATGAAATCAACGCCTCCGCCCGACACAATATAAGTCTTAAAGTCATGCTCTTGCAGGTAAGTCAGCATCTCTTTCATTGGCTGATAAGTAAGGTCTGTGTAGGCTTTGTTGAAACGTTTATCTTTTGCTACCGTCAGCCATTGCTCAACGTCTTGCTGGTATTGCTCAACAGTCATACCAGAATGTGTCGCCATGATGATTTTCAATAGCCCTTCTTCACCGCTGCCCAGAACGCTCTCAATATCATCTTCGAGTACAAACTTAAACGGTGCTTCGGTTTTCCATTCAGGGTGATCAGGCGCCATCTCTTTTACACGATCTAGTGCAAAGGCTAATTGGAAGTAATAAGGCTTTTCCGACCAAAGCGTACCGTCGTTATCGAACACGGCAATGCGATCTTCAATTGCCACGAACGTATCAGACTCAGCTTTAGTGGCTTGCCCAACAAAGTCGACGATAGCGGATTTGCTCTCACTATCCTTCCATGACGGCAGCAAATTGGGATCACAATCCTTAGCAAAAGATGAGAAAGAGAGGCTGGATAAGATCGCGACAGATAAGAGGGTTATTTTCTTCATAGCAACTACCATGTTGTTGAATTAATTGTAGGGTTTAATTCAATTCATCCTAGTTGGTCTACTCTGATTTGCCACTTATGAACACTATAACCAATGCTCATGTTGGTATTAGATTAGTACCACAGCTAAGCTGGCCGAGGGTGCTCTGCGATGTATTTATCGAGAACTTAAAAGGAGACAAACAAAAAAGCAGAACTTCAATTCCTCAAAGTTCTGCTTTATCAATCCATGCCTGCTTACACTCTGCGCTTTTTGAAAGCGTGCCAGCCAGCGCTGAGAATTGTTTTTACCACCACGCTTAATGCGCTAAGTTTAGGGTCAGCATTCTTGCCAGAGGCAATGCGCCACATCTGATGTTCATACCAAACCAGCCCGACCATCGCCACCTTGTCTAATGCGGGTTTTCCTGTGGTTGGCACCGTTAGTGGCATGCCGTGGCTAGGGTTTTCAATTAACTTGTTAGGGAAATCAGGATCAACCGCCATTGTTCGCGCAATACCAATAAAATCGGTCGCCGAGGTGTTTAATGCTTCATTCATTGCTTGCGCGGTTCGAAAACCACCCGTGACCACCAGCGGTGTACTCACGAGTTTTCTCGCCTTAACCATGTAATCCATAAAATACGCTTCACGTTTTACTGTGCTGGACTTGATTGATTCAGCTTTGCTCTTTGAACCCATCATTGATGGACTTTCATAGGTGCCGCCAGAGATCTCAATCAGGTCGATACCGTTATCACTCAGTGTTTGCACAACCTGCATCGACTCTTCTTCAGTGAAGCCACCTTTCATGAAGTCGGCGCTGTTGAGCTTAATTCCGACAGGGAAATCTTCACCAACCTCTTTTCGAATCGCGCGATAAACCTCAAGCACGAAACGAAGTCTGTTTTCGAGTGACCCACCCCATTTGTCTTGGCGTTGATTGTGTCTAGAAGACAAAAACTGACTGACAAGATAACCATGAGCACCGTGAATCTGTACACCAGTAAAACCCGCTTGTTTTGCAAGCTTTGCACTCAGCGCGAATTTATCAATGATTGCGATTATTTCCTTCTCAGTCAGAGCTCGTGGCGTATTAAAGCCTTTTTCTAATCCACGCTCTAAAGAGATAGCCGAAGGAGCAACCGGGCTATCACATAAGAATTTAGGAATTTGCTTACCTGGGTGATTCAGCTGCATCCATATCTGCGAACCATTTTGTGTTCCAGCCTTCGCCCACTCACGAAATACGCTTAAGTCACTTTGCTCATCCAACACAACGTTTTTAGGTTCACCAAGCGCACCTCTATCGACCATCACGTTGCCCGTCATGGATAGGCCAATTCCTCCTTGAGCCCAACGCTGGTAAAGCGTGACTAAACCTTGCTTAGGGTTATGATGTTTATCACCTAGCTGTTCACTCATTGCCGATTTGAACAGGCGATTTTTGATCACTTGGCCATTAGGAAGAGAAAAAGGGTCGTTGAGGCAGATCGGATTCATGCGCGTGGTTACTTTCTTTGGTTTATATATTGAGTCCAGTATGCCCTATTTTATCCGACAGTTTTTATCATTTAGTGCCTATTTCGAAGCAAGTTTCGCTCAATAATAAAATGCCAGCGGCATAGCAGCTGGCATTAATCGATTATAAATAGAATCTCAAAAACTGGGCTGACGCTGCTGAAATATGTCAACCAGAAAGGCTCGAACACCCTTTACGCTCATGGTAATTGTCGTTATTGTGATTCTCTACGCCATCATCACAAGGACTGTCTGAGAGTTATGAACAGCACGATTGAAACTATTCTGGGGCACCGCTCCATTCGTCAATATACAAATCAACCGATTGAAAAAGCACAACTTGATGTGATTATTCAGGCTGGTCTCGCGGCTTCATCATCGAGCTTACTGCAAGCTGTTTCTATCGTGAGAGTGACAGACACCGAGAAGCGCAAACTGTTAGCTGAATACGCAGGTAACCAAGCTTACGTTGAGAATGCGGCTGAGTTTTTAGTGTTCTGTATCGACTATCAACGCCACGCTCAAATCAACCCTGAAGTGAAAACCGACTTTACTGAACTGACCCTGATTGGCGCGGTAGATTCTGGCATCATGGCGCAAAACTGCATGCTGGCAGCTGAGTCTCTAGGTTTAGGTGGCGTGTACATTGGCGGGCTGCGTAACAGCGCACAACAAGTCGATGAACTGTTAGAACTACCACAACATACCGCCGTGTTGTTCGGAATGTGCTTAGGTCATCCGGCACAGCAACCAGAGGTGAAGCCTCGCCTCCCTGCTCATGTGGTGATGCACGAAAACCAATACCAACCGCTGAGCCTAGATGAAATTGCCAGCTACGATGATTCAATGCAAAGCTACTACGCAAGCCGTTCAAGCAACCAAAAGCAGAGCAGTTGGTCACAGCAGATCACTCAAAAGCTGTCTGGCGAATCTCGCCCACATATTCTGCCGTATTTGAACAGTAAGCAACTGACTAAAAGATAACGTTCAAGACGCTGCTTAGATAAATAAGCTACCTTTCCATCGCCACAAACAAAAATGTCAGCGTATTATACGCTGACATTTTTATTTATCCGGAGGCGGCTAGCTTACAGATATTTCTCAATCGGTAGCAATTGCAAAAAGCCTGACTGCATTCGTTCCCACTTACCCGTTTCTGGTTCGCTGTCCCAGCTTTGATCGCCTGAATACCAATACACATCACCGTCTTCCAGTTCCAAACGCCAGCTATTATCGTCACTCATTGCTTGTTCAATAGTTTTTGCTAACGTTTCAGCAATCTCTTTATTCTCGATGATCAAAACCGATTCAGTATTGAGGTAGGTAGAACGCAAGTTGAAGTTAAATGAACCGATGCTCGCGATGCTGCGGTCGAATACGACTGATTTTGCGTGCAAGCCATAGGCCGTCTCAGGTGCACATTTCGACAAGTCCTGAGTCGATGCTTCACAAAGCTTAGATTCTGGTTTTAGCTCAAACAGGTCGATACCATGCTCCAACATATCGTAACGTCTGCCCGCATAAGCGGAGTGATTGGTCACCAGATCATTAGACGCCATAGAGTTCGTTAGCGCTTTTATCTCAACGCCCTTGTTATTCAATACCTGCCACTCTTCAAGCTGACCATCATCGAATACAAGGTAAGCCGATTCCAATAAGATCTCTTGTTTCGATTCGCTCGCTAACTTACCTAGAAGAATCGCGGTCGCTTTTGGTTCATCAGTATTATCGGAGTCATCAGGGACGGGTTGATCGTAAACAAAACACGCATTCACCCAAGTCATCTCACTAACCACCTCTTTCAGTAAACTATCAGCAGCCTTACGATCTAATGGTAATTCAGGATAATTTTGATAATGCGGAACGACAATATTATCTATCTTCGAGAGATCAGGTTGTTCGTCATCACCCAGCATATCGACAGGGTAAGACCAACGGCTGTTCCAGTATTCAACAAAACTGGTTTGGATGGTGTTAACTACCGAGCCCATGACTAATACATCGCGGTCTCGGAAATTGATTTCATCAGAAAGGTCAAAGTATTCATCACCGATATTACGGCCACCCACCACAGACAAAGTACCATCTACGGTAAACGACTTATTGTGCATACGGCGATTTAAGCGAGAAAAGTCACCGACAAAGCTCAGCCATTTACTGAAGCCACGGCGTGTTGGCGTTGGATTGAAGATACGAATCTCGACGTTAGGGTGCGCATCCAGTGCCGACAGCAAACCTTCACGTTCGTTGAGGTTGATATCATCCAACATTACGCGCACCTTCACACCACGCTCAGCCGCGGCTAACAAACGGCTAGCGAGATAGCTGCCCGATTCGTCAGAGTTCCAGATGTAGTATTGAATGTCGATGGTGTGCTCGGCACTTTCGACCAGTGCTAATCGCTGTGCCAAAGCATCCCAACCAGACTCTTGCAGACGAACCGCGGTGGTGCCTTGCTCTAAAGCTTCAGGCTGAAATTCATTGGTTAGAACCGATAAAGAACTAGGTGCAGGAGAGGTTGGCGGTTCTGTTGGATGATCGATGCCTTCAGGAAGTGAAGAACACCCACCTAAAACGGCGATTAAGATTAACGTTAAACTGATGCGTTGGAGCACAGGCATGTATCTGACTTCCTTTTCACGATGATGTCTTTAGAAACTTTCCGTACAGCTTTTCAATGAACAAGCTATTCCGATCTATTCATTGATTATTACTGCTAAAGCCTGAAATTTATAGGTAATTATCCAAGATAAGAAGAAGAACAACATCATCAGCCAAGGCAAAGTAGAATTAATGAAAACTGGATGTTACGTTATTTACACTTAACGAGATGACTTAGATCGCTTAGTTACAGTCCCAGTAGTCTGCCATAGTTAGAGCTTCAAACGGGGCTGGATAAAATCGATAAATGCCGAGATACGTTTAGAGACCGATGACGACTTGTAGTAAACCGCATTCACTCGCTCTCGGTCTGTGTTGGCAAGTTTGTCTTGTTCCAGAATAGGGATTAGGCGACCCGCAGCCATATCTTCCTGCACCATAAACCCCGATAAACAAGCAATCCCATTTCCAGCTAAGACTAGTTGACGCACGGTTTCACCATTACTGGCTGTCACAGTAGGCGCGACATCACTTTGGTTTGGTAAAGGCCAATGGTTAAGCACTTTGTTACCCGCAAACCCCACAATTTGATGCGAACTCAAATCTTCAGGTTTGGTGGGCAGCCCACGCTTAGCGAGATAATCAGGTGACGCCACAATATGGAGTAAACTTTTTCCTAACGGGCGAGCGTGCAGTGTTGAATCGGACAACTTACCGATTCGAATCGCAACATCAGTTCTCTTTTCGAGAAGATCAACGAAGCCTTCGTTGGAAGTGAGTTCCAACTCAATGTCTGGGTAAGCCTCTTTGAATGACTGCACCAACGGCACTAGCTGATGGAATACGAATGGACTGGCGGCATCGACTCTTAAACGACCTTTTGGCAACTCTCCGCGCGACACGATTTCTTCTTCCGCGCTCTGAATCATCTGTAATCCCACCCTGACTGAATCGACAAACTGCCGTCCTTCCTCCGTCAATTCCACGCGTCTCGTTGTTCGGTTGAATATTGAGACGCCGAGTTGCGACTCAACCTTACTCACCGAACGAGATACCTTGGCGACCTGCACATCCAGCGCCTCTGCCGCCGCAGAAAAACCACCAGCATCGACAACGGTGAGTACCATTTCTAAATCATCTGAACGGGTTAACATAAGGCTCCTTCGCTATCTTCATTTTGTTTAATGTCATCTCGCTTGTGCTCATCACAGCTCAAATCATCTGTGTCTTTTCGATCTCATCAGCTTAATCCAATGATCGGCTAACTCTTTAATTATTGCAAATAACACAAAGGTTATTTGTGAATAGCGGCATTTTTCACAAATATATTTTGCTAGATAATCCTCGCCATCAAACGAAGCGCTCCTATTGCAGTCACAAGCTGCCCCATTTTATCGCGCTCGGTATTTAACAAAGAACAGTAAGAGAGATGATTATGCCATTAGCATTACTTGCATTGACGCTCAGCGCCTTTGCCATCGGAACCACAGAATTTGTCATCGTAGGCTTGATTCCTACCATGGCGAGCGACTTGAATGTATCTCTGCCATCGGCTGGCCTATTAGTCAGTTTATACGCGCTTGGCGTTGCTATTGGCGCACCAGTATTAACGGCATTAACCGGAAAGTGGAATCGTAAAGCGGTATTGCTAACCGTGATGGCATTGTTTGTCATTGGTAACTTATTGGCGTGGCAAGCTCCAGGCTATAACACGCTGATCGCCGCACGAATTTTGACTGGCCTTGCCCATGGTGTGTTCTTCTCGATCGGATCGACCATCGCGACAGGTTTGGTTTCAAAAGATAAAGCAGCCAGTGCCATTGCGATCATGTTTACAGGTTTAACGGTTGCATTGGTAACCGGCGTACCACTGGGCACTTATATCGGCCAAACCTTTGGATGGCAAGCGACCTTCTTGATCGTGGCTCTGCTTGGTCTTATTGCTCTTATCGGTAGCGCTATCTTGGTTCCAAGCAACCTTAAGCAACCACCAGCGGCGAAGATTTCGGCACAACTAAAGGTTCTAACTCAACCACGCTTACTGTTGGTTTACGCTATCACAGCACTAGGTTATGGCGGCACATTCACAGCGTTTACGTTCCTTGCTCCAATACTGGAAAATGTATCAGGATTTGATTCGAGCTCAATCAGCTTAATCATGTTGGTTTACGGTGTGTCAGTAGCGGTCGGTAACATCTGGGGCGGAAAAATGGCCGACAAGATGGGCCCAATTAAAGCACTGACCGTTATCTTCTCTGGTTTAGCCGCAGTACTGGTGGTATTCAACTTTACCGCAGTAAACCCTTACGCAGCTGTTGCTACCATTTTGGTTTGGGGTGCATTCGCATTCGGTAACGTTCCGGGGCTACAAGTGTATGTTGTGAAACTGGCTGAGAAATACACACCAGACGCAGTCGATGTCGCTTCTGGGTTGAACATTGCCGCCTTCAACGTCGGTATTGCATTGGGCTCATGGGGCGGTGGTTTGATTGTCGCGAAATCTGGATTAATGAACACCCCTTGGGTAGGTGCTGTGATCGTTTTGATCGCTCTTGTTCTGACTCGATTCAGTGGTGCGTTAGATAAGAAGCAAGCACAACAAGCTGTTCCATCTAGCATTTAGCATTTAGCATTTAGCAAGAATAGAAAAAACAAAGCCCGAACCTAGGTTCGGGCTTCGTCATTTAAATCTGATTATTGTCCGTTATCGATCGATTTCAGCACTTTACATGGGTTACCGACTGCAACCACATTGGCTGGGATGTCTTTAGTTACCACACTGCCTGCGCCAATCACCCTGTTTTCGCCAATGGTGACACCGGGGCAAATGATCACACCACCGCCAAGCCAAACATTGTCGCCAACATTAATCGGTGTGCCAAACTCAACGCCTTCTTCTACACGGCCTTTCACATCAAGTGGATGACCTGCAGTCAGGATTTGAACGTTCGGACCAAGCAGCACATTATCGCCAATAGTCACTTCAGCCACATCCAAAATCACGCAGTTAAAGTTAGCGTAGAAGTTCTTGCCTAGCTTGATGTTCGAGCCGTAGTCACAACGAAATGGAGGTTCTAAATGTGCATTTTCACAGTCCGGAATGAGCTCTTGCGTTGCTGCTTCCCATTCAGATGTGCCAGGAATACTGTTATTGAGTTTTTGAAGCACCTTGCGACATTCGATACGAGCTGCATAAAGCTCTTTATCCCAAGCCTGATAAGGTTCACCTGCTAGCATTTTTTGTTTTTCTGTTTTCACGTTACTTACCTGTTCTCACATCAATTAGCTATTTTCATATTACTTATCTAGCTTCACATTACTTAACTAATGGTGGTCAATTCATCGACCAAAAACGCAATATCGCACATCTAAATAACAGTGAATAAGGAGTGTTTGAGCTTGGTTTAAGAGATGCGCAGCTCGTCACTTTTTGTAGGTAAAATATGAAATTCGAACAGTGCTAATTTAGCTTCGCTATCGAATCACGTAACACCAAACTACCAGTGGTATTGATGGTGGTCGCTTGCTCTGTTTCACCGACAATTTGCAGGATCGCCTTTTGCGTCATTTGCTCTAATGGCACACTCACAGACGTTAAGCTTGGCGTTAAAAACGCCCCCACTTTGCTGTTATCAAAGCCGACGATCGAAACATCTTGAGGCAATGAGTACCCAAGTTCGGTTAACGCCTTAATCGCACCAATCGCCATATCATCGTTTTCAGACAAGATAGCAGTGAATGTGGTTCTGCTTTTTGCCAAAGCCTGAGCCGCGTGATAACCGCTCTCCATCGTCCAATCACCTTGAACAACGTTGGACTCATCCAATGCAACACCATGTTTAGTTAACACATCTTGATAGGCTTGGTAACGCAGCTCATCGGTCGAAGAACCGGCTTTACCACGAATCACTGCAATATCGGTATGACCCTGCTCGATGATGTGTTCAACCATCAAACAAGCGCTCTGATAATGGTCGGTGGTAATAGCATGATTGGGCTTCGACGGCATTTCACGGTTGAGTACCAGAATCGGAGTGTCGGTGCTGTCGATGATCTTTGCAATCTCACATTCGGTTAAGCATTGCGGATAGAGGATGATGCCCGCGCACTTCATATCCAGCAGGAAGTTGATCGCCTTTATTTCGTCTTCAGCGCTGTGTTTGCCATCGGTGATCACCAGTTGGTGATTCGACTTTTCGCTATAAGAAGCCGCGTGATACATCAAGGAAGAGAAGTAAGGGCCATTGAACAACTCATTGGTAATTACAAAGCCGATGAAATTGGTCTTCTTGGTCGCCAATTGCTGAGCCAACAAGTTCGGTCGATAACCTGTTTCTTGAATCGCATCAAATACCTTTTTCACCACATCTGGGCGCACGATGTTCTTGCCATTTAAGACACGAGAAACGGTCGATTTAGATACGCCTGCGCGGTTTGCGACATCAAGCATGGTTACCATTCGCTTCTTTTCCTTTATAAAAAATTAGCCGACATAGGCCGACTAATTCATTGCAAAATGACAGCTCACAGTTCACATAACTGCGCTGGGGAATGCATTCTAAATAGTGGCACCGTTAGATGCAATCACACCTTTATACCACTCGAAAGACTTCTTGCGCTTGCGTTCTAGTGAGCCAGATTGATCGTTGTGCTTATCTACGTAAATGAATCCGTAGCGTTTTTTCATCTCGCCCGTGGTGAACGAAACTAAGTCGATACAGCCCCAAGGGGTGTAACCCATCAAATCAACACCATCAATCGCAACGGCTTTTTTCATCTCTTTGATGTGGTCGCCAAGGTAAGCGATACGGTAGTCGTCATTAATGCTGCCATCTTCTTCAATGGTATCAACAGCGCCAAAACCGTTCTCAACGATGAACAATGGCACTTCATAACGTTCATACAGAGACGCTAAACAGAAACGCAAACCCGTCGGATCAATTGGCCAGCCCCAATCGCTAGACTGGATGAACGGATTATCGACCGAATTTTCATGACCGCCGTCCATCGCTTCTTCTGTAGATTGGTGAGAAGAAGAATCCAAGGTATTCGACATGTAGTAGCTAAAGCCTAAGTAATCAGCCTTACCTTCTTTTAGGATCTGCTCATCTTCGGGCTGCATCTCAATATTGAAGCCTTTGATTGCCCAGTCATGCTTAGCGTAATTTGGGTAATGACCACGCACCATTACATCCGAGAAGAAATAACGGTCACGCATCGCTTGCTGTGCCACCATGATGTCTTCTGGCTTTGAAGAACGAGGATAGAAAGGCACCATCGCACACATTGCGCCAATTTGAAGATTTGGATTGATCTCGTGACCTTTCTTAACCACCAACGCACTCGCAACAAACTGGTGGTGAACCGCTTGATACATGGCTTCTTGCGGCTTTTCACATTGCGGGAACTTCACGCCAGAGCACAACCAACCGAAGATGTCTGCCGAGGTGTTCATCTGGTTGTTGATCTCGTTAAACGTCATCCAGTATTTCACTTTGTGCTGGTAACGCTCCATCACCGTAGTTGAGTACTTAACGAAGAAGTCGATCACTTTACGGTTCATCCAGCCACCATATTCGTTAGCTAGATGGTAAGGCATTTCAAAGTGGCTCAGTGTTACCACAGGCTGAATGTCGTATTTCAACAGCTCGTCAAACAGATCATCGTAAAACGCTAATCCCGCTTCACACGGTTCAGCTTCATCGCCATTTGGGAAGATACGCGTCCACGCGATACTGGTACGGAAACACTTAAAGCCCATCTCAGCGAATAACTTAATGTCTTCTTTGTAGCGATGGTAGAAATCCACTGCGACTTGGTTAGGATAGTTTTCGCCATCAATCACGCCATCGGTGATTCGACGTTGTACACCATGAGCGCCCGCTGTTAATACATCAACAACACTGACACCTTTACCATTCGCATCCCAGCCGCCTTCTAGTTGATGCGCTGCTACTGCACCGCCCCATAAAAAATCGTTCGAAAATTCGTTGTTCATACCATTACTCACTACAAGTTATTCGTGAAAAAGATCAGAATTTGAGCTGCAATTGCAACTCTGAAACCGATTTCAATAAAAGCAAAGATACAGATTGAAACCGGTTTCAGCAACAGTTAAAAGATCTTTTTTGATCGATCTAAAGACTAATCAACAGTCAGCATTACGATCAATGCTGTTCAAAATACTGATCATGCAGTGATTTGCCAGATTGGTCTTGAGTTCCCGGGTAGAACTGGACGAGTGTCTGATCGGCTAAAGTGAGGTGAATCCAACCCTCTTTGACTTTCAGCCAATTGGTACCGTTGGTCTCATAGACGGCAGGAAACTTGCCCCAGCCAGACTCTGATACCTGCAGCTCTTGAAATAGGTTAATCGGGGCTAGCTTATTGCTGTCGAAGTTTGCGTCGGCATAGACAGATAAAGGCTCGATGGCATCTTTTGGCTTAAACGTATAACAGCTCACAGAGGCTGAAGTGCGATCAAACCACTGGTAAGGTTGTGCACCGATTAAATCGTAGACCGTGCAATCATTGAATTGAATCGCCCACTCTTGGTGAGCTTTAAAACCGAGGTAACCTATGGGTTGTGATGGTTCAGGCTTTGAGTCCGCCTCCTGCTCATACACCGGTTCTGAGGTAGCACATCCCATAAGCCCAAGACTAAAAAGGAAAGTCACAGCAAGCTTCATCATTGTCATACCTCAGTTCCGTTAGTAGATGAGTAACTCAATTAAGTCTCTACATTAAACGGTAAGTTCCAAACGATTACCATCCGGATCGAGTACACAGCTCTCATAATAGCCATCGCCTGTTCTTCTTAGGCCATCTAAGCGCTCATAGCCGTCTTCGACCAAGTGTTGAGTCAGTTGATCGACTGCCTGTTCCGAACCTAATGATATCGCCATGTGAATGAAGCCTGTGAACTGGTCATAGATGTCGTCTTTCGATTCAGGGACAGAGTCCATTTCCATAATCTCTAAACGACTTCCCGTATCAAACGAGAGGAAGTATGAAGAAAACCCTTTAGTTGGGTTGTGATATTTTGAGTTCAATGTCGCGCCGAAATAATCTTCATAAAATCGCTTCAGTACTTCGAGTTGTTTGGTCCAAATTGCGATGTGTTCAATCTTCATTTTGTTTGCCTAAGTTTGATGTCTAACGCTAGATTACTCATCAAATAAGGAACAATAAACAGAACGAAATTCATCGAAATTGTTCCTGATTAACGGGCTCGATTTTATGTCCATAACTGCACAGTATTGGCATCTATGTTTGTGTAATAGTTATCTTTCCTCCATAGTCAGGTTTTACACAATCTGAGATTCAAACTGTGAGCTTTTTAAAACTGATACTACTTGCGGCTATATGGGGAGGCTCGTTTCTTTTCATGAGAATGGCCGCCAATCCATTAGGGCCCGCAGTCTTAATTGAAGCGCGAGTTCTGTTTGCAGCACTTACTCTGCTTTTAGTTTCTTTCTATTTAAAAAAGAAGCTCTCTTTTCATGATCACGCAAAACACTTCTTCATTCTCGGCCTGTTTAACACCACACTTCCTTTTTTGCTTTTCGCTTATGCCGCGCAGACACTTAACGCCTCGACACTCGCCATCTTGAACTCTACCGCGCCAATATGGGCGGCAATCATTGGTGCAATATGGACCAAAACAGCACTCGAGGCGAAAGTTCTATTGGGACTTGGGATTGGGGTAACAGGAGTTGGCGTGTTAGTCGGTTGGGATGCGATGAACATTGGCCGTGAGGCTATGCTTCCTATCTTTGCAGCAGTGATGGCGGCCTTTAGCTACGGAATAGCGTCAAACTATACCAAACAAGCCCCTAAAGTTGAGGCATTCAACAATGCTCATGGCAGCATGTGGGCTGCGGTATTGCTGGTTTTGCCGTTTGTATTCTTTATTCCGATGAGAGAAACACCCGACGTTACGATCACTACATCGGTTGTCTTATTAGGCGCGGTATGTACTGGGTTAGCGTATCTACTTTACTTCAATCTCGTCTCTGAACTCGGCGCACCTTCAGCCCTGTCCGTGACCTTCATCATTCCGGTATTTGGTATTCTATGGGGTAACTTATTCTTAGATGAAGCAATTGGCATCAATACGATTGTTGGTTCAATTCTGGTTATCACCGGCACCATGTTGGTGACAGGAATGACGCCTTCTAAGATGATAGAGAGCGCCAAACAGAAACGAGCAGCAAGAGCGGCTCGTTAGTCAGCCATATATTGCTGAATCTTGTTTCTCAGCCACTGATGAGCAGGGTTCAAATCGGTTCTTTTATGCCAAATCATGTATTGCTGCATCGGTAAGATTTCAAACGGCTGATCAAGGACTTGAAGCTGGAAGGATTCGGAAAATTGATTGGCAAAATCACGCGATGTACTGCCGACACAATCTGAGCCCGATACCAGCACACACATGGTCATCAGCGAGTCACACTCGGCACTCACTTTTCTCTGTTTCAGTGGCGACTTGGTAAAATAATCTGCCGTGTATAAACGTGTTCGACGCATTCTAAAAGTAACATGCTTTTCGTTGTAATATTGCTCTTGCGTCACAGAGCCATTGATTCTCGGATGCCCCTTTCGAGCTATCAGCACCAACTCATCTTCAATCATCGGCTGCTTCATGTAGCCGTTAACTTGCGGGTAATGGATATCAATCGCTAAATCAGCTTGTTGCATGCTCAAGCCTTGCAATAATTCTTCTTCGTTGTTCGGCACCATATTGAATTCAATCGAGATATTGCCCAACGTCTCATCTTGCTCGACGAGAGGTTGAAGCTTGGTTAATCCAATCTCATTCACCAGGATACGAAACACATGATGCTGCTGATTATCAAATGTCTTTAAAGTGCTTACTGCGCTGCTTATCCCTTCTAGAGCAGGCTCTACTCGGTCTGCCAATTGCACCGCAGCGTTAGTCGGAATAATCCCACGCCCTTCACGAATAAACAGGTCGGTATCAAGCTGAGATTGCAATCGCTTCAATGCCCCGCTAACCCCAGGCTGAGTCATACCAAGCGATTCTGATGCAAGCGTGATCGACTTTAATCGATACACTTCTAAGAACACGCTCAATAGATTTAAATCCAACTTTTCCACGTCGCTCACCGTTACTCTCCCTGTCAATGTGGTCTTAATCAATCATAGGTCAGGATTCGCCTTCGTTCCCCAACCATTGCATGACTCAATACATAGCCAATCGTGATGTATTAAATAAAGCTTACTTTATTTTTTGCTATATGTCTTATTCCTATAATCGCCTCAACGAAACAAAATTCTGAAATGAAGAGGCTCTTATGACGACTTCACGCACGTTCAAAAATGCATCACTGTTCCTAGCTATCTCGCTCGCATTCCCTGCAGTTGCAGCTAACCATGACCACGCACACTTCAGCGAAATTGGCGACCAAGGTGGCAAAAGCGCAACCGAGATGACAACTAAGGCAAACCAAGAGTTCGCAAAAACACTTAACTTTGCCGACACTCGCGCTTTCGACAATAACAACAAGGGTCTTATTGCTAGCTTCGACCAAGAGACGGGCGACATCATTCGCAATAGCTTTAACTTTATCGACCCAAGTGTGACGAATGCAGACCAAGCACCAGATTCAGTAAACCCTTCACTGTGGCGCCAAGCGGTATTGAACCAAGCAGCAGAAGGCTTATATGAAGTTGTTCCGGGTAAAGTTTACCAAGTTCGAGGTGCTGACTTAGCGTCTATCTCTTTCATTCGTAGTGACAACGGTTGGATCGCTTACGACGTTCTTCTTACCAAAGAAGCGGCCGCTAAATCACTCAAATTCTTCAAGAGCAATGTGCCTGATGGCGGCGAACTGCCCGTCGTTGCTATGATTTACTCTCACTCGCACGCTGATCACTTTGGTGGCGCAAGAGCAATCAAAGACGCATACCCAGATGTAAAAGTGTACGGTTCGAAAAACATTACTAAAGAGATCGTCGACGAAAACGTATTGGCGGGTAATGCAATGTCTCGTCGTACCGCTTATCAGTATGGTGCAACCCTGAACCGACACGAGCACGGTATTGTTGATGCTGCACTGTCGAAAGGCCTATCAACCGGTAGCATTACTTACGTACTGCCAGACTACGAGCTGAACCATAACGAAGAGATTGAAACTCTGGTTATTGACGGCCTAGAAATGCAATTCATGGATGCTTCAGGTACCGAAGCGGCCTCTGAAATGGTGACGTATATTCCAAGCATGAAAGCACTTTGGACTGGCGAACTGACCTACCAAGGCATGCACAACCTGTACACGCTGCGTGGCGCTAAAGTACGTGACGGCTTGAAATGGTCTAAGAAGATCAACGAGATGTTAATCACTTGGGGTGAAGAAACAGAGGTGTTGTTTGCGTCTCACTCATCGCCAATCTGGGGCGAACAAGAGATCTCTGATTACCTAAAAATGCAGCGTGACGCTTACGGTTTTACTCATAACCAAACGCTTCGCTTAGCCAATAACGGCGTGGTTCTGCAAGACATCGGTGACGAGATTTACAAGGTCATGCCAGACAGCATCCAACAGTCTTGGCACACCAACGGTTACCACGGTACTTACTCTCACAACGCTCGCGCTGTGTACAACATGTATCTTGGTTACTTCGACATGAACCCAGCTAACCTTAATCCATTACCAATCGAGCCAGAATCGGTGAAGTTTGTTGAGTACATGGGCGGCAGCGATGCTGTGATTGAAAAAGCGCAGCAAGATTTCCAAGAAGGTGAATACCGCTTCGTTGCAACAGCACTGAATAAGGTGATTCAAGCTGAGCCAGAGAACAAAGTTGCACGTGGCTTATTGGCAGATACATACGAGCAGTTGGGTTATCAATCAGAAGGTGCAGGTTGGAGAAACATCTACCTAACCGGCGCTCAAGAGCTTCGTATTGGCACACAACCGGGCGCACCGAAAACTGCATCTCCGGATGTGTTAGCGAACATGACGATTGAAAACCTACTCGATTACTTAGCCGTAAAAGTGGATTCGCTAAAAGCACAAGAAACACCATTTACATTGAATATTCAGTTGCCTGATGTAAAAGAGTTCTACTACGTTGAGATGTCTAACGGCAACCTGAACAACATCCAAGTATCAGAGCTGCAAGATGCGGATACGACACTGATCATCAATAAGTCTGACGTGTCTGACATCGTGCTTAAGAAAACAAGCCTTGGAAAACTGTTAGAAGACGGACAAGCAGGCGTGAAAGGTGATAAGACATCACTTAACAAACTGCTGTCTTCACTGACAGAAGCTGACACCTCTTTTGAGATTGTACCGCGCCCAAGTAAAGGCGAAGAAGTTGATGCAGAGCTATACCAAGATTCAGCGGTACACGCTCATTAAACGCCGGATACACTAAATAAAAACAACAGCAGTTAGCTAGAAAAACGTTCTATAAAGAACATAAAAACAAGCCCCTCCCTTTTGGTTGGGGCTTTCTTATTTGTTCTCAATATATGCTTCTGAATCGCTATTGAGTTTGCCCGTTTACGTCGCAATCCCAATAAGAAGGTGAACCATAATATTGAACAAAGTAATCGATAAATACGCGCACCTTTGGTGCAAGTAACTGAGCACTCGGGTATACCGCCCAGATAGCCGCCTCATCCTTTAAAGGGTAATCCGGCAACACCTCAACCAGCGAACCTTCCGCGAGCTGCTTGTATGCTATCCAACTCGCGCACATGGCAATGCCCAAGCCATCGACACATACATCCCTTACCGCTTCACCGTGATCGACGCGGATAGCACCTAGGCTCTCTTCGAGTTTTCCGATATGAATACTGGCTACCGGAGGTGACAACCCAAGCTCTTGTCCTGCTTGACCTATATTGTGCGTAGACGCGAGTCGCACAAACAATTTTAGATGTTCAATGTTCATCAATAATGGCTAGCCTGCGCTGAGTACACGCTGCTTATTGGCCGCAGCGGCACGGGGAATAATGTGAGTTTTAATATAGGCATTAAGCTTAAACCATGCAAAAGCGCCCGCTAAAACATTGGCGACTGTCGCAGCAATAACCGCATTGACCATGTCTCCGGTTATCGAGCCGATCCATAAAGCGGGAATGTAGAAAACAAACAAGCGTAGGAAAGAGACATTCAAAGCTTTACGCGGCACACCCAAGGCATTAAAGACCGACGCAACCAACATGCAAAGCCCAAGCGGCCCATAGCTGAACGGTATAAATAACAAGGTCACTTCAAACCAGCTGCGTATGCTTTGTTCTTCCGAGATAACAGGAATAATCCAGCCACTAAACAGCGCCAACAATGTTGCCATCACGGTGTGGAAAACCAATAAGAACTTCGCTGTTGTATTCAATAGCTCAGGGATTTTGCATCGCTGCTGCGCCCCTAGGTAACGACCAATCATAGGCGGGATAGACATCGTCAGAGCAAGAGAAAACACCAGCATAAAACTTTCAACACGGGCGAGTAAGCTCCAAAAAGCCATCTCATCGGTTCCGATTCTCGCAATCAATAGCATTGAGAAGAACGCGCTGACCGCAGGTAATATCTGATTCGCAGTGGTTGGCATTACCGTCTTGAATAACTCAAAACTGTAGCCTTTGATTCGGTTACTGCACGCGCCATTGAAGCCAAACCAACCTTTGCCGCGAGACTTGATTAGCATGTAGATTGCGCCGAAAGCGTAGCCAAGGCTCGATGCGATCGCCGCCCCTGCGATGCCCATATCCAATCCAAAGATCAGAATAGGGTCGAGAATTAGGTTAATCACGCTAGCAGTCAAGAACATGCTTCCGGTTGTTTTGGTATCGCCATTGGCACGATAAACGCAGGTGGCAAGATAAAGCACCGCCACCATCAATGCACTGAACAACCACAGTGGCCAGTACACATTAAAAATAGACAGCATGGATTGGTATTGAGCGTCAGAGACATCATTCACAAACGACGCAAAAACAGAATCGCTAAAAACAATCAGCCCTATGCAGATCAAAGCAATCACCAACACTCCAAATCCAACCGACAGCGTCGCAATTGAAGTAGATTTACGTTGTTCTTTTGCCCCTACCGCTTGAGAAATAATGGACGTTGCCGCCACACCGATGCCCACTTGAACACCGGTAAACGCTGCTTGAAATGGCAAGGTGATACCGTGAACCGCCAATTCATTCACCCCTAGCTGACCAATAAAGATCGAATCGACCAATTGAACCATCATGATCGCAAACACACCCAGCGTCAGTGGCAGCGTTTTCTCAATAATGGTTTTCAAAGTCGCGGATCTCATCTGCATAAGTCGGTTCACTCTTGTCTGTACCTTGGGGCTAATTACCTAGTTGAGCAGTATACGAAGCTAAATGAAAAGGATAAGAGCGCCAGACAAGGAATGAGTTTTTAGATTTCGTTGACAATCGAATTAGCAAGATACCTTCAACGTTAAAATATCCATCTAAGACACTGAATAAATTGAAATTATCAAACGCGCCAACACTCTTAATAATTCGTTAATAGTGTTTCGTTTAATGGTTAATTGTTGGTTCGAACATTCCTCGCTAGCCTGAATTTAGGTCGCATTCACACTGAATAGGCTGAAATGAAATCTCTCAGAAGGAATATGGAAATGGTATATCAAGGTTATACAACGTTTAAAGCTCAAGCCGAGGATGGAATTCTTACCGTCACTTTTGACTTCGGTACTGTGAATGTTCAAGGGCAAGAGACTTTGATGCTGACGAAGCCGAAGCACTCAAAGCGGAAGCTTATTGGTTGTATCAAGCTACGAGCAAAACCCCTGCGGTTAAGCGCTTCCAAATTGCCGATGAGCAAGGCCTAGAGCACGATATGGAAAACCAACGTAACTGGGAAACTCTGGTTATGAACGTTCAAGACATCAAATAACTCGGTCACTTCTCTTAATTTGGGTCAGTCACAAACTGACCCATTGTCTTACTTAATCGTTAAACGCCAACGGTTAACCACCAAGTGTTAAAATGGTCATTATTTGCCCCATAGACTCACATTTGAGTCTTCAGCTTGTGAGCCAAATGCAACTATGTGTCATTAATCTTTGTTATAACGTTGTTCAAACTATTTTTTGAAGGACGGAATATGCAAAAAATAATTCTGATCACAGGTGCCACGGATGGCATTGGTTTAGAGACCGCAAAAGCACTAACGCAGCAAGGGCACCATGTTCTAATTCATGGCCGCAACCCAGCTAAGGTCAATAAAGTCGTGACCGCTCTGTCTCGCCTGTCTAAGAATGCAATCATCGAAAGCTACATCGCAGACCTATCGACGCTCTCTGAAGTTGAGGCGCTCGCAACCCAAATCAAAAGCGATCACAAACGACTCGATATACTCATTAACAACGCAGGTGTGTATAAAGTGTCGGACATCACCACTCCAGACAATCTTGATGTGCGTTTTGTCGTAAACACCATTGCGCCGTATCTACTGACACAAAAGCTGCTTCCTCTTTTTGATGCGACAGGTCGTATCGTCAACCTATCTTCAGCAGCCCAAGCACCCGTAGATCTAGATGCATTAATCAGTCCGAATGCGGGCGAACTTGATGGTCCGGTTTACGCGCAAAGTAAGCTGGCGCTAACGATGTGGTCCATCGAATTAGCCAATACTCTTTTAGACAAAGGCACCGCAATTATCCCTGTAAACCCAGCTTCTTTCCTTGGTAGTAAATTAGTGAAAGATGCTTATGGCGTTGATGGCAACGACCTTGCGATTGGAGCCGATATTCTTTGTCGTGCTGCGCTCAGTGATGAGTTTGCCAACGCTTCTGGTCAATATTTTGATAATGATTCTGGGTTGTTCAAAGACCCGCACGCCGACGCATTAGACAACACTAAGAACCACAAGCTGGTGACAGTGCTTAATCAATTACTCGAAGAAAAGCTGTGCGTTACGCACTGATCATTCATTAGTAAAAAACGACCACTAACACTCCCCCCCACCACCACACACACAATCCAAGCCGCAGTTCTATCTATACAGACAAAGAACTGCGCGCTCTTTCGATTATTAAGATTTCTTTAATACTGATTCCCCGCTTTGCCCAATTATCACCCAAGATGCAGATTGCTAAACTTGCCCCCGTCGAAACAACACAGGCTACGGCCGAAGAGCATTTATGCGTTTTGAAGGTAAAGTTTATCGTCCTTGGATGGAAGCAGAGAGCGTACTCATCCAGACAACATTGGGGTGCAGTAATAACCAGTGTACCTTCTGCACGATGTTTGATGATAAGCGTTTCAAAGTAAGAGACATCAAAGACATCTTTGAAGATATTGATGCGGCGAGAAAAATCTACCCACATGTTGAATCAATCTTTTTGGTCGATGGTAACGTGATGGCGATTAGAACCGAGATGCTGATTTCGATTCTGGATTACATCAAGATCACCTTCCCAGAGATCAAGAACATCTCTCTGTATTCAGGGTTTAATGACTTCCGTCGTAAGAGCTTGTCTGAATTAAAAGAGATTAAGTCGGCAGGTTTAAGCATGGCTTATTCAGGCTTGGAGTCCGGTGACCCAATTGTGCTTGAACGCATTCAAAAGCGCATGACGCGTGAGCATGCAATTGAAGGTATGAACCTAGCCCGTGAAGCAGACATCAAGGTACTGGCTTCTTTCATCTTTGGCCTTGGCGGCAAAGAACGTTCTGTCGAGCATGCGATTAATACCACCAGCTTGCTGAACATCATGCAGCCGGATGCGATTGCACCAATGGCTTTAGCCGTTCAACCGGGATCGGTATTGGAAAAAGAAGTAAACCGTGGCGAGTTTGTTTTACCAACGCCATTGCAGATTCTGGAAGAAGAAAAATACTTGCTCGAAAACCTAGAAGATTTCGATTGCTACTACTGGGGCGACCACGGCAATAACATCTCACCAATGCGTGGCATGTTGCCTCAAGCTCGCAAGCCGTTTCTTGATAAGATAAATCAAGACATCGCGCATAACCCAATCACTAAGCAAAACGTCATTAAAACCTTTACTTGGTAACGAGTAACCTCTACATCGTTTGAAGCAGCCACAAAAAGGGCCAGTGTCAGCTGGCCCTTTCATTTTCTAGCTATGTATCTCTCTATCGAACTATCTGGAGCCGACCGCTCGGACTAATTCTGCGATTCCATCCCAATCACCCTTGTCCATTTTGTCTGTCGGTACCATCCAAGTTCCACCGCAGGCAACGACTGATTTCAGTGCTAAGTAAGACTCAACGTTCGCTGGGCTTACACCGCCTGTAGGCATAAAGTTAACCGGGTAAACAGCCGTCAACGCTTTCAACATTGCGACACCGCCAGATGGCTCGGCAGGGAAGAACTTTAGTGTCTTAAGCCCCATTTCCATTGCTTGTTCAACCAAGCTTGGGTTACTCACTCCAGGAACAATCGTAACCCCTCTTTGCTGACAGTATTTGACTGTGGTTGGATTCAAACCTGGGCTGACAATGAAATCAACACCCGCATTAATGGCAGTATCCACCTGCTCTATAGTCAGCACAGTACCTGCGCCAATCAGTAACTCAGGGTAGGCTTCACGCATCAAACGAATCGACTCTGCTGCCGCTTCTGTACGAAATGTCACTTCAGCACAAGGCAAACCATTCTCAACCAATACTTTCGCAAGCGGCACAGCCTGAGCAATGTCATTAATGGCGATCACCGGAACGATGCGAATATCTCTGAGTCGCTGTTCAATTGTTTTCATTGTTCATTTCTCTCATTATCAAACAGACAAATTAAGCCAAGTCGCTGCCGTTGCTTGCGATCACTTTTTTGTACCAGTGGAATGACTTTTTAGGAATACGATTTAACGTACCATTGCCTAGGTTGTCTCTGTCCACGTAGATAAACCCATAGCGCTTGCTCATCTCTCCGGTCGACGCCGCAACAAGATCGATACAACCCCAAGGTGTGTAACCCATCAATGGTACACCGTCTTCCATTGCTTCATGCATCGCAACAATGTGCTGACGAAGGTAATCAATGCGGTAATCATCGTTCACTTCTCCATTGTCATCCAAGGTATCACGAGCACCTAAGCCATTTTCTACCAAGAAAAGTGGTTTCTGGTAACGGTCATAGAGTGTGTTCATCGTAATTCGAAGACCTGTAGGGTCAATGACCCAGCCCCAATCACTTGCTGGAAGATGAGGGTTTTTGATGGACTTAACGACGTTCGCTGCACTCGTATTTCCTGCATTCATATCAGCGGAAGCACAGCGTGAAGCGTAATAACTGAAAGAAATGAAATCGACAGTATTTTTCAGAATCTCGAAATCTTCTTCTTGTGTTTCAAGCACCACACCTTTGTTATCAAACACTTTTTGAGCATAAGATGGGTAGTAACCACGCGATTGAACATCGATAAAGAACAGGTTCTCGCGGTCTTTTTCCATAGCCATCAGCACATCTTCTGGCTTACATGAATATGGATAGAAGTTACCGCCCGCCAGCATACAACCCACTTGGTTTTGCTCATCAACTTCATGGGCAATCTTGGTTACCAAAGCGCTTGCTACTAGCTCATGGTGAGCTGCTTGGTACTTCACTTGATCGTGATTTTCGCCTTCCTGAAACAACAATCCAGCACCAGAAAACGGGCTCGCTAGTAAAATATTGATTTCGTTGAAAGTTAACCAGTATTTCACCAAGCCTTTGTAGTTTTCGAAACAGGTTCTCGCGTAACGGCTAAAGAACTCAATCATCTTACGATTACGCCACGAACCATACTCGTTGACCAAGTGCATAGGCACATCGAAATGGCACAAGGTAACGAGCGGCTCAATACCGTATTTCTTACACTCTTCAAAAACATCACGGTAAAAATCTAAGCCAGCTTGGTTCGGCTCTAGCTCGTCACCTTTTGGAAAGATTCGGCTCCAAGCGATGGATACGCGGAAGACTTTAAATCCCATCTCTGCCAGCAAGGCGATGTCTTCTTTGTAACGGTGATAAAAGTCTATCGCGTTATGGCTTGGGTAGAACTCGTCTTCGCTGAGCGTCACCTTATCAACCTGACCAAGCTTAATTGGCATGCGGTTCTCACCATAAGGGATCATATCTACGGTTGTTAGGCCTTTACCACCCGCTAAGTGAGCGCCTTCAGACTGGTTTGCAGCAATAGCGCCGCCCCATAAGAAATCTTCGGGAAATTGAATGTTTGACATCGAATACCTCGGAAACAATAAAAGTCACCTTACGCTGAAGTAAGGTGACTGAATAAATTAATCAATTCTAATTAAGACGCGGACACTACTGTCGGCTTGTCTTCTGCCTTACCAGCTTCTTTGTTTGCTGACTCTGAAGTTGCTTTCTCATCGGCATCATCTTCTGGAACATCTTCAAAGCCTAAAACTAGGGTTAGAACAAATGACAGAACAATAGACAATGCGATCAGACCGAACACCCAAACGATACTCATTGGGTCATTCACATCGAAGAACTGAACACTCGTAAACAAGCTTGGTGCTGCCATCGAGTGACTCGCAAGGCCACCCATGCCCGCTAATGCACCTACGATAAAACCAGTAATCATTGTTGCGATAAGTGGACGTTTCAGACGAACAAGCACGCCGTACAATGCAGGCTCAGAGATACCGGCGAAGATAGCTGAAGCACCTGCGGCTAATGATGTCTGCTTTAGTGCGCTGTTTTTGGTTTTGTAAGCAACAGCCAGACACGCACCACCCATACCGAGGTTGGCACCGATTTCTGAAGGCATAACCATACCTTCACGACCCGTCTCAGCAATGGTTTGAATAATCGTTGGAGTAAATACACGGTGCATACCAGTAAGAACAAGTAGAGGCCACAGTGCGCCCATGATAGCAACCGACAACCAACCTAATGTGTCATGAATTGTGTAAACAAGCGCTGAAAGTGCAGTACCAACCCAAATACCAAATGGACCGATAAGTACGATAGCAACCGGAGCTGCAATCAATACGATAAGCATAGGTTTCAGGAAGTTTTTAGTCACAGCAGGGGTAATGCTATCTACCCAACGTTCTATGTAAGAAAGAGCCCAAGTCATCACAAGTACAGGAATAACCGTGTAGGTGTATTTCACTGACGTGATTGGGATACCGAAGAAATCAACGTGCTTGCCTTCTGCTGCTTGCGCCATCAATTCCATAAAGTTCGGGTGGATTAAGACACCGGCAATCGCAATGGAAAGAGACATATTGGTCTTGAATTTGATCGATGCGGAAGCGGCAACCATAACCGGTAGGAAGAAGAAGGCGCCATCGCCAATCGCTTTCAAGATAATCAAGGTAGGTGCATTTGGCTCAACCCAGCCCAGCATCTCAAGTACCATGGCGAGCAGTTTGACCATTGAAGCGCCAATGATTGCTGGGATAAGAGGCGACATGGTACCAACCAGTGCGTCCAACATTTTCGCACCAATTGACTTAGCCGTTAGCTTCTCTTTTTTAGCAGGAACCTCTGACTCAGATACAGTGGATAGCTCACAAAGCGCCATCACTTCTTTGTATGCATACGATACCTCGTTACCAATGATAACTTGTACTTTGTCTCCATTATCAACAACACCCATCACACCTTTCAGTGCTTTTAGCTTGTTAATATCGACGCCATCTTGGCTGTGTAAAACGAATCGTAGTCGAGTCATACAGTGTGTTAGGGCAGCCACATTTGTCTTGCCCCCAAGATGCTCAACAACAGATTTCGCAATTGCGCGGTAATCGTTGGCCATTTTATCCCCCAAAGATCTCTTTCCAGTGATTTTTAAACGCGAATATAGTGAGATGTGACTAATTTTCCGTCAGTAGGATGCAAAAACAATCACAATTGTTGTGAATTGTTGTTTTGTGTCCTTCATCACACTTCCTTAAGTTACCGGTAACATGTTACCGGTAACGCTTATAAGATAAAGCCATATTTACAAGCGATGTTCAAAATTGAGATCACGCGCAAATTTGTTAAGAGGATTGAGTTATGGCTGGTAGTAGTGTCATCGTCATGGGTGTCAGTGCTTGTGGGAAAAGCACGATAGGCGAGCAGTTGGCAAAAAAACTTGGGCGTAAGTTCATTGATGGTGACGACCTTCATCCTCGAGCAAACATTCAAAAAATGGCGTCAGGCCAACCTCTTAATGATGATGATCGCATTCCATGGCTGGAACGCGTTCGTGATGCAGCGTACAGCCTAGAAAGTAAAAATGAGCACGGCATTATTGTGTGTTCTGCGTTGAAGAAGATGTACCGCGACCAAATTCGCGAAGGGAACAAAAACCTCACCTTTCTCTTTTTAGATGGCAACATTGACCTGATCTTGCATCGAATGCGTCAGCGCCAAGGCCACTTCATGAAAGAGAACATGATTAAAAGCCAGTTCGAAACATTAGAAAGACCCGATCACGAGCCAGATACGGTTGTCATCAGCATTGATGGCGATATTGATGACGTTGTGGACTGTGCTGCGATTGTGCTTTCAATGACTGATGAGGCAGAAACAGAATGACCCTTCCAACCATCCAAGCGGTGACTCAACGATTAATTGAACGAAGCAAAGAGACTCATGAAGCGTTTCTAAACCGAACCCAACACCAAGCCTCTGCTGGCAAAGGTGGTAAAGGGCTTTCTTGCGGCAACTTGGCTCATGCTGTCGCAGCTTCTTGCTCCGATGAGAAACGCTCGATTCTTGATCTCACTAAATCCAATGTGGCGTTAATCAGCTCTTACAACGATATGTTAAGCGCTCACCAGTCGTATCAACACTATCCAGATCAGATCAAAAAGGCGTTAGCTAAGTTCGGCCACACCTCTCAAGTAGCGGGCTGTGTTCCCGCGATGTGCGATGGGGTAACTCAAGGCCAACCAGGCATGGATATGTCTTTGTTTTCAAGGGACTTGATTGCTCAATCGACCGCTCTTTCACTGAGTCACAACGTGTTTGATTCAACCCTATTGCTTGGCATTTGCGACAAGATAGCTCCAGGACAACTGATGGGCGCGCTCTCTTTTGCGCATCTACCCACCGCTTTTGTTCCGGCGGGCTTGATGGCAACGGGCATCAGCAATGATGAGAAAGTACATATTCGCCAAGAATACGCGGCTGGCAAGGTAGGAAAAAGTGCCTTGCTGGACATGGAGTGCAACGCTTATCACTCAGCGGGCACCTGCACTTTTTACGGCACAGCCAATACCAATCAGCTGGTATTTGAAGCGATGGGGCTGATGCTTCCGGGCTCAGCGTTTATTCATCCTGACTCTAAATTGCGCGCATCACTCACTCAGCATGCCGCCATTGAAATTGCTTCAATGACACCACAAGCCGCAAACTTCCGCCCGCTTTCTGAAGTCTTTACCGCTAAAAGCTTAATCAATGGCATTGTTGCCCTACTCGCATCAGGTGGCAGCACTAACCACAGCATTCACATGGTCGCAATGGCACGCGCAGCAGGATTTATTCTGACTTGGCAAGACATCAGCGATCTATCCGATGTGGTGCCTTTACTTGCTCGAGTTTATCCCAACGGCCCAGCAGATATGAATGCGTTCCAAGCGGCAGGAGGAGTTCCCGCGCTGTTACGCCGTTTAGATCAAGCCAACTTACTGCACCGAGATGTCACACCTACCTTTGGCTCGTTTGAAGATCAAATGAGTATTCCAGAGCTTGAAAATGGAAAGCTAACGTGGAAAAAATGCAAACAGTCGGCAGATGCAGAGGTAATTGCAGGCCAAGAACAGGTATTCCAAAGCACAGGCGGAACGCGAGTCCTTTCAGGGAACCTTGGCAACGCAGTGATTAAAGTGTCAGCGGTTGCAGAAGAGCAACGTGTAATAGAAGCACCTGCGGTAGTTTTTGATTGCCAACATAAGGTAGAAGCTGCGTATCAACGAGGTGAGCTCAACAAAGATTGCATTGTTGTGGTGATAAATAATGGACCAGCTGCGAACGGTATGCCTGAACTGCATAAGCTCATGCCGATTCTAGGTAATGTTCAGAAACAAGGGTTTAAAGTGGCTCTGGTTACTGATGGGCGCCTTTCTGGAGCCTCAGGAAAGATCCCATCCGCGATTCATGTCTCACCAGAGGCTATTCGAGGAGGAACTATTGGGCTTGTTTGCGAAGGCGATATCCTGCGCTTAGATTGCGCGAGTGGCGAACTCAATAACCTCAACGACATGCAATCTCGCCAAGCGAAGGTATTTGAGGCAGACGCCAACCAGCAAACCATGGGGCGCAACCTATTTAGCGTGATGCGCCAAAGCGTTTCGAGTGCAGAACAAGGGGCGAGTTTTATCGTCTAGCTGTGTCATTACTTAAATGTAAAAGCAAAAGGGGCATCATTTCGATGCCCCTTTCAGTTTCCACGATACTTGGTTAAACGCTTTCGCCATCAGTGATGCGATAGCCCATATCCACTACCGTTTCCGTAACTGGCTCACCTTTCAATCGGGCAAGCAGTAGCTCGGCACTTTTCTTACCTATTTCATAACGTGGCGTATCCACGCTAGTCAGTTTTGGGCGTATGGTTTGACCGATATCTAACGCGTTATAGCCCACCACAGATAGCTGTTGCGGCACTTGGATTCCACGTTGCTGGGCAATGAGCAAGGTACCTATCGCGATGTCATCATTGGTGCAGAACACGCCATCTAGATCTGGGTAATCCGCAAGAGCGCGATCAAGCAGATCTTCAGCCAAAGAGAAGTTAGAGTGCTGTTCAGTCAACACGTGTTTAGGCTCTAATCCAGCCTCATACATCGCTTTGTCATAGCCTTGCAAACGCAACTTGGTTCGCGCATCCAATCGAGCGCCAAAGTAAGCAATAGAGCGTTTACCAGCTTCAATCATTCGCTTCACGACATGGTAAGAAGCATCAATATGGTCCAAGCCAACAACCATATCGATCGGATTGGTTGGGAGTTCCATCGTTTCAACAACAGAAACACCTGAATTCTTGATCATCTGTAACGTGCGGGGGGTGTGGTGGCTTTCCGTCAATATCAACCCATCAACTTGATACGAAAGCAGCGAAGCAATCTTTTCCTCTTCTTCCACAGCATCATAGCTAAAGTGAGCAAGCAACGTCTCGTAGCCATTCTCTTTAGTAACCGTTTCGATACCTTGAACAAACGCGGCAAAGATTTGGTTTGATAACGAAGGGAGCAAGATACCGATCGCTTTACTCGACGATTTAGAGAGCATAGCTGGCGCTTTGTTTTCGATGTATCCCATCTCTTCAATAACCGCTGCAATTTTAACGCGAGTTTTGGCTGCGACTGAATCGGGATTGCGCATGTAACGAGAGACGGTCATCTTTGTGACCCCCACTTTGTCTGCAACATCTTGAAGTGTGGTTCGAGTTTTCTTCTGCTGTTCTGTCATAACTATTTGAACTCTTTATTATGTTACAAGTAACATTATAAAGTTCTCACCGCCTTAAGTTCAACCCATTCGTTGTCATCGACACATAGTATTGAAATCGTTCTACCATCGGCAAATTAGTTTGGCGTTAACGAAAGGTTGGTATCACGCATGCTTGATGAAAGCTTGGCTTAACTGCTGAAAAAGTGAGTCTACGTTGGGTAGAGTTGTCAGATGTGCGGACAACGGAGTATGAACCTGCGCATCCACCACGGTTGGATTGCCACAAACTTGATTATAAAAATTTACGGGTGCAACGATGTTCTCTAAGTCGACATCCAACAAGATACAGGCTTGCGAAAGTACAATTTGGCCGCCCCCTTGTTTAAGCAAAACACGCTGCGCAGTGCCCACTATTTTTTGTTTGTTGATATTGAGATTGTAATCACCATCGCAATAAGAACCGGGAGTCGCGTGTACATCCACATCGATACCCAGTTCTTTAAAAAACAGGGTTAAGATATTGCACAGATGTAGATACGCTTTTTGGATGTTGTAGGCTTCATCACGAGGCCAATGGTAAATGTGCGATAAGTTAATGATCCCCGGCAGTTGGGGAACGGGAGCGCCGCCTGTTTTACGTGAGGTGAGTTGCCAACCTTGTGCCGCGAGTTGTTTTCTAGACTCTACGGTCACAGGCCACTTTTTACCTGCGGGCAAAACAAGTGTCAGCGCTTTTGCTTGCCACAACATTAAGGCTTGCCCAATCTCACCCGCCTGAATTTGCTGCAATAATTCAGCTTCTTTTTCAAACGCACGATCAACATCAATGTGCGGGTAACGTACGAGTTTATTGGTTAACTTCAATGCACTTTCCTCTACAGATTGTGGTGACCTATCATTTAACGTTCTGCAATGGTTGATGAGATATGGGACTATGTGCGATGAAACATAGCACCAAAAGTTAGTTATTGGCGCCATAGTAGCTTGTCAGTTGCCCATCTCAAAGGTGAGTGCTAACATTTGTACACACACCAATAAAGGAATACATCATGGACACTAGAATTCAATTTCGTGTTGATGAAGAAACAAAACGCCTAGCTCAACAGATGGCTGAGAGCCAAGGTCGCACACTGAGTGGTGCTTGCCGTGAGCTTACTGAGCAACTCGCTGAGCAACAAAGACAAACATTATCTCACGATGCATGGCTAACTGAACAAGTAAACCTAGCATTTGAGAAGTTTGACTCAGGAGAATCCGTTTTCGTTGAACACCAAACTGCTAAATCTCGAATGGAAGAACGCAAAGCCAGAATACGTAATCGAGGTAAGCAATGATTTTATGGGAAGAAGAATCACTCAATGATCGTGAAAGGATCTTTGAGTTTATCTATGACTTCAACCCTGATGCGGCAGAAAACGCTGACAACCTCATTGAAACAAAAGTAGAAAACTTGCTTGAGCAGCCTCTAATGGGTGTACAGAGAGACGGCATTCGTGGGCAATTACTTATAATTCCTGAGATTTCAATGATCGTCTCCTATTGGATCGAAGGCGACATTATCCGAATTATGCGCGTACTCCACCAGAAACAAAAGTTCCCAATGGATTGATTACTTCCTCTGGGCAACTAGCCCAATTAAGGGGTGAACAACGCCTCCACCCAACCTAAAGCATTGTGCCATAAACACTAAATTTGAAGTAGAAGAAAAATGCCAAGCGTTGTGAATCCCTCTTAAATTGCTTGTTATAACACAATTGCTACACGTCACTTTCCGTTAGTATCTGACGACAATTTCGTACTGTAAGGACGCGAATTTCATGGCTGAGGCTATATATGATTCGATAGTGACCAAACAAAATTTCACGGTAATTGGTATGAGGCAGCTCAGGAACCATTCGCCCCATGTCAGGCATACTTGAGAGTAAATCAGTTTTATCAAAAACCTCATTAACCCAGTTTTCTGCCGCCACTGGATTATCCAGTGAAATAAACTCGGCTGCATCACCTAACTTTTGTAATGCTAGTGGTGACCAGACTACTTTCATTTCTTAATGCGCCCCAATACTTGAGCACGAGCGTCTTCATTGGAAACACCTAAACCTGAAGCTAATTGTGCTTCAGCAGTACGCATTTCTTCCAGTAACTCGATCTTCTCTTGCATTGCTTCATATTCTGCAACATCAAGGACAACCGCAACACCCTTACCACGTTGTGTGATAACTAGTGGTCTGCGAGTTTCGTTAATCTGTTTAATAAATGACGTCACGCCAGCACGAAATTCAGACAAAGGCTGAATATCTTGATCAAAATGGATGCGGCTCATGTTGAACTCCCTATGGTACAATTTAATGTACAAATAATAGTTCAAATAGCAATTTTGAGCAATAGCCTGATTTTGTGTTATAGCCCTGTTAAGGTGTGAGCAACGCAATACCGATGCTACCGTATACCGCCTTAAACACTGAACGCAACGCATAATAAAAATGCCATGCGTTGGGAATCTCTCTTAAATGCTTTGTATGGATAACGGTGTTTTTCAAGGTAGTTGTCATCATTTGCTTACTTATTAAGCAGCTTCTCTTTCTGGATTTAGGTGAACGTCACCGACAGGCTCACAGTTCCTGATATCA
>NZ_VTXG01000013.1:0-114123 GCF_013114515.1 Vibrio sp. AIC-3 | reverse complement strand
GCTAGAAAGGAATTATGCCAGCATGTTATCGCTGGCATTCATGTTAATGTGGCTACCGATGTATTGTTGAACACGAAATGTACAGCAAAGATCAACACGCCCTAATGATATGGGGTTGAATCTAGCAATTAAAACCAGTTTGTTGATCAAAACAAACTAGCAGAGCTTTAATTCCATCTGATACAAGGGCCACGTTTTGCCATTGAACTCTTTGACGCTCGGCTCTTTGTCGACCACCTGAAAGCCGGCTTTGTCGTAGCAACGTTTTGCTCCGATATTCTGTTGAAAGACCGCCAAGCTGATGGTGGTGACATCAGGGATTTGTTTCGCAGCGTCTAATGCACTTTCTATCATGGATTGCCCAAACCCTTTGCCTCGTTGGTTTGGGTGAATGGCCACTCGGCAGAATCGAAGTTCACTGTCTGACATACGTTGAAACTCCATAAACCCGATCAGTTCTGAGTTATTGCCGTTCGAATTCAGTTCAGAGAGAGCACTAGATTCAGAGAAGGTATAGAGCTCGACATGGGGCTCTTGAGAACGTTCGATGATGGAAGAGGCCTCTAACGGCCAACCAAAGGTTCGCCCTCCCCACAGTACGTAGTCTTCGAGGGATGTAAACCAAGTGACGATCTCGTCGGCGTCGGAGGCTTTAAAGCGGTTTATTTCCATATCCTTTTTCTCCTTGTCGTGTGTCCTTTTTCTAAACCATTAAACTTCCGTACTCAACTGCTCAAGAAAGCCACGCATGTAGTCGGTGCGCTTGTTGGCTTCTAACTTGGCGGACTCTGTATTCATGGTTTCAGCGAGCTTAAACAGCTTCACGTAGAAGTGGTCGACGCTGTAATGCTTGTCATCCAAGTCACGATGTTCAACGAACGGGTCTTCGTGGTTATACAGCTCGGCGTTAAAGCTCTGACCCACATACAAGCAGCGAGCGATGCCAATTGCACCGAGAGAATCAAGGCGATCCGCATCTTGGACGATCTGAGCTTCTAAGGTTTCAGGTGTGATGTTGGCGCTGTAGCTGTGCGTGACAATGGCATGATGGATCTCATCAAGATAGGACGCGGGATAGTCGATAGATTTGAGGAAAGAGATCGCCTTATCTGCTGCCATTGTTGAGCTTTGGGCCCTGTCTGGGTGGTTCTTAGGAAAGGTGAAGCAATCATGAAGATAAGCAGCAGGTAACACGACTTCAAGCTTAGCTTGTTCTTGAGCACACAAAGCCTTGGCGGTTTTGACTACGCGTTTGATGTGGCTGCTGTTGTGCGCTGCATCTTGTGTCATTTCTTGCTGTGCAAACTCAAGCAGTTGGTCTTCAAACTTTTCCTTCACGCGTCTCTGTCTCCATATTTAGACGTTAGCAATCTTGCTGATTACTTAGCATTTATCCCAAATCGACTTTAACAGTTTCAAGCGCGAGTTTTTATCTTTTATAAAAAGTATATCAACAAAAAAACCGACTCTGTGAGTCGGCTTAATAGAGGGGCTTGTCTACGTTGATAAAAGCATTATCAACGGCAGTCAGAGCTTAAGCTGCAGCTTGTTGAAGCTGTGCTAGCACATCATGCAGAGAAGGGCTGATGGTGTGTCCAAGCGCTTTCACTTCGTCACATGGCTCTACTAAATCAGGGATCTGGAAGCTGATCATGTTGGCTGCCATAGAAGCGCGAATTCCGTTGTTCGAATCTTCGAACGCTAGGCAGGTTTCAGGCGCAACACCTAGGCGTTCAGCCGCCAGCAAGTAAATCTCTGGGTGAGGCTTGCCGTGAGTCACTTCGCAGCCTGTGCTTAATGAAGTGAAGTACGAATCTAGGCCAGCCAGCTCAAGCTTCTTCTTTGCGATATCAAGCTGAGTGGAGGTCGCCACCGCGATTGGAATGTCATTCGATTTTAGCCATTCAAGCAGCTCAATCACGCCATCTTTTACTGGGATTGCTTGGTTTTTAACAATTGCACTGTAGCGCGTGCGCCATTCATTATTCAGCGCTGGGTAATCTAACCCTTCACCGTAACCATTTCGAAAAATCTGTTCGATGGTTTTTGCGTTACAACCAATGATGCCTAGGTAGACATCTTGCAAAAACGGAACACCTTGCGCGTGACATGCTTCTTCAAAAACCTGCATACAAAGTCGCTCGGTGTCGAGCAGCAGCCCATCCATATCAAAAATAGCAGCTTGAAAATTCATATCCGTGGTTCTTAATGTGTTGTCATCGTGAGGGCGGGTATTTTGACATAGTGTCTAGTGATAGGCGAGTCAACGTTCAGTAAGAATATATCCAATCGGCTCGGCAATATGCTTCTGCATGACTTTAAATGTGATTGGTTGTGGTTGAAATAATATCGTTCAGTTATGAGCCTTGTGTTTTATAGGCCATCCAGATCTAACAGAAACAATTATGATTATTCCACATAACAAATCTAGCTTGTGCGTCTGGCTTCTTATTACATTTCATAAACTTACAGGTCTGTTTACGTGACCATAATCTTATAAAAAACAATTACCGGGAGCCTGCAATCATAGTGTGACCAAGCAATAAGTAAATGGCTGAGCTTAGGGAGAAAATAACATTAGTCCACATTTTTAGCAGGGTTGCTTATGTTGTATTTTGAGTTTCTATTTTTATTAGTCGTCCTTTATATCGGATCTCGGTATGGCGGTATTGGCTTAGGTGTTGTTTCTGGTATTGGTTTGGTTATCGAGGTGTTTGTCTTCAAGATGCCACCAACGTCTCCACCTGTCACCGTGATGCTGATCATCCTCGCCGTTGTTACTTGTGCTTCGATTCTCGAAGCGGCAGGTGGTTTGAAATACATGCTGCAAGTGGCGGAAAGGGTGCTTAGAAAGAACCCGAAACGCGTTACCCTGATAGCTCCGTTCGTGACTTACTCGATGACTTTCTTATTGGGTACTGGCCACGCGGTTTACTCCATCATGCCGATCATTGGCGATGTTGCACTGAAGAACGGTATTCGTCCTGAGCGTCCAATGGCAGCTGCGTCTGTCGCGTCTCAACTAGCTATTACCGCATCTCCAATTTCAGCCGCTGTGGTGTACTACCTCGCGCAGCTTTCTGATATTCAACACTCTATTACACTGCTTTCCATTTTGATGGTGACGGTGCCTGCAACGCTGTTTGGTACGTTTTTGCTTTCTTTGTACAGCCTGAAACGCGGCAAAGAACTGAACGACGATCCTGAATACCAAGCTCGTCTAAAAGATCCTGAGTGGAAAAAGCGTATCGAAAGCACTACTGCGACGTCTTTGGATGAAGTGCTGCCAACCTCGGCTCGTAATGCGGTTTTGATTTTCCTATTGTCGATTGTGGTGATTGTTATCGTGGCGATGGTGCCTGAAATCAGAACCATCGTTGACGGCGACAAGCCAATCAAGATGTCGGTGATCATCCAAATGATGATGCTCTGCTTCGGCGGTATCATTTTGCTGGCGACCAAAACTGACCCGCGAGATGTGCCAAACGGTGTGGTATTCAAATCGGGAATGGTGGCGGCGATTGCGATCTTCGGTATCGCTTGGATGTCGGATACCTACTTCCAATACGCAATGCCTCAGTTCAAGTCTGGCATCGTGGAAATGGTGACCAACTACCCATGGACGTTCGCACTAGCGCTATTCATCGTATCGGTTGTGGTGAACTCTCAAGCCGCTACTGCGCGTATGATGCTACCTGTTGGCCTTGGCTTAGGACTAGACCCAGCCTTGTTGATCGGCTTAATGCCAGCAGTTTACGGCTACTTCTTCATCCCGAACTACCCATCAGATATCGCAACGGTTAACTTCGATGTGTCTGGCACTACCAAGATTGGTAAGTGGTACTTCAACCACTCATTCATGTCGGTTGGTTTGATCGGTGTAGTCGGCGCATGTTGCTTAGGCTACGCACTGGCACAGATTTTTATCGCTTAATTGTCGCTTAATCGACTAGCGAGATAAGAAACGAGAAACAGCGCCTATTGAGGCGCTGTTTTTGTTTCTGACGCTTGAAAAGGTATGTGAATTAAGTAAAAGGCAATTTAGATCAAAATATTAGCTAATATTATTAGTTGTAAGTGGGGTTGTGGTGATATAACGCTATTTTTGTGAGACGAAGAGGCACTAATGATTACTAACTTTGAGCAATTAGAGCAAGATATGGCATCCACTCCATCGTTTGATGGTCAGTTAGCTAAACTGGTCCACCTCAAGAACAGCAATGGAATGAGTGTATCCTTCATGGATATTGGAGCTACTTGGCTGAGTTGTTCTATGCCAGTGAATGAAGTAGCTCGAGAGGTGTTACTTCGCTCACCCAATATGGCTGAACATATGGAGCAGAGCTCTTATTTTGGTGCGATTGTTGGACGTTTTGCAAACCGTATCGCTAAAGGCCAATTCGAACTTGAAGGGAAGCGCTACCAACTCGGGGTTAATAATGGTGAAAACTCATTACATGGTGGAGTAGAGGGCTTTGATAAAAAGCGTTGGAGCATTGTTGAACAAAGTGCACAAAAGGTAGTGTTTACTCTTCATATCAAAGATGGTGATCAAGGGTATCCGGGTAATCTTGGTGTCAAAGTTACCTATTCTCTAACGGATGACAACCAAGTATCTATTTCTTATGAAGCCAATACTGATAAGACTTGCCCCGTTAACTTAACCAATCATGCTTACTTTAATTTGGCTGGTGAGGCTTCTGGTTCGAAAAGCTTGGATCATGTATTGCAGTTGAGTTCAGGCCATTATTTACCAACAGATCAAGGCTTAATACCAACGGGAGAAATAAAGGCGGTAGAGGATACGAGTTTTGATTTTTCAAACGCAAAGCTCATTGGGCGGGATTTTCTGACTGAGTCGGACCAGAAAATGGCTGGTGGTTATGATCATGCTTTTGTGCTTCAGCCTGAAGTGACCGATGGAGAGTCGGTTGCAGCGGTTCTGGTTGCACCTGCAAAAGAAGTCGTGATGAAGGTAAAAACGACGAAGCCTGCTATTCAGTTTTATTCGGGTAACTTTCTAGCAGGGACGCCTGGTAAGAGTAAAAATTATGAGTTGTACGATGGTCTTTGCTTAGAAACCCAATATTTTCCAGATGGTCCTAATAAGCCAGAATGGGGACCTAACCGCGGGCTCCTGAAATCTGGAGAGCTTTATCAACATCAGACGGTTTATCAGTTTAAGTTTTAGGCCCTAACTATTGGTGGGCTATGTGCCCACCTTATCCGATGGTGTTGAGGATGTACGAATAATCAATTCTCCTTCCACTTTTCGTCTACTGGATAACAAAGGCTGAGCCTCAATTTGCGCCATTAAGGACTCAATCGCTAGCTTGCCCATATCTGAGTAAGGTAATTCAACGGATGTTAACGCAGGAAAACTTTCCGATGCGATTTGTTGGTTATCGTAGCCAACGATCGCGACATCTTGAGGGATCTTAAGCCCTAGTTCAGCCAGTGCTTGATAGCACCCCATCGCCATGTAATCACTGCCACAAAAGATAGCTTCTGGTGGTTGAGCTAACTTAAACAAAGCTAATGTCTGCTGATGTGCTTCTTTTAATGACCAGTTGGCCTCTGCTAAGTAATTGCTGTTCGGGACAATATCGGCATCAATTAGTGCCTGACGGTAGCCTTCACTGCGTTGTTGGCTCGCAAGCATCCAGTTTTCGCCTGTGAGCATAGCAATACGACAATAGCCTTGTTGGATAAGGTGAGAGACCGCTTTGTAAGCACCGATCATATCGGCAGGTAAAATGCTTGGTGCATCGCTATTGCTTTCGTTTGTGCAGTTTAGGAGCACGGTTGGCAGAGGCGTATTGACCCGTTGTTGTTCAAGTTCACGAGTCATGCTCGATGCGTACACCAAGCCTGCATAATCTCCGCTGTTGATTTCCACTTCAATTTTGCTCGCTAGCACTTCATCGTGGCTGTAATTGAAGATCACTAAAATAAAGTCGTTCGCCCAAGCCTCTTCACGCGCTGAGTTTATAGCATCAATAAAAGGGTCATAACTCGATAACCCGTTGACAACCAGTGCTATTTTATTAGGTCGACCCAGCGCATGAGCGACTTTCTTATTTTTGTAGCCAAGTGATTCGGCGGTATCGAGCACTTTACTTTTTGTGGTGTCTGCAATTTTTACAGACGTTGAACCATTAAGTACCAGTGATACCGTTGATTGAGACACACCTGCCGCTGCAGCAATGTCACTCATAGTGATTTTTTTAGCCATCGTAAATTTCAACTCAACTTAGTTAGCTAAAGATATTAGCTAATTATCAGCTTTCGATCACCTGTTAAAGATGGGGATCACAAAAAGTTGTCCGAGCAGTCTGATAGTTGTGATTGCTCACTCGTTTTTAATCTTAGATAGTAGCGATAAAAATGCAGCTCATTATATTAGCTAATATTATTAGTTAATAATTTAGTTTCAAGGTGAGTAAGATGAAAAGATGGTCTGAAGACAAAGCGTGGCAATGGCAACAACAACATGGATGGTTACGTGGATTTAATTACTTACCAAGGACGGCTGTAAACTGGAACGAAATGTGGCAAGCAGACTCATTTTCACCAGAAATAATGGAACAAGAGTTGGCTTGGGCGAGAGAGGTTGGCTACAACACGCTGCGTACCAATTTGCCTTTCATTGTGTGGCAAGTCGACCGCCAAGGACTGCATGAGCGCATTGATCATTTCTTAGATATTTGTGAACGAAACCAGATTAAGGTAATGATGACCCCAATGGATGATTGTGGATTCTCCGGTGACCATCCGTATCTAGGTCAACAAAAAGCCCCCGTCCCTGACCTGCATAATAGCCAAGCTGCGGCCAGCCCAGGTCGTAATGTTGTTATGGATAAGTCACAGTGGGGTGACGTTGAAACTTACATCCGTGACATTATCTCGACTTATAAAAACGACCCGCGTATTGCGATTTGGGATCTGTACAACGAGCCTACCAACCGTATGATTTTTACCACCAATGGTGAGCTAGCTTACGATGAAGAAATGGAGACGTTTAGCCACGAGTTGATGGAAAAAGCGTTTGAGTGGGCGCGCGATGTGAACCCGACTCAGCCCCTAACGGTGGGTGCATGGCATTGCCCTAGTATTCTCGACCGTAGTTTGCCTATTTTTGAGCATCCAACCGATCGCCGAGCGATGGAGCTATCGGACATTATCACTTTCCATGCTTATCTTCCGTTGGATTTGTTCCATGAAGCGCTGAAAGTTGTGCAAGCGCACAATCGCCCGATGATGTGTACCGAGTGGTTAGCACGTCATGCACAATCTTCCTTACATGAACAGCTGCCAATTTTTAAAGATAAGAATATTGGCTGCTATCAATGGGGATTAGTGAAAGGTAAAACACAAACGCACCTTCCTTGGCCTGAAATTAAACGCAATGACGTTAACTATGCCAGTCAGTGGTTCCACGATCTGCTTGATGAGCAAGGACAGCCATATGATTCAAGCGAAGTACAGTTGATTCAAACACTCGCAGAGGTGGAATAACTGTCATTTAGCCGGCCTAGAGAAAAAGGTCGGCTTCTAAACTAGAATTAAATCAATCGAGACGTGAACAATGACTACTATAAAAAATAGATTGAACAATAGAGAGCTGATTTCTTATTTCGGTTATGGCGTGGGCCAATGCTTTAGTTTTGGCTTGGTTGGCTCGTTCATCTTGTACTTCTACACCGATATTCTCGGTATTTCGCCGATTGCTGCGAGTACCATATTTCTTATTGCACGAGTGTGGGATGCTGTTAATGATCCGTTGATTGCTGGCTATATGGATACGTTAGAATCTCGCTTCGGTAAGTTCCGTCCCTACATGTTGTTTACTCCGTTTTTGATTGTATTGGTGACCATCGCTGCCTTCTATAATATCGATGCGGACATGTCGACTAAAGTGATGTATGCGGGTATCACTTATATTCTGTGGGGTACCCTTTACACCATCTCTGACGTGCCATTTTGGTCAATGTCGTCGGTGATGACTGATGAGCCTCAAGAGCGTGCCAAAGCAGCAACGTGTGCCATGTTAGGTGTTAATGCTGGTATTGGCGCAACGCTAGTTATTTTTCCTAAATTAAGCGCATTTTTTGCTGATGGTCGTGCTGATCAAGGTTACTTACCTGCTGTTATCGTATTGATGGTGGCAGGTCTGCTGTTTATGCTGAACGGTTTCTACAATACCAAAGAGCGTATTTCGACGGCGAGCTGTGAAAAAGTAACACTGAAAGATACTTTTCAAGCGGTACGTAAAAACAAGCCATTATTCTTCATCTTGGCTGCATTCTTTATGAATGTGTTCTTCAATCTAGTTAATGGTTTATACATTTTCTTTTTCACCTACAACATGGGCGATGCAGGTTTAGTTTCATTGATTGGTACTATCACTTTAGTCAGTGCTATCGCGTGTTTAGCGACGCCAATCCTAACTAAACGTTTCAAGAAGAGAGATATCTTTATTGCGCTATGTGTGTTGGAAATTATCGCACGTGTTGGTTTTTATCTAACAGGTTATGACAACACAACGGTGGTGATGATGTGGCTGGCAGTAGTAACGGGGCTCTTTATGATGACTAACCCGCTTATTTCAGCGATGATTGCAGATACCGTTGAATACTCTTACTACCATAGTGGTAAGCGTACAGCAGCGATAACTTTCTCTGGCCAAACATTTACAGGTAAATTATCCGTTGCGGTAGCAGGTGGTTTAACAGGTCTGATCCTGACAACTATTGGTTATGTTCCAAATGCGGACCAAACAGAAACAGCATTGAATGGCATGTTCTTTTGTATTGCTTTACTGCCGGCTTTAGGGGCTTTGGTACGTATATTTATTATGTCTCGTTATACCTTTACTGAAGACCAGCATGCAATTTTACGCGAAAAACTTGAGCGTGGTGAGTTTGCTGAAGGGGTTGTTGATAAGTCAGTAATTACGCACAAAGCGACGTCTTAGTTGTTGAGGTTATTACCACTCATTGCATCCTAGAAAACAGCGCCTAAATTGGCGCTGTTTTGTTTTAACAGGTTTCGTTTATTAGCTTTCAGGAGAGCTATTAACGTGGCTCAAAAGCCAGCGACTGAATTGCTTCTTCAATCGTTAGGAAGTGGATCTTCATCAGGCACACTTCAGCTTTTTGAAACTCGTGGTTTCGAATCAGCTTGGTCACGCTTTCTACTGAATATTGCTCAGGCCGTTTCGCTAGAGACAGTTGATTTGATATCGATTGAAGTGCGTAGCTGTTACCCTCTGAATCAATGAGGTAATCATCTTCACCCAGGATCATGTCTGAGCATTCTGCCTGAAAATCGTTCTCGGATGCGACGTAAATAAGCTCATCATCACCGTCGAGTTTTACCAAAGATGGCCAACTGATCATTACTGCCCTTTCTATGTGCTGCTTACTGCTTTTAATAGTGGTGACGACAAGCAATTATATAAAAGTTATCGTCATCTGCTTTATACACTAATCGATTCTTGTCATCGATTCGTCTTGACCAAAAGCTAGACAGGTTGCCGACTAGTGGCTCCGGCTTTCCAATCCCTTCAAAGGGCGTTCTTTTGGCGGCTTCAATCAACTTATTTAGTTTCTTGAGCGTTTTCTTGTCTTGGGTTTGCCAGTATAGGTAATCTTCCCAAGCATTATCTGTAAATACAATCTTTCGATCATTCGTCATTATTCAATTCTCGAACGGTTGTATTTCCGGCTTCGAGTTGAGCAATAGATTCAGCCAATCTTTCAGCGTTTTTAGGCGAGCTCATTAGGTACAAGGTTTCTTGCATTGAATTAAAATGATCAAGAGACATGACCACTGCATCTTCTGAATCTCGTCTGGTTATTACCGTAACATCAGAATCGTCTACCACTCTATCGAGCACAGACTTAAGGCTATTTCTGGCCTCAGTAAAAGAAACAATATTCATCACTTATTTACCCTGTTGTTTTTGGATATGTTTAATCTTTCTATATACACAGAATAGTTAATCATTCATGAATTAACTATTCTACATGTTCCGCTTGTTGTACATGTTATATCAGAGCTTACACATGATCAACTTATGGTACATGTCATTCATTGTAAATATGCAGAGAGTTACTGACTCAAAATGCTATTTACTCAAAGATCGGCCTAATGGTGCGAAGTAACCTTGCAGGGCTTGGTATATCTGTTCTCGGTGCGCCATATCAGGATACACGGGGTACATATCAGGCTTGGTTGTGCCATCCACTAGATAAGCGTTCTTGATATCGGAACACGATTCAATCACGGATTCAAAAGCGCGCGCCATCATCTCTGTGGGTAGTGAGAAGTAACGGGCAGACATCGCTTTGTCGGCAATCACACTGCGAGCCACATAATCGTGTTTGTCCAAGTTATTGTCGCTAAGCAGTGTGGCATCAAACAGAGACATCAAACTTTCGTTTAATGGATGAGGTCGCACCGTTCTATCGTGCAACCAACAGTCGCTGGCGAACAGGATCTGCTTGCGAGGGCCAGAGGTATCGCCGATTTCAAACGCTTTCTCAGCGATATAGTGGTCAAATGCATGCCAAAACTCGTGAGCGAGCGCGCCAGCTCCGGCATTCTTCGCGAGGGCTAATTCTCGTTGGTTCGGGGCATAGTGTGCTTGTACGCCTTTTCTGCCGCCACTGCCGAACGCTAAGCCTAATGTGCCGCGAAGGCCAATCGCTTCTGGTGGCAAAGCCAAGATGTAAGCCAAGTCGGCTAGCGAATCGAATATCAGATTTGCGGCCAACTCTTTTTCTTCTTTCGTCACCCAAGCACCCACACGAATGCTGCCCATACCGAAGGTCTGTTTGATGTCCATAAAAGACACCTGGTCGCCGTGCCGGTAGTCTGGGCCTTCGCGCGTTTTGTATTTAAAGTGAGTTAACTTCAAAAGGGTCCTTGGAAACAGACGTAAGAATGAATGGGGTGCTCAGCGAGATGCACTTGTGTGAGATGCATCTCTTGGAATTAAAGGACGTTAGCACTTTTGATAGCAAATTGCCGAACAAAATTAGTTTAGATTGAGTTCGAAAGCTTCCCATGAAGTTGGGTTACCTTCACGAGTGAGTGGAAAGAGTGGCTGTTGTGGTTTTGCATAGCTTAATCGGTGCAGTCTTTGAGTTACGTGGTAGCTATCAAGCCCTGATACCGTGACCAAATCCAACGCTTCTAAATCAAGGTAGCCATCCGGCATCACGGCGCGTTTGGGTGCGTGAATCGTTATAACTTCACCGATCAACATTTGCGTTTGATTGCTTTCGATTGTTATCTGTTCTTTGAACGCTAACCCTATCTTTAAACTGCTCTCCAAGACGAAGGGAGCGGGGAATGTGTCGTCATAATAGGCCGTTAAGCCGACCGCGTTGAATTCTGAGACTGGTTTAGGGTAGCGAGCCGAGGTTTGATGGGCCTTTTTAACAAAGTCAGCACCAATGCTGTTAACGGTGAAGTACTTAGTTTCTAGGATGTTTTCTAGCGTATGACGTCGGCTTTTATCTGGGCGAACAATAAAACCAAGCAGCGCGGGATCAGACCCTAGGTGAATGACAGAGCTCACTATCGCAAGGTTTTCAAGCCCCTGTTTATCACAAGTACCAATTAGGTTGGCGCTTTTAAATCCAGATAGGGAGTTAACCAAACGAATGCGGTGGCGCGGGTCCATTGTTTGGATATCTTGTTTAGAAAGGGTCATGTCCTTCATATCTTCTCTTCTTCTCATTTATTGTTATCTTCGAGCATGCTCACTAACGGACTTATATGTACGAAGAATCCGCTTTTATCGATCAAAGAGCGCTTATTGGCCGTGGGCAGTTTGTCTCTTTTATCTCTGCTACAGCACAATGAACGAGATCCTTTGCATAGATTTACGTACGTTGACGTCCCTTTACATCACAGGAGCTAAAGTAATGATGTCGTCTTTATGAGTGTTAACAAATGAAAACAGTCCGCAATATCATTTGGGCAATGATTGCCACAATGTCAGCCTTTTGGTTTGCGATGGAACCGCAATTATTCGCTTCAAGCGATGTCTTTGAATGGCGCTCAGCCATGATTCAGTACTCAGGTATTTTGTCTCTGGTGTTAATGTCCATCACAATGATCTTGGCGATGCGTTTGCCTATGGTTGAGAATTGGCTGAAAGGTATGGATAAAGCATATCGAGTCCATAAATGGCTCGGTATCGGTGGTGTTGCACTGGGTGTGACACACTGGTTGTGGTACCAAATACCTAAGTCATTGGTGGTGTCTGGTGTGTTAGATAAGCCTGTTCGACACTATGGTTCAGGGCCGCAAGCTGTTTTGACTGGATGGGAGTTATGGGTCAATGAATTACGCGGTATTGCTCAGAGTATTGGCGAGTGGGGCTTCTACTTGTTGCTCATTTTACTGGTGGCGTCACTATGGGCGGCAGTGAAGTACAAACCGTTTAAATTGTCGCACCGTCTGATGTCGGTTGCGTACCTGTTTATCGCTTTCCACTCAGTAATCCTGCTTAAACGAGCGTATTGGGGAGAACCTATTTATTATCTAACTGTGGCATTTGCTTTGGCTGGGTCTATCGCAGCGATTTACAGTTTGTTGGGCTTGGTTGGGCGTCGTAATCGTCACTCAGCGACGATTATCTCGACTCGCTATTTTCCACAAGCTGAAGTGATGGAGCTGGTGTTAAAACCGGAGGCATCTTGGCAAGGTCACAAAGCTGGGCAGTTTGCGTACTTGCGTTTCGGTAATGAAGACCCGCATCCGTTTACCATTGTTTCTGGCAGTGATGATCCAGAGCTGCGCTTTTTGATCAAAGAGCTGGGTGATTTTACTAATGGCCTATATGAACGAGTGAAAGTGTGCGATGCGGTTACGGTTGAAGGACCCTATGGTCGACTTTATTTTGACCTAAGCAAGCCACAAATTTGGATTGCTGGTGGTGTCGGGATAGCGTCGTTTTTTGCAACACTTGAAGCGCTCAAAACAGAACGAGATCATCCTCGTATTCAACTGTTTTATTGTACTCGCGGTGTTGATAAGCAATTAATCGATGAGTTGTGGCACCTAGCACACGCGGTTGGTGTGAAGTTGACCGTGATAGATACCTTGCACTCACCGCGGCTAAACGCCGGAAGAATTGTCAATCAATGTGGCGACCTCAACGAGTACGAGATGTATTTCTGCGGGCCGGAGTTGTTCTCTACATCACTGAAAAAAGAATTAGACACCTATCAATTTGATATTGAAAAGCACTACCACGAAGAGCTGTTTGTGATGCGTTAAAGCCAACTATTGGAGCTGTGATTGTTAAATTAGTCAATCGGCACAGTGTAAAAAGGCGTAAAGTCACTCAATTTGTTATTGCAGCGGTTTGCTATTGAGCGATACCATATAGGGCTGTTTCTTTGGTAAAGATGTAATTATGTCAGATGAAAAACTCGCACTCGAATGGATGCGCCAACAAGCTCATAAAGTTGACCCATACGTTATCGATCCATCGTTTGATGAATGCGTTGAGTTGCTTGATCCTGCCTTCAAGAAAGGCAAGAGTGTTGCTCAACTCAAGTATCTGTTATCAGAAGCAGATCGCCGAGCGGGCGCGGCAGAACGTAAGCATGCGGCTTTAAAATACGCCAAAGAGAAAAGCCCAAATGCTGGTCAGATTCTGCGTCTACAAAGCAAACTTCAACAAGTCCAGTTGGCGTTGAAATTGGCGACTGGTGACAACAACATGACCATCTCTCAGTTCTGTTCAGAGTATGACGTGACTAAGCGTGACGGCAATACGGCATGGAATGAAAAGTTGGTGGAGCAGGGGAAGAGAAAGTAGTCTTTTAAACGCTTTATTCTTCTATAAACTGTCACGTTAGTTAATGTCATACACTTTTCAAAAAACGACCTATTGTTATCAATGAACGCCTTTCTAAAGCCTGAGAAATCGCTTCTCAGGCTTTAATTTTTATAGCCAACCTGTTGCATTTTTTAGCGCCTTTCCTAATTCTCGTACTGGATTTTCTCTCTATTTTTCTGAGATATCTAATGTGCGCGATACACTATTTTTCGCCCATTAATCAATTTCACTTGTGACAAAGTTATCAGAATTATGCATTTTCGGTAACGTTCCCGAAATTATCGATCTATCATCCACTCAGATACAAAAGTGAAGTAATCAACACGACTGATTTCTATTTCTTCTTCGATATAGAGCTTATACATCAAAAGTATAAGCCGAAATGTGCTTACGAATTGTTTTGGGAACGTTTGCAAATAATCCAAAGCAATTAACGTGAGAACATCAGAATGAAACGACACATTTTAGCGGTTGCTGTAACAATGGGGCTAATGACTACATCGGTATTAGCAAGTGAAGACGTTGCAGCATTAGAGCAACGTATTAATGAATTAGAACAAAGGGTTGCACAAACAGAGCAGGTCTCTACCGAGGCCAATGAAAAGGCTTCTTCGTTTGAGTTTCACGGCTATGCTCGCTCTGGGTTATTGATCAACGACGACCTAAACGGCGCGACAGGTACTGGTCCTTACATGACAGCGGCGGGTGCCATTGGAGCTCCAATTGGACGTCTTGGTGTTGAAGATGATCATTACGTTGAAGCGAACTTGATTCATAAGCGATTTGCAGACGATGGCTCTAGTGCTTTGTTTCGCATCATGTTGGCCGACAGTACTGAGACAAATAACGAGTGGACTGCCAGCGAAAGCCAGTTGAATGTGCGACAAGTGTATTCAGAACTGAACCGTCTGAGCATGTTCTCTGAATCTGAAGCGTTTTCTGAAGCAACGTTTTGGGCGGGTAAACGATTCGATCGCGACAACTTTGATATTCACTTTTTCGATTCGGATATTGTCTTCTTATCAGGTACTGGTGCGGGCGTTTATGACGTTCAGATGAGCGACAACTGGAAAGCGAATTTCTCTATTTATGGCCGAGATTTTGGTGAGATTGATAGCTCGTCAACAGATGTAGAAAACTACATTGCAACCATGAATAACCGTATTGGCCAATGGCAAGTGATGTTGAGCGGTATGACCTCAGCAGACAACGATAGCCGCCTAAATGGCGCAGCTGAAAGCGGTGTACACGCAATGTTTGCGTACCATGGAGACAACTTCTTTGGTCTGAGCGAAGGCTTCTCTAAAACGGGTATGTTAGTGGGTAGTGGCCTAGGTGCAGAGCTAAAAGGCATCGGTTCAAATGGTGATCTACTGGATGACGCGAAAGCCGTTCGCCTGTTTAGCTACGGTGTCACTCGCATTGGCGACAACTGGCGCTTAGCACCTGCATTAATGGCAGAGCATAGCCAAGACCGTTTGAAGAAGAATGACGAGTTCACATGGGCTTCTTTAAACGTTCGATTAGCTCAAGAGTTCACAGAGAACTTTGAGATGGTTTACGAAGGTTCATTGCAATACATGGATTTAGACAACTCGACAGAGCAAGCGAGCGGCGGTTTCTACAAAGCGACAGTTGCACCAACACTCAAGCTTTCAACTAGCACTGGTTTCTTTGACCGACCAGAACTGCGTTTCGCTGTGAGCTATGTGGATTGGAGTGAAGACCTAAATGGTTACTCGATCAGCACTGAAGCAGATGCTGCAACGATGGGAGAGGGCGGCGAGGTTCTGTTTGCACTGCAGATGGAAACTTGGTTCTAATTGCTTGATATATCGTTTAGATAGAGAGTGTTACTCATGATGTGATAGTCGCATCAGCAAATGCCAACCTTATCGTTTCAACTCGAAGGTTGGCATTTTTTATCTTGGGATAACCTGATCTCTGAAATAAATCGCTAGCAAGACTCTCGGTCAATAGTGGTGAAGGTCAACACCATCTTGCTCATTTCAAAGCCTTTTTTCTCAATACGGTCGAGTAGCAGCTTGGCTCCATTTTCTCCCGCTTTATCAAACGCATAGTTAAACGTAGACAGCGTTGGTGTGCATACTGAAGCGAGCTCATCGTCACCTACACCGAGCACCAATATATCCTTTCCTGGAACGAGCCCCGCTTCCTGAATGGCTCTGATCGCACCGATTGCGATACGGTCAGTGGCGCAGAATAGGCCGTCGAGCTTGGTGTGCTCCTTGAGATACTGCTTCGCCAGTTGGTAACCTGATTCTATGGTGAAGTCGCCACGGGCGTGAAATTGCAGTGTGAGGTCGTTAAATTGAAGCGATTGAGCGAAGCCTTCCGATCTCATCTTATCAACCGCAATATCATCACCTTGCACACCGATGAATCCCATATGCTTACAAGCTTTCGCTATGAGGCGATTACCCGCTTCAAACCCTACGCGAGTGTCGTCGTGCACAATGCTTGGGATGTTAAACATTGACCCGTCTTGACCAACCAATACCACGGGTACGGCAGAGCTTTGAATCGCTTTGACTAATTGGTTGTCGAGGTGGGTCGCGTACAGGATGATACCTTCAACACGCCTCTGGTTAAATATCTGAATATATTCAAGTTCTTTATGGTGTGTTTGGTGTGTGCTCGCTAATAATACATGCTTGCCCGCTTGCTCTAAGACGGCGGTTAAACCATCGACACCCTGAGAGGTGGCATGGGAAGAAACCCTAGGAACAATCACGCCAACCAGGTTGGTTTTTTGGGACTTTAAGTCTTTAGCGACTTGGTTTGGGAGATAGCCACACTCTTCAACTGCTTTACGCACCTTCACCTTGGTCGCGTCTTTTACGCCATACTCATCATTGATTACTCTTGAAACCGTCGACTTGGAAACTCCAGCGAGACGAGCGACATCATGAAGACTAGCCATTATTCATTATCCAATTGTAATTTTAGTTTTGGGATTGTTTGCAAACAGAGCATCAAATTTACCTGTTATTAGGGGATTTTAACCCTGTCTTCTTATCCTAGGGAGATAATTTGAAGATCATTCTCACACTATTGAGCAGTTATCTTTGATCATTTGTTATTTCTAGGCAAAAATTTGTTTTGCAAACGTTCCCGAAAATTCAAAAGCTCAAATGATAATCCAATGGGGTATGTAATGAATTATCCAAAAATAGCAAAAGAGCTGCTTTCTCTATTAGGTGGTAAAAGTAATATCACCGCACTCGCACACTGCGCGACTCGTCTGCGTCTTGCGGTTGCAGACCAAGATAAAATTGATGAACAGGCGATTGATAACCTAGAAGGGGTTAAGGGCCAGTTTAAAGTGGCAGGTCAATATCAGATCATCTTTGGCTCAGGCATCGTAAACCAAGTTTATGCTGAGTTGGCTAAGCTGACTGAAATGACGGAAATGTCGACCAACGATGTGGCGTCTGCAGGTGCTGACAACCAAAATATCCTGCAACGCGCGGTGAAAGGCCTGTCTGATATTTTTGTACCAATCATTCCGGCGATTGTTGCTGGTGGTTTGTTGATGGGTATCTACAACCTATTGACGGCTCAAGGCTTATTCATTGATGGCAAATCTTTAATCGACGCTAATCCGGGTTTGACCGACTTAGCAAACATGATCAATACATTTGCTAATGCTCCTTTTGTGTACTTACCTATTTTATTAGCATTTTCAGCGAGTAAGAAGTTTGGTGGTAACCCATACCTTGGCGCGGCTTTAGGTATGTTGATGGTTCACCCAGACTTGCTTAACGGCTGGGGCTTCGGTGGCGCATCAGTGTCGGGCAGCATTCCGGTTTGGAACATTTTAGGTTTCGAAATCGAGAAAGTAGGCTATCAAGGTTCAGTACTACCCGTTCTTGTTTCTGCGTTTATTCTAGCGAAAGTTGAGCTTGGGCTGCGTAAAGTTATTCCTTCGGTTCTGGATAACTTGCTAACGCCGCTATTGGCGATTTTCATAACTGGTTTGTTAACATTCACGATTGTTGGTCCATTTACTCGTGATATCGGCTTCCTGCTTGGTGACGGCCTAAATTGGTTATACAACAGTGCTGGCTTCATTGGCGGTGCGGTGTTTGGTTTGATTTATGCGCCGTTTGTTATTACTGGTATGCACCATAGCTTTATCGCGATTGAAACTCAGTTGCTTGCGGATATTGCAACAACTGGTGGTACGTTTATCTTCCCTATCGCGGCGATGTCTAACGTGTCACAAGGTGCAGCGGCACTGGCGGTTGGTTTCATGAGTAAAGATAAGAAAATGAAAGGTATCGCGATTCCTTCTGGTGTGACCGGTTTGCTTGGTATTACTGAGCCTGCAATGTTCGGTGTGAACTTGAAGCTTCGCTACCCATTCATTGCTGCGGTTTGTGCAGCTGCGGTTTCAAGCGCGTTTATCACTATGTTCAATGTGAAAGCACAAGCATTGGGGGCGGCGGGTATTCCTGGCATCATCTCAATATCACCAGAAAAGATTGGCTACTACGTGGTAGGTATGATTATCGCGTTCGTGACTGCCTTTGCTCTGACCGTTGTTTTAGGTCTGCGCGAGCGCAGCAAGCAAAACATTAAAGCAACAGCTTAACGTTTATCCCTAGAAGTGAAGCCCCCCTTTTCACTTCATTTCCTAAGCTTTGGGGTGCTAGCTAGGTGATTTGGCTTAGCTAGCCTTTTTATATTTTTACATGACAGCGTGAAGTGTCACCTTGCTTTTGGTTGCTACTGCTTTCGATTGCCATCGCTTTCAGTTGTCATGATTTTCAGTTTTAAGGTAAGAAAGATGAATCAAGTTTGGGTAACTGGAGACGCCGTCGTCGACCTCATTCCGGAGACTGACGCGACATTATTGAAATGTCCGGGCGGTGCGCCTGCTAATGTCGCGGTAGCGATTTCTCGCCTTTTAGGCAAAAGCGCATTTTTTGGCCGAGTGGGTAACGATCCGTTTGGCACTTTTATGGAAGTGACTCTGCAAAAGGAAGGTGTGAATACCGAGCGTTTGGTGAAGGACCCTGAACAACGCACGTCAACCGTGGTGGTCGATCTTGATGACCAAGGCGAGCGTAGCTTTACGTTTATGGTTAAGCCAAGTGCCGACCAGTTTATGTCTGTTGAAGACATTCCCGAATTTAAGAAAAACGAGTGGCTACACGTCTGCTCGATCTCTTTGGCTAATGAACCAAGCCGAAGCAGTACCTTCGAAGCGATCCGACGTATGAAAGCCGCGGGCGGTTACATTAGCTTCGATCCAAACCTTCGTGATGAAGTGTGGCAAAACCCATCTGAAATTAAGTCTGTAGTCATGAAAGCGGTTGAATTGGCTGATGTGGTTAAATTCTCAGAAGAAGAACTGGATTTCTTAACCGATTCAACTTCGATGGAACAAGGTTTGGCTAACATTGCAGATCTTAACAACACGCTTGTTCTGGTTACGCAGGGCGCGAAAGGCGTTTGGCGAGTATTTGAAAACCAAGGTGTGTTGATTTCAGGTCGCTCAGTGACGCCAGTGGATACCACGGGTGCAGGCGATGCTTTTGTTGGCGGTTTGCTTGCAAAGCTTTCTCAAGATGATGAGTGGAACAATCAACAAGTCGTCGATTCTGCAATTCAGTGGGCGAATGGGTGTGGTGCACTGGCGACCACGCAAAAAGGCGCAATGACCGCACTTCCAACGCAAGAAGCTCTTACTCAGTTTATTCAAAAAGACTCTTCAAATACGAATGCCGTAGAGGAGAGTGTATGAGTTTGAACTCGAACTGGACAGTAGAGCAAAGATATCGCCGTATAGAAGATATTTCTCTAGAGAGTATTGATGCGATGGTAGAGCTTCGCAAACAAGACTCTGGCTATCCAAGCTACCATATTGCGCCTAAGTTTGGTCTGCTTAATGATCCGAATGGTCTGTGTTTCTTTAATGGTGAACACCACCTATTTTACCAATGGACGCCAGTTGGCCCCGTCCATGGTATGAAGTACTGGTACCACCTTTCTACCAAAGACTTCGTTCATTTCGAAGACCACGGCATTGGCTTGCACCCAGACCAAGATTACGACTCTCACGGTGTTTACTCTGGTGGTGCATTGGTTGAAAACGACAATGCATTGTTGTTTTTTACAGGTAACAAGCGCGATGGAAATTGGTTGCGAGTGCCAACTCAATGTTTTGCCAAGATGTCTGCTGACGGCAAAATAGAAAAGCACGGCGTGGTTATCGAAAACGATCACTACACCGAACATTTCCGAGACCCAAAAGTGTGGAAACAGGGCGGCGATTATCTGATGGTTGTGGGTGCTCAAACGCCTCAAAATACTGGCTCTATGGCGCTATATTGCAGCCGAGACCTGATGAATTGGCAGCACAAAGGTCCAATTCAAACTCGTTACAACAACCTTGGCTATATGTGGGAATGCCCAGATTTCTTTGAAATAGAGAATCAGTCGGTGATGCTGTTTTCTCCACAAGGTGTGTCTAGCGAAAATCCATACGATTTCAAAAATATCTACTCGGTGGCTTATATCGTCGGTGACCGCCTAAATCTCGATTCGGTAGAACTGGAAAACCACCAAGATATTGCGCAGCCAGATTATGGCTTCGATTTCTATGCACCACAGACTTATTTAGATGATACAGGCCGCCGTATTCTGATTGCTTGGATTGGTCTACCTGAGATTAATACACCATCTAATGAGTATCAGTGGGCGGGCATGTTGTCGTTACCACGCGAACTTCAAATCCAAGATGGCTATCTTGTTCAGTCTGCTTTACCTGAATTGAAAGCGCTACAGGGTGAAGCTGTGGTGGTTGAAAATGCTCTTGAATTGGATACAACCAGCTTCATGGTTGAGCTCGAAACTGATACTGACGAGTTTGAGTTTACACTTGCTAACGTTGCGGGTGATAACATCGTGTTCAGTGCTACAGAAAAGGAGTTCATGCTTGATCGCAGTAAGATGTCTCAGCTCTACGCGGAAGAGTTTGGCTCAGTGAGAAAAGCACCGAGGTTGAGCACCAAGCAAACCATCGAGGTTTATGTTGATAAGTCAGTGATCGAAATCTTTATCAATGGCGGTAAGCACACAATGACCAGCCGTTTCTTCATTGATGACTTGAGTTCATTGTCGATGACTGGTGACGTGAACACCGTTTATCACTCGATGAACCCAATTAAAGGGTTGGACAACTAACCTCCGCTTATCTCCATCAAGAAAGCCGCTGATCAACAGCGGCTTTTGTTTGGTCTGCGACATCACTATTGTGCTAACTCTTTGATCTTGTCCATTCCCCGTAGCCCTGAATCTCAAGTCCATTTAGAACAAACAACCAACGCTAAGGTCGAATGTTATTGAAACTGACCTTCTGCGTTCCGTCATCTTTATTCAATAGCTCCACCACATCGCCTTGATAGTAATACGGTTCCATTGGCATCTCGCTGTTGGTCGGCCTTGCGTAATGCAATACTGCTGGCTTCGCGTCAACTTGCTGAGCGAACAAATAGCCAATCAGCGCATGTTCAAACTGGTGATAACCGTTGCCCCAATGGAAAGCTTTGGTGCGTTTTGGGTCAAGCCCCACACCGCCGTATTTGTGGTCGACCCATACATCATGAAAGGTCGGTAACGTGTATTGCAGGACGTCTTTCATCGAACCATCGACAAGTGAAACCGTCATTGCTGCTTGATCAAGTTCCGCCCACTCCCATGATGAAGCCCACTCACTGTGCGGTCTGCTTTGCCAGCCAGTTATCTCTTGTCCTTTCCACGCTTTCTGAAGTTCCTCGCCATAATATTGGGAGACACTCACGAACTCTTTCTGATATTGCGCCTGATCCAAAGTGTATTTCATACCGTCTAAACCAAACTCCGACCATTCAGAGTTATTCAATGTTTGGCCTGTAAGGTAAGTCATCCAATACGCTTTGATGGTGTGTCCAAAATCATTGTGATTAGCATTCGGCATCATCGCTGCTTTATCGTGAATTGCACCGTAGAAGCGTTGTTCATCTTCAGAATGGTATTGGTCAATCATGGCTTGCGTGAGCCAGTTTAAGTCATCAAGCCATTTTGATTTGATGGGCTCTTTGAGCAGAGGAGCGACTAACAACAGGTAGCCGTTTATTTGATCAAGTTGCGCAACCAGTTCACGTCGTTTTGCACTGCCATCTTCACCGTCGGCGAGTACCCAAGCAAGACCGCTGTTGTCGCTAAGTCGATATTTATCAAAGATAAAAGCTTGTTGGGCGATGAGTGCTTCTTCTACCTTTTTGTCTTGGGTCAGGTAGTAGTACATGGCAAGGCCAACTAATGCATACGCTTGATCTTGAGAAGTACGCTGCTGCCAATTCTGGCCTACTTTTCCCTCTTTTGTGTAGCCGATAAAGCCGCCGTTTTGCTTATCTTCTAGCTGATCAATGATGTAGTAGGCTCCTTGCTTGGCAAGCGCTAAAGCCTGCTTATCGCCACTAAGGTGGTAGAGCACGCCATAGGCATAAGTTTGACGTGACTTCATCCGCGTAAACTCTTTGCCAAAGTGTGGCGTGATCCAGCCTTTGTTTAGTTCATGGCACACATCAGAAACATCGAGCAAGGTACCGTCATCACAGCGGAAAGTAGGGAAGTTTCCTACCGGTTCTCCTTGAGCGCTAGGCATTAACCAATAAGGTGCAAGCCCTTCAGTCGCATGGTTGAGCCACTCTTCTCCAGAAGGAAGATGGGCGTTGGCAGATACGGCGAAGCTAGTAATACTGAGTAATGCGATCGTTGCTCGTAACATGATGTTTATCTTAACTATTTGAATTTCTTTGAATATAAACAATCACATCTGCACATTGTGATTAGGCGATCACAATCGACCAAATTAATAAGGTTTAGATAAAAGCTCACAGACTAGTGAGCTTTGGAAGGGTGTCTTGTATTTTATACTGGCTTGCCCGCCTCATCTTCTTCAACCACATCGGTTTCTAAGCTTGCCTCTGCCAGCCATTTTTGTATCGATGGACTGTTAAGCACACGTTGTTGATACTGCGATGCCTTTTCGGAAAGTTGTATTCCATAGGTTTCTACGCGCAATGCGACGGGTGCAAACATCGCATCGGCAATAGACCATTCACCAAATAACCATCCCTCTGGGTATTGTTCCATTTGTGCAGACCATATTGCATCAATACGAGCGATGTCTTTCAGTGCGTCTTCACTCAGTGTGAGCTTTCGTTGTGCGCGGCAGTTCATCGGCATTTCATTTCTGACGGCAAAGAACCCAGAGTGCATCTCGGCGGAAATTGCTCGGGCATGGGCGCGTTCTTTCACTGAGCTAGGCCACGCTGCACCGTCCAAATAGGCATCGTTAACGTATTCGAGAATCGCCAATGAATCCCACACCGCAACATTACCATCAACTAGGGTTGGAACCTTGGCCGTTGGCGTCACTTTCGCCAGAGTGTCGTAAAAATCAGAGGTGAACAGCTTGAGCTTGATGACTTCTGCATTCAGGTTGTAGTTGTCGAATATTAGCCATGCGCGCAGTGACCAAGTTGAGTAGTTCTGGTTTCCAATATAAAGCTGCATCGTTGCTTCCTTGCGTTTGGTGGGCATGCATTTGAGATTAGGGGATTGTATTGCGGCGCACTAACGGATAATTTTGATGCAATACATTAACAAAAACGATGGGTGGTGATTTCAATATGGATATTGATGCTTTGCGAGGCTTTCTCGCGTTTGTAGAAACCAGTAGTTTCACTCGTGCAGCGAAACAGATAAATCGCACCCAATCGGCATTCAGTGCTCAGATGCGTAAGTTGGAAGAAGAACTCAACGTCACTCTTTTCCAGAAAGAAGGACGTAATTTAATACTGACTGAAGCTGGCTTAGCGCTGCGATCTCATGCCGAACAGTTGGTCGCCCTTCACAATACCGCACTTAAGCAAGTAAAGCGTTACGAAGACAAACAACCTCTGCGACTCGGCTGCCCTGAAGACTACAATGACACCATTCTGCCGAAAGTGATTCGCCTGTTGCAGAAAGCAGAACCCACCTGTTCAATCCAAATATTCAGCCTGCCCAGCATTACGCTGAGAGAGTGGTTGGATGACGGCAGGCTTGATGCGGCGATTGTCACCCGAGCGCCCGATAGTGAAGAGGGTTACTGGCTCACTCATGATATCGGAGTATGGATAAGCAGCCCTGATTATGTGTTCGATGAGTCTAAACCAGTGCCATTAGCCTTGTTTCAGACCGATTGTAAGTACCACGCCGCGGCAGTGAATGGCTTAACCAAGCAGGGCACGCCTTATCAGTTATTGGCGTGTAGCAATACTGCTTCAGCGCAGCGAGCGATCGTTAAAGCTGGATTAGCCATTGGCGCGATGGGTAAGCTGAGCGTGACTTCAGATTTGAGAATCCTCGATGATATGCCACCGTTGCCTTCGGTCGATATTGTGCTGATCCTAGCGACCAAGCATCACCCGGTATTGGATAAAGAAGTGCTCAATCAACTTGTGGAGTTGGATTCTGATTAGCTTAGATTCCTTTTCCTACTATAGAATCCCCAAGCTCTTTAGCTTTCGGTAAATGGTATTGCGGCTGATACCGAGTATTCTCGAAGTCTTACTTATGTTGCCTTGGTTGGCTTGATAGGTTTGCAGCAAGGTTTCTTCAACGGTACTTCTTAAATCGTTACTCGCTGTACCTTTGATGGCATTAGGAGTCATTAGCTGATGCTGATTATCGTGTGCTAATGACGTGAGATGTTGAGCAAGGTGGCTGGGCACATGCTCGAGTGTGAGTTGGGGTTCATCACTTGCTAATAGAGCAGCAACCTTAAGTAAGTTGTCTAATTCGCGGATATTACCCGGCCAAGAATAGGCGCACAGTAAGCTCATCAAGTGCGGGCAGATTGTCTGTTCGTCTTCGGCGTATTTACGATGAATGTGCTCGATTAAAGCGTGCTTGTCTTGTCGGTGTTGTAGGCTTGGCAAGGTGAAGGCTAAGCCATTGAGTCTGTAATACAGGTCTTGCCTAAACTCACCTGTTGCGACTAACTGCTCGAGGTTTTTGTGAGTTGCAGCGATGATCTGACAATCGACTTGATAGCTTTGATTAGAACCAACTGGCACCACGGATTTGTCTTGCAGAACATGCAGTAGTCGGCACTGAGCTTCTAAAGGCATGTCGGCGATCTCATCTAGAAATAGAATCCCTTTATCTGCTTGACGGATCTTACCTTGGAAGCCCTTGTGGCTTGCTCCCGTAAAGGCGCCCGGCGCGTAACCAAACAGTTCAGATTCGATAAGGTCTTTAGGCAGCGCGCCACAATTTACCGCTACCAAGGGCGAAGACTTACGCTGGCTTTGCTTGTGCAGCGCTTTAACAAACTCGCCTTTGCCAACTCCTGTTTCTCCTAAGATCAACAAACTGATCCCTTTATCGATTACCTTGTTGGCTTGCTGCCAAGCGTGTTCGATTTGTTGCTCGCCATGGTGCAAATCACACGATGCTGAAATGGAGCGCGTGCGTTTGGTGGTTGGTTGTTTGAGGTGTTGTTTCTCAAATACAAAAGGCGTGTCTAATAAGGTTCGGTTGAACAGGGTATCGATACTCTCACCGACGATCGAGGTTTGATCCAATAGTTGAGAGGCGACCTGATTGTGTGCCACCACCTCCCCAGCTTCATTGGCTATTACAATCCCTTGCCAACCACTGTGTAATAACGATTTCTCACATGCGAGGTCGATGCGAGTGGTGCCTTGTGGGATGTGGCTCAGTAGCTGGTTTTCAACAAGCTGAACCATATTTTGAACCAGTAGCTGCACCGAACTGTCGTGCTGTTGCTGCTCACTGGTAATGTCCAATACGCCAACCATGTTCCCTTGGTGATCAAACACAGGGCTTGCTGAACAGCTGATAAATCGATGCTGGTGGATGAAGTGCTGCTCACCAATGATGGTCACGGGTTTAGCTTCAACAATCGCGGTGCCAATCGCGTTGGTGCCCTTAAGTTGTTCCTGCCAACACGCTCCTGAGCTGAGTGCAATTGATGTCAGCTTCTCCTTAAACCGCTCCTGTCCCCAACTCGCCAGAATCACCCCTTCAATATCGGTCAGAATCAAACGACTGTCGGTACGAGCAAACATCTGATTAAACAAAGGCAGCGCATTGCGTTCGACGATGTGGATCAAGTCAGCCGATTGATGACGCCGCTGCTTAAGAATCGATTGTGGTAGGCGAATGTCTTCAGGAAGTCGTCTCTGTTTTAGACCCGCTTCTGTGCTGCGGTGCCAAGAGGACGAAAGCCAATCTGAGGTGTTTGCTTGTTGAAGGTGCATGACTGTTCCATGTCGTAACAGTGAGGATGTACCAATTTGGAACAGTTGAACACTGGAGTGGTTTCCATACGTCCGTTCAATGCCAACTCACTTTGGGTTGTAAACGTTTGGTAATCATAGTTTTACAATTTATTAACAACAAGTTTTGAAGTTCTGGCGTGTGATTTGCGTTGTTACTGTTGTGAAGAAAACACGAAGTATCAGTGTTTTAAACAGAAAGCATAAACATGGGCGTCTCGCCATGAGTTCTTTTCTCAAGGGGAGCCGCCACAAAAATAAGACAGCTCTAGCTCAATAACGAATATCAAATCGAAGAAGGATCTAACTATGATTTACGCACAGCCGGGTAGTGACAACGCAGTGGTGAACTTTAAAGCTCAATACGATAACTTTATCGGTGGCGAGTGGGTGAAGCCTGTCAGCGGCGAGTATTTTGATAACACTTCCCCAGTGAATGGTCAGGTGTATTGCCAAGTGGCACGTTCAACAGAGGCAGACATTAGCTTGGCACTCGATGCGGCGCATGCGGCTCGTGCTAGTTGGGCTGCGACCAGTGTGACAGAACGTTCCAATATCCTACTTAAAATTTCCGATCGCATTGAAGCGCACCTAGAAGAAATCGCGGTGGCGGAGACGTGGGAAAACGGCAAGCCTGTGCGTGAAACTCTAGCGGCAGACATCCCGTTAGTTGTTGACCACTTCCGTTACTTTGCAGGCTGTATTCGGGCGCAAGAAGGCAGCGCAGCCGAGCTAGATTCAAACACCGCGAGCTACCACTTCCCAGAACCCATCGGTGTGGTGGGGCAGATCATTCCTTGGAACTTCCCGATTTTAATGGCGGCTTGGAAATTGGCGCCAGCACTGGCTGCGGGTTGCTGTGTTGTGATGAAGCCAGCGGAGCAAACACCGACATCGATCTTAGTGATGATGGAGAAGATCGCTGATCTTCTACCTGCAGGCGTAGTCAACATCGTCAATGGTTTTGGTAACGAAGCGGGTCAAGCGTTAGCAACCAGCGATCGTTTAGCGAAATTGGCCTTTACCGGTTCGACAGAAGTCGGTCACCACATCTTGAAATGTGCGGCTGAAAGCTTGATTCCATCAACGGTTGAGCTTGGCGGTAAGTCTCCAAATATCTATTTCCCAGACATCTTTAACCATGAAGACGAATACCTTGATAAGTGTGTCGAAGGCATGTTGCTGGCGTTCTTCAACCAAGGTGAAGTGTGTACCTGTCCATCACGTGTGCTGATCCATGAATCGGTGTACGACAAGTTCATCGCCAAGGTGGTCGAGCGTGCTCAAACTATTAAACAAGGTAACCCGCTAGATACTGATACTCAGGTTGGCGCACAAGCTTCAAAAGAGCAGTTCGATAAGATTCTGAGTTACCTTGAAATCGGTCGTCAAGAGGGTGCGAAAGTGCTGACAGGTGGCGAAGTTGCGCAGCAATCTGATGATCTCGGTAATGGTTATTACATCCAGCCAACAATGTTGGAAGGGCACAACAAGATGCGAGTATTCCAAGAGGAGATCTTCGGTCCTGTTATCGCGGTGACGACGTTTAAAGATGAAGCAGAAGCACTCGAGATAGCCAATGATACCGAATATGGCTTGGGTGCAGGCGTGTGGACGCGTGATGCAAACCTCGCGTATCGAATGGGTCGCAACATTGAAGCCGGCCGTATCTGGGTGAACTGCTACCACGCTTACCCAGCTCATGCCGCGTTTGGTGGTTACAAGAAGTCGGGTATCGGCCGTGAGACACATAAGATGATGCTCGATCACTACCAAAATACTAAGAACCTGTTGATCAGCTACGATACTAACCCACTAGGATTTTTCTAAAATAGATAGGTTCTAGAACAGTCTATTAGGAAGTCACTAGCAACGAGATGGCTTAAACAATACAAGTAAAATGAAAAGCAAAACGCCAAGTTCTTATGAGCTTGGCGTTTTTATATTTGAATCGCTCTAGTTTTGCGAAAAGAAGATCTCGGGCTTGTGGACTGGGCCATAGTTGCCTTCTAGTTGGGTAAGTTCTAATCCTTGTTTGCCTATCAAAGAGCCGACCAATTGGCGGTTAAACGGGTAGCTGTCGGGGTTGTTAATATATTCTTCAACATCTATCCATTTAGCTTCTGCAATTTCATCAGTGTCTTGAATCGCAATTTCTTGAGTTTGAGCGATAAGGTGACAAATAAAGTAGAGGTTTGATTTACCGAATTGATACGGGTGTCTTGTCGCCATGCCAACCACAGAAACGAACGTTGCCTCGATACCGGTTTCTTCCAAGGTTTCACGAACCACGGATTCTTCAATGCCTTCACCCAACTCAATATGACCGCCCGGTAATTTGTAGCCCATCATGCCGTGTTCTTTAATCATCAGCACTTGGTTGTGTTCGTTAGTGATTAACGCGCCAGCACCCAAGGTGTGGGTCGGAATGAAAGGAACAAACTCTACAATCTCGGATTTGTGGATCAGCGTAATCTCGTCTTCTAGACAGTTGTGAAACACAAAGCCAAGTTCAGTCGCCACCGGAATAAGGTGCGAGAGTGAAATAGGTAAGCTAATCCAAATGATGCCTTTGTTATTCTGCTTTGAAAATTCGGTGATCTCGCTGAGTTCGGCATTGAATGAGTCAACATCGTGAGGGGATGTTGCTGGGTCAATGATGATGCCGTTAAATTTGTCGAGCGTAAATTCCACGGGTGATCCTTTATTATTTTGATTTATTGGGCGTCGAGCATGGTCTGAGCTTATCGTATCTAAAGAGCTTATAACACCTTGAGAGCAAGGGCAGCAGTGAATCAAAAGTAGGCAATGCAGTTTATGTCGAACGGGTCGGGATAAGTGGAGGGTGTTGCTAGAAACAAAAACTGCGCTTGGAAGCCAAAGCGCAGTTTTAAAATGAGGTTTATTGCAGTTCGATTTTAACGAATATAGTTCGCGTTAATACTCACGTACCAGTGTTGAAGCTTGCCATCAGATTTCTTGATCCACAAATCGTTGGTGTAGCTCTCGATCTTGCCGTTAACCGTAAGGTTGAATGTGTTCTCGTCGAATTCGCCAAGCTTCACGAACTGGTCCGTGGTAATCAGGAATGGGTCCATGTCGTCTACACCAACCACATCTGAAATCACATAGTAGTGGTAAGTCAGCGGCTTGCTCGCATCATTCGGGTTGCTGCGATACGCAACAAGCTTGAATGGTTCCGTTAATGGAACGTCGAGCGTTTGCTTGTCCATGGTCGCTGGAATTGGAATAAACAGCCAAGCGGTAAACAGACCGCTCAATAAAACCATCAGGAAGAAAAGAGTCTTAATTGCTTTCATAGCAACCTTCAAAATAGGTGATGTTGAAGACGCTATGGTAACAGGTTTGATTTGCTGATTGTAAGAGTATGAATAAGTGAAGGCATCACCTGTCTGTTAGGAAGTTTGAACGAATTGACACACTGTTAATAACTCACTATCTACACTAGTGTGAGTGACCTTGCGACAGGTTGATCATCACAACACCTGCTGCCACTAGTAACATGCCAATCCAAACCATGGTATCGAGGTGCTGGCGGTAAACGAATGTAGAAATCAGACTCACGGTCACGATAGCTAAACCTGCCCATAAAGAGTGCACCACACCAACTGGCATTCCCTTCATCGCTTGGCTCAAAAATAGAAACGCTGCCAAGTGCCCTGAGATAACCAGTAAAGCTGGTACTGGTTTAGACAAACTAAACCCGTCAGTGGCTTTAAGTGCAACGTGAGAAAGTGCTTCAGCCATTACGCCCATCATCAAGAAAAACCAGCTCATATTCGTACCTTTGTCGTTGTATTGTTTGTGTTGGTATAGCAAGAGTGTTTGAAAGTGTTAATCGATGCCAATCGCGGATTAACTCATATTGCAGGCACAAAAAAGCCCACACCTCACGCTTTTGCAAGGTGTGGGCTAAATAGGTGTCGCTACTTGTTTAGGTAAGCAGCGTGGAACTCAATGTGTTCATCAATAAAGCTAGAGATGAAGTAGTAGCTGTGGTCGTAACCAGGCTGCATACGTAGATCTAAATCGGCATTGGTTGTCTTTGCTGCTTCTACCAATTGCTCAGGTTTAAGCTGTTCAATCAGGAAGTTATCGGCTTCACCTTGGTCGACCAACATTGGCAGTTTAGTACCTTTGGTTTTTAGAAGCTCAGAAGCGTCGTAGTCTTTCCACTCTTCAATATCTAAGCCTAGGTATTGGTTGAAGGCTTTTTGTCCCCAAGGGCATTGCATTGGGTTGGTGATTGGGCTGAATGCAGAGATAGAACGGTAGCTATCTTCGTTTTTAATGCCAATCGTTAGGGCACCGTGTCCGCCCATGCTGTGACCAGAAATTGATTTTACGGATGTAACAGGGAAGAACGATTCAATTAATGCAGGGAGCTCTGTTACCACGTAATCATACATGTGGTAATGGCTGTCCCATGGTGCTTGAGTGGCATTCACATAGAAGCCTGCACCTTGGCCGAGATCGTAGCTTTCATTGTCGGCAACACCTTCGCCACGTGGGCTAGTGTCTGGTGCAACAATCGCGATACCTTGTTCCGCCGCGGCTTTGAAAGCGCCGGCTTTTTGCATGAAGTTTTCATCGGTACAGGTTAAGCCTGACAACCAATACAAAACAGGAACTGGGTTTTCTTTGCTTGCGTTAGGCGGCAAGAAAATCGCAAAACGCATGTTGCAGTCAAGCGTTGCAGAAAAGTGTGTGTATTGTTTGTGCCAACCACCAGCAACCTTTGCTTGGCTAATGTTTTCGATTGTCATCTATTGTGCTCCGTTAGGTTGATGGTTTGGGAGTAAATTTGTCTGTATTGCTTAAAGTTTCACCACCCACCGGGCAGGAGGTGGTGAAGACAGTTTCGCTCTGATGTTTAAGTCAGAACTGTGGTCTCGACACCTAAGTATCGAGACCAAGGGGATTATTTATCCATGTGTAGAACAGTACGGATAGATTCACCTTTGTGCATTAGGTCGAATGCTTCGTTAACATCTTGCAGACCCATAGTGTGAGTGATGAACTCTTGAAGACCAAATTCACCCGCCATGTAACGGTTTACGATTTCTGGAAGCTCAGAGCGGCCTTTAACACCACCGAAAGCAGAACCACGCCATACACGACCAGTCACTAGTTGGAACGGACGAGTTGCGATCTCTTGGCCTGCACCTGCAACACCAATGATGACTGATTCGCCCCAACCTTTGTGACAGCACTCAAGCGCTTGACGCATCACGTTTACGTTACCGATACACTCGAAAGAGTACTCAACACCGCCGTCTGTCATCTCAACGATAACGTCTTGGATTGGCTTGTCGAATTTAGTCGGGTTGATGCAGTCAGTCGCGCCAAGCTGTTTTGCTAGCTCGAATTTGCTCTCGTTGATATCAACACCGATGATGCGGTTAGCACCAGCCATGCGAGCACCAATGATTGCAGAAAGACCGATACCGCCTAGGCCGAATACAGCAACGTTGTCGCCTTTTTCAACTTTAGCTGTGTTAAGTACCGCGCCCATACCTGTTGTTACACCACAACCTAGAAGACAAACTTCTTCAAGTGGTGCTTCTTTGCTTACTTTCGCTAGTGAGATTTCTGGAAGTACTGTGTACTCAGAGAAAGTAGAGCAACCCATGTAATGGAAAATTGTTTCGCCATTAATAGAGAAGCGGCTTGTACCGTCTGGCATTAGGCCTTTACCTTGCGTTTCACGAACGGCTTGGCATAGGTTAGTTTTACCCGATTTACAGAACTTACATTCGCCACACTCAGCAGTGTAAAGTGGGATAACGTGGTCGCCAATCTCAACACTTGTAACGCCGTCGCCGATCATCTCAACGATGCCGCCACCTTCGTGACCAAGAATTGAAGGGAAGATACCTTCTGGATCGTCACCTGATAATGTGAATGCGTCAGTGTGACAAACACCAGTAGCAACGATGCGAACTAGAACCTCACCAGCTTTAGGAAGTTGTACATCAACTTCTTCCATTTTTAGCGGCTCGCCAGCTGCCCATGCAACCATTGCTTTTGATTTGATATGCGTTTGACCAGGTTTAATTTCGATTGTCATTGGATGTTTCCTATATATGTCAGTACAGCGGATAACCGTGCAATTAGCTTCAACCCGTTAAGCGTAGTTGAGCTTAATTGTTTCCGCTCTCTCGTTTTGTTGGAGCTAGTATAGGTGTGAGTGCATGTTTTGATAATCCCCTTAAATAGAAAATGATTATTACGTATTTGTAATAATTGGTATTAGGGGTCTGCCCGACTTAGTGGTCGTAAACCTTGAGACCAACAAGCCACTTTTAGGAAAGGACTGACATTCTTGAACCGCTTGAATGCCTTGCTACCATTGATGTTCGGTTGCTCGATGTGTGATGGTTTGTATACTTTCATCTGATTTGTATTATCAAATCATTGACGCTTGTGATGCTGGCTAATCAATTGAATTTTAAGGATTGAAGCAAGGTCGCATAAGCACTCTGCATACGACGTTTTGTAAGATATCAGAAACAATAGTGTCATTTTTCTCACTTAATCTCCTCGCCAAATTTTGAGTTCTAACTTTTTGGGAAGAGAAAATGAAAAAGAGTACATTGACCGTACTGTCAGGCTTGATAGCTGCCACATTAGCGGGTTGTAATTCAAGTTCGCCAAGTGACGACAGCGGTAATCTAGAGAGTGCAGTGCAAGTCGCATTCATGCCTGATATCCATTTTCATGACGTTTACGGTGATTTTAAAGACGGTTCGTTTGCTGGGCTCTACAACTCAGATAGTGGTGAGTATGCGACAATTCGAACGATGGAGTCGCAGATGAACTCTACTCGTCTGTTCAATGAAAACTACTTTGCGATGATCGCAGCGCTTGATGATGTGGTTGAGCGTGGCGTGAAATACGTAGCCCTGCCGGGTGACTTCAGTGACGACGGCCAGCCGATACATATGCGTGGCTTAGTTAGCATTTTTGAGCACTATCGCGACACGTACGGCCTTGAGTTTTTCGCCGCCCCAGGCAACCACGATCCAGTGAGGCCATTTACTATCCCTGCGGGTAAGTCCGACTTTTTAGGTGAAGGGGGCAAGAACCAACGTATTTATAGTCGCGGTAAAGAAGAGTGTGTTGGCTATGAAGATGAGTGGACAACTATTCCCGGTGACGGCGATAACCTAGCAACCATCTGTACTGAAGAAGTGCGTGAGTGGGGCTATGAAGAGATCATGAGTATCCTTGGTACTCACGGCTTCTACCCTCAGCAAGATTATCTCTACTTTGAAACCCCTTATAGCAGTGCGCAAGCTCGTACCAATTACAGCTATGAATTAGCGAAAGAAGAAGCAGCTTTTGATAAGCGCATGTACGAGATCTGTTATGAAGGAACAGGTGGTAGTTATAAAGAGAATGGCTACTCAAGTTGTTCTGAAGTGCCGGATACCAGTTACTTAGTCGAGCCAGTCAAAGGCTTGTGGCTGTTGGCCATTGACGCAAATGTTTATCGCCCGAAAGAAAACTCGTCTGATAGCTCTGTCGATGGAAACACGTTCGATGGTTCAAGCAGTGCTGGCTACAACATGATGCTGACCCACAAAGAACACGTGATCGATTGGATCTCTGTTGTAGTAAAAGCAGCGAAAGAACAGAATAAGACGCTTGTTTCCTTCTCGCACTTCCCAATGACAGATTTCTACAACGGTGCCTCTGAAGAGATTGAAGATCTGTTTGGTGAAGGAAGCCATCAACTGGCTCGTGAGCCGGATGACAATACTAGCCGAGCATTAGCTGCTACTGGCCTAAATATCCACGTTGGTGGCCACATGCACTTTAACGATACGGGTAAGAAGAGCTTCAATATCGATGGTGTACAGCACACACTCTTTAATATTCAAGCACCATCGCTAGCGGGTTATATTCCGGCCTACAAGCTATTGAACATTCGCCCTGATAACCAAATCGAAGTCGAAACCGTAGTGATTGACCAAGTGGCACGTTATAACGAGTTGTTTAGTCACTATGAAGAAGAGCATGCGTACTTAACTGCAAGCGCGGGCGATGACGAAGAAGCACAAGCGAAAATCTGGAACAAAGATATTCTGAATTCAGAGAGCTACTACGAACTGACCGATTGGCACATCCGCGAACTAACACGTCTGCGCTTCCTGCCGGGTGACTGGCCGTTAGAGATGCGCGCTATGATCATGGAAATGAATGGCGAAGAGATGATGATCATGTCTCAACTAGAAACGCAGTTCACGGTTTGTCAATTAGCCGACAAGTTGGGTTATCCAGTTGAAGGCTGTACTGCAAATGGTGTCGTTGATGAGGAACAGTTCCAGAAAGATTGGCAGGCAGCCAAAGTAGAAGCTGAGTTTTTGGTATCTACTGAGGGGTTAAGCTTAGCTGACTTTGCAGAGTGGAGCGGTGAGCTACTAGCGACAGATTTCTACCGACTACGTAATGCAGACGAACTGGCGTTCCGTGATATCGGTGAAACACAACTACGCCAATACGAACTGCTAAGCCGCGAGCTTGCTGAGTTTGACGGCACCGTGGATTCAGAACTGGGCGATCTTGGCCAATATACAGTCGGAGAGGTGTTCCGCTCTCGTTTCGGTAGCTTGTTCGTGATTCTTGAAAAATTCGCAACAGGTCAAGCGAGTGACCACTTCTTGATTGATATCGACCAACAAACCCTGACTGATCTGAAAGGTGAAGTTAAGCGCGATATTTTAAGAGACTCTACATCAGTAAACTAAGCGTTACGGCTTTGTTTTTAAAAGACTAAACACCTTAGTTGCTCGATTGCAAAAGAGCCTGTTAGCCATGAGTTAGCGGGCTCTTTTATTTTATATAAGGATGAGTTATCTAAGATATATTCATTGAGTTTTTTGGTTAAGAGTTTTTAGGGTACGTCATAATAATTGCTTACTGAAAATCGCATGAATTGGAAATAAAACTACAATATTCTGAGCACCGTATTTTATTGTTGTGGACTCGAACATGCTTTTATCTCTCCCACCACCAGTGATGCTGTCACTTGCCATTGTGCTTGAAGTTGTCGCGACTTCTCTATTACCTAAAACGCAACAATTTACTTCTTTACCGGCCACTGTTGCGGTATTGGCTAGCTACGGCTGCGCTTTCTATCTGTTATCTCTCACAGTACAAACCATGTCTTTGGGTGTGGCGTATGCGATTTGGTGTGGGGCAGGGATTGTATTAGTCGCAGCATTGTCTTGGCTGGTCTACGGGCAAAAACTCGATATCTTCGCGATCATCGGTATCGCTTTGATTCTGGCAGGTGTTGTGATTATTAACTTGTTTTCGACGTCGGTGAGTCATTAGGATACGTTTAACTTAACTCTATCTCTGGCCTGAATAAATCATAGATAAAATTTGATTCATCCGACAATTGGAAGGTTTCATTAATCACTCCTCCAGCCATATGCGGGTGCCCTCCTCCAAATCCAACACCTGAATCATTAAGTGCCCGTCTTACAATATCAGCTACGTTATTTTTCTTACATTCAGAACGAAGAGAGATAAATGTTTTCTCTCTGTTTCTGGCGCTCAGTACCACAATGTCTAGTTCATCAACCGACAACAAGAAGTCGCCTAAAACTCCCAGCATATTCTTAGGACAACCTTCAGGTAAGCTTGCGAAGACAGAATTGCCTTCTTTTGTCATGCTGCCCAACATGGAGTCAAACAACTTGAGTTCTTGATACTCAATCTGATTACGACAAATTCGGTTGACCATATCCATATCTGCACCCACTTGTAACTGTAGGAGAGCTTTGATGTCAGCAGGGCTAACAGCGCGAGTAAAGTTTGCGGTATCAAAAGTTAAACCGACCAATAGCGCTGTCGCGACACGTTTAGGAATAGGTAAATCGTAGTAATTAAAATACTCAACCATGATTGTTGCAGTGGAACCATAGTGCGGACGAATATCTTTATAAACCACAAAACTAGGTGCTTTGACCTGATGGTGGTCTATAACACCGACTTCGATTCCAGGAAGATCAGTGACATTTTTTTCACCGATGCAACCATCAACTACAATGATCTTATCATTTGGTTTTAGGTTTAGAAGATGAGACTTTGTGATAGGTATATCGAGCCAGCCGATTAAATTTTTTAAAGAAACTCTGTCAATAAAGCCCTGATAGGAAATAAAGGGAGCAAACCCTTTCTTTTTTAGCAAGTAAGCTAGTGCGAATGCAGATCCAATCGCATCATGATCCGGAAAGTCATGAGCCTGAACGATTATTCGAGAAGCACCCCGTAAATCAGTTAACAGTCGATCGAACTTCTCTAATGACATTGATAAGTATCCTTTGCTAGTTCTTCAGTTCTTCAATGTTATCGATTAACGTCTCAGCACTCTCTTTTAAGTGCTCAATACTGTCTTCATCCACAGTACTTTTAATCTCGTCTGAATATTGAACACCAATAAAAACGCCCAAAAGTGTAAATATGAGTGCGATAAACTTAAACATGATATGCCCTGACTAAAAAAACTAATATGCATCTAGCACGTATGCAATGTACTTAAGTGATTAATTAAATAGGTAAATTAAATCCCGTAACGAAGTTTTTTGCAACATTGAGCCTAACTTTAATATTATATTCTTGACATTAATCTCGTTATGAAAGTTTCAACTTGTATCAGTATGGTGGAATATATAAGTTAGCTGTCTGTTGTGATATTAATCCCATATGGAATTTCAATCTAATGAAGCGGAATCGAATCGTCAGAGGCTTACTGATCGCGCTGTGTCCAACTGTTGCTTTCGCAGCACCTAGTAACAATCAATTTGAGTTTTCAAATTCACTTCATGGCACTGTGTGTTCTGAAAACCCTGATGTTTGGTTACTTGGCGGGGAATTAAAAGTTGATGCTCCTATTAGTATTAACGGAACTTTAATTACTCGTGAAGGCGTAAATCTATCCAGTAATTCTCTTTCCCATTTTACGGGTAAAGGAGACTCTGAAACACAGCACTTCATGACAGATGCTATTGGCTGTATTCAAAGTGATGATCCCATCGCTTTGGTTGGCGCAGTGGCTTCTTTGTACGAAAAGCAATTTACAAGTTTAAGTAGTGCAGATGTTCCTGCACCAATACCTGAACCCAACTTACCTGAAGCACCGGAGATTATTAAGGATCAATTTGAAACGAAAACTCAATTTGAAGAGCGAGTAGAAAAGATTCGACTTGAGCGCCAACAAGAAATTGCGGCTATTCAACAGAAATATCGACAACAAGTAGAAGCGAGGAACGCCAAAATTCGAGCTCTACAAAGTAATGTTGATAAGCGTAAAGAAAGTTTGGACGAGAAGAAATCCCAGCTTGTTGCTCGAGCATTCAGAGACGTAATGGGCAAGCCTGTTGTTACAACAAAAAGTTATGATGCTGAGAATCAGCAAATGCATTTGCTTTTCAAATCATCTAATCAAAACTATCAACGTGACATAGTACTTAACGTCCCTTTAGAGCAAGCTCGTGAACTATATAATTCTATTGAACAATTGGATCTTGCTTTAACTTATAGTTACAACCAAGACCAGCTTGAATTAGTCAATATTTCAGGTACTTATCAAGAGAGTGAGTTCGCTGGAGATATTGCAAAAAGTCAATTTAGGCCCGAGGCGCTATCTGTTGTTCTTGATAACAAATCATCTGTAGCGGTACCGGGTTTAGAGATGCAAAACCCCAACTTGATCGATAGCTTTGAAGTCGATTCACGTTTGTCTGCCAATGACAACACAGCTGCTGACGAATTGAAAGCGCTACTCGCTAAGGCCTCTCCTGTCGAAACCAATAAGGCAACGTGGTTCTTTAATCTTTCTATTGAGGACTACGCGAACTCTGACCAAGTGGCTTATGCACGTAATAGTGGTGAGATTATGTCTGATGTCGCAACTAAGGTTTTGGGTGTGCCCGAGCGTCATGTATACGAGCTTATTGACCGAGATGCAACCAGTGGTGCAATTAAAGATAAGCTACGTTTGATGTTAGATAATGTTGCTGAAGGTGACACCGTTTATTTCTACTACAGTGGCCACGGTATTCCTGCAATTCCTGACAATGACCCCTACATCTTACCTCAAGATAAGATTCCTGATTACGTTACCGATGATCCATTCTTTAAGCTCGATAACGTCTACAAAACACTTTCTGATAGCAAAGCAGGCAAGATCGTTGTCATGGTGGATAGCTGCTTTAGTGGTGCCACTGATGGCGTTTCCGTGATCAAAGGGGTGGCAGCCTCACGCCTTGCTCCAAAGAAAGTCAGTATTGACCCAGAACGCATGGTGGTAATGACAGCAGGTCGCGATAAAGAATACTCCAACATGTATCAGGAAAAAGGACATCGCCTATTTAGCTATTACCTAATGAGATCGATGATCGAAGGTAATCGCGATATCAACACGTTATACCAAGACGTCTATGACCAAGTGAAATCGGCTTCATTTGAGATGGGTGATCTAAAACGTCAACACCCAACCATCACTGGTAACCAGACCATTTCACTTTAACTTTATTGAAAACATTGATTAAGGCTTACATCCATGTTTAAGAAAACTCTATTAGCAACAACAGCAGCACTGTTTGCAACCTCTACTTTTGCCGCTGACGTAGACAATACAAATCTTGATATCGCGTTTCAGGGTGCTCACTTTCAAGGTGCCGGTAATCAAATCACTATGCTGCGCGTACCAGTGACCAATAAAGACAGCGGGGAAACTCAGTTTTTCGATATGAGCGCTGAATTTGCTGCGGATAAAAACGGTAACTTGATTTTCAAAAATATCAGTACAGTTAAATCGGTAGCGTTTGCAAGCGCCAACCAATTAGTTGCTGGACATTATTCAGATAGTAATGGACGGAGTTGGTATGTAGATGGTCCTTCTATTGGTGCAACTGGGAGGTCTATTTGGACACTGAACATGCCATCTCGTACATCGACCAATAACTCGAGTGCATACTATAACGTTCAGGTTATGAGTGGTGAAGTTAAAGGCAACGATATCATTGTAAACCTTGGAGCTTACAAACAGATGTTGAAACAAGCTGGTTCATTGAATTATGGAGTAATTGATGACGATTATCTTGCTAGCGCTTCTCAGTCAGGAACTATGATTTCACTGATCAAATATAATTCCAGTGGCAAGCCTATCGACAACTGGACTTTACGTCAAACGCCAGAACCACAACCGGAAGACTAATGAGACATTTAGCCATACTATCAGCTTTGGCTAGCTCTTGTGTTATTGCTTCCCCGTCTTGGTACGGGGAAGTGCCTTCTGATGCCACCCTCAGTTTTGGTTTCGGTCAAGGAAATAGCTACCAACAAGCCAAAGATAATGCGTATCATGACTTAGCGAAATCTATCGAAAGCCGAGTTATTAGCGAGACGAGCTCATCTAAGGAATTTAAGGATGGTAAGTTAAGCAAAAGCGCGTCTTCAAATAAGACTTCTCTATCTGATATCGTATTTCGAAACAATGTCACCATCAGTAAGAGTGAAAAAATTGAAGGCAAGTTCTATCTTGAAGTTCAGTATGACCCTACCTCTTTTGCTCAAAAATTGTCACACTGGTTGAAAGGTTCCCAATGTAATAGCGAGCTTCATCCTTATTGGTCTAATACTGCGCTGCTTCAAAATTGGGTGGAACAACATCAATGTTTACCTAATATAGATATCGAGCGCTTTGCGGGAGGTTGGCAACTTACAAACAGCTCCGGACAGTTAGTTCTTCCTGAAGCACAATATAATCACCTGTTTTTCAATCACCACTCTTCCTCTCTTTTCCTTGAGTCAACTCGTGCTCGCTTGAACGCAGGAGAGCACTACTTTATTAACCTTTCTACGAAAAAGGCCGGTTACTTGTCGTTATTTCAGGTTTATGAAGATGGCAGCACCGGTGTCTTGCTTGAGAATCAGCAGGTAAGTAAGCGAACGAATATCGAATTCCCCGACAAAAGGCTTTACGACGGCATTGAAGCACTTTTGAACCAAGGTAAAGAAACTTACGACACTAATATCGCATTGTTGTGCCCACATAAAATTGATACCTCGAGGTTTGAAAAGCTAGATGAGTCTCGTCTTTCGACAGACACACCAGGATTTGGACTCATTCTAAGGTATTTAGAAGAATGCGATTTTGTCATGGAACGACTATCGATTAGTAAAGCCTAGTCAGCGAATGCAAAGGAAAAATCATGAAGAATACGATTGTGCGCTTGTCGCCCCTCGCGCTAATACTCTCTAGTTCATTGAGTTATTCTGAAACTCTTCAGCAAGCTTGTGAGCTGGATGTTACTGAAAATCAGTGTGCTAGTGTCGAGTACTTTGTAAATAAGCCTTTTGAGGCCAAAGACGAATTTGAGAAGTACAAACTTTGTAGTGAAGCAACGTTCGATTTATATAAAGTCCAAAAAAACTGTGAGTTTGACCAATATCTCGCGAACGCACAAAAAAGCTTTGATGAGTTTAAAAATACAGTTTTAGAGAAATGGGATAAGCCTAACTTTAGTGACCAATATTCTTGGGTTAGTTACAGTCCTTCGCTTGAACTAAAGCGTGAAGTTAACTTTGAAAAGAACGTCATCAAAGTGACTACTATCGCTGGCGAAGAGACAAGTGTTGAAGAACTGAAAGAGGAAATTTTAGCTACCTCAAAATTGACTATTGGTGAGGCGCAAAAAGCCGATGTATTTACAGCAATTTTGATCGAAGAAACTAAGGTTGAAGAACTTAGTAAAAAGCCGTTATTACCAATATCTGAAGAACAAGATATTCAAACGCAAGAGTTAGATAAAGCGCTTCAAAATGTAGTGATAACTGAATCTACCGACAGTAAAGGCAATACTGTAGTTGAAGCACAAATTAGTTTTCCTCCTAAATGGTTAAATCGTAAAGAGAAACGCTTCTATGACACGGTTGAAACATACTCCAATAAGTATGATCTCGAACCTGAGTTTGTGTTGTCGATTATCAAAACTGAGAGTGCTTTTGACCCAACTGCAGTTTCCCACATCCCTGCTTTCGGTCTAATGCAAATTGTTCCTAGTTCTGCAGGTTTAGATGCAACTAGCTTTTTGTTTGGAGAGCAGCAACTTCTAAAAAGAGATTACTTATTTGATCCGGAAAAGAACATCGAAGTAGGCACCGCTTACCTTCATCTTCTTCAAACTCGCTATTTTAAAGGAATCGAGGATAAAGAAAGCATGAAATATTGTGTAATTGCTGCCTACAACGGTGGTATGGGACCTATCTATCGTATGTTTGGTGGTAAGCGTTCTGTCGCTATCAAAAACATTAATCAGCTTACTCCTGAAAAAGTCTTCAGCACGATTCAGAAAAAGCATGCAGCAGCTGAAACTCGCAACTATCTGAAAAAAGTACATAAAACAGAAACCAACTACGAAAAAAACATGATTTAGGGATTTAACATGAAAAAGACTCTACTCCTTACAGTAATGACAGCTCTGGCGTTTCAGGTGTCTGCTAGTTCTGAATTTCCAGAATGGAAAATGAATCCACAAGCAGATTTAGACGAAGGGCTGATTGCTGGTGTTTCTTGTGTTGAGAGCATGGGAGATATCACCTTGGATATGGATGTATCTACGATGGAAGCACGTGCATCATTGGCTGCTTCGTTGGAAGCTATGGTACAAAAAGAGCTTGAGAGAAGTAGTGATTCAAATACGAAAAAAATAAAGACGGCAGACCGTAAAGAGAAGGTTGTAACTACGTCGATAACGGCTAAGTCTACATCCAAACAGTTAACGAATCAGTTGATGAAATACACGTGGGTATCAGAGTCTGTATCGGTTGAAAAAGACATCGATGAATATCTATGTACTCGCGTTGTTGCTCGACTGCCTCAGATCATAACTGAGTAAGAGGTAAGGATGCAAGAACAAACAGTGCAAACCTCTGAAGAGGCGACAACCGCTCCAACAGAAACAGAACAAGATATTATCGATAAACTAAGGGAGAAGACTCCCAATCCAATTCTAGCGATTATGGCACTTATTATCGCTGCTGGTCAGTTCAATGACGCCATTGATATGACAGGAAAGGGTTGGGATTTATTGGTCTCGAACTTCTCTGATTCACCATCGAATGAGCGACTATCAAACGTATATATTCGCGCTTCGAGCGGTGTTTTGGAAGAAACCTTTGGCTCGCCAGTGTATACCAAGTTTTCTAACGGCGAAGTTGAGATTAAATATTACAAGGATAGTAAGTTCATTCTATCTGCTATTACATCAAATGGCACAATTGATGCTTTTCTTGTTTTTCCACAACCGGGTTTTGTTCCTGAAATAAAATATCACGCTGGTAGTGATGTTTATTTGGAAACTCCATTTGCTGATTCAACGACACCACTAGATGCTATTTCCAATGTGGCTCGAAGTGGTAACTACTACATTGAAGAAGCACAAGGTGGTAGATACGAACTACTGTACAACTCTGTTGGAGGGTACAGTGAATACCTATCGAATCTCACCAAGAGCCAAATGCAGTTGTTAGCTACATTTAACGACAAATTGATGATGGAAGAAAACTCTACTTCAGCTTTGGTTGAGCTGCGTCAGCACATAAAACCTAATTTTTATGGCTATAGTGCTGTTGGTCTTGAGGACTTAGCTCCAGCAATTTTAACCAAGCTTGAATATGAATTAATCACTGACTAGGAGTTACGATGAAATCGCTATATTTAGCCATTGGTGGAATATTGTTGGGAGGGGCTAATGCTCAAGCAAATGATGACAACCCAACGTGTTACTTTCTTCCAAATACAGATGCACCTGAATGGGTAAATAAAGACATACGTGATGATAGCTTCTACTACGGAGTGGGAGGAGCCAGTGGAAAAACAAATGGTGGTTTTCTCCCCATTAATGATCTAATTAATCAATCACGAAAAGATGCGATAGATAACTTATCACGTTCGATCCGTAGCTCGGTTAAAATAAGCACAAAAAGAACCATAGAAAGTCAGAAGCAAGGCAAGTCCAAAGCTGAGGTTCGTAAAGAGACAAAACAAAAATCAGAGCTTGTTAGTCAAACGGCTTTGGCTGCGGTTATTGATGATGCTCGTTGGCTAGACCATGATAACTGCTTATTGTGGTATAGAGTGAAAGTGAGCAAAGAGGGCGCTGAGTTTGCTGTTAAATCTTATGTTAATCAAGTGGAGGAGCGGCTCACCAAGCGCATTGATGAACTGACTAAGCGAGAAATAGAACAGATTTTATCTGATAATGGATTCGCGCCTACCACAGTCGATGCAACAAGAGCACTACTTAACAACAGTACGGCTATCTATCGTGGTCAAGAATACAATATCGCAGATTTGTATCAACAAAGCGGTTTTGATTGGCTAGAGGAGCAGCAAAGCCAAGTATTTAAAATTAGGTACGCCAATAAGTTGTTCTACAATGGCGTCACTGGTTTGAATGTGCCGATGAGTGTTGTCGTTTCAGGCTCTTCATCAGAGAATATTATTCAAGCACTGAGTAAGTTACATTCTTTTGGTCTTGATTTAAACCAAGTGAAAGTGACCATTGGTAAACAATACCATCAAATTATTCCTTTCGCTGAAAATCAACAGTACAACTTAGAATCTTACGTGTACCTCGCAAGTCCAAGGCCACAAAGACAAGGAAATAGAGAAATAACATCATACATTGAACTCCCCAAAACGCTCAAAAAGCCATATCTATACAATTTCGGTGAACACGAGGGAAGTGAAGAGTTTGGTTTGATTCATGTTATCGCTCTCGAGCATAGAATTGATTTGATAGAGCCACTTTCAAAAATTGGCGTATCTCTTGATACTCCGTCAAAACATGGTTATACCGCTTTGGCTCTTGCGATAGAATTAGAAAACCTCGAATTTGCAAGTGTTCTAATCTCATCTGGTGCAAAGAAAAATCAAAATAATGATATTGCTTATAAAGTTGCTTATTTACTCAAACATCTTAATCAATATGCGTCTAACGAAACCGCAGTCATGACCAGTATCAACTTATATGTTCTGAATAACCTGACTAAGCAACTTTCACCTTCAAAGACGATTGTCAACCAAATCAAGAGGCAAGTTCACGCATTTGCCCCAATCAAAGAGACGAAAAATATTGTCGATAATGGAAATTGGAGTTCACAAACACGCTTAAATGGAGTGCAAGTTAATGATTAAATCAGTTTCTAAAAGCTTAACAATATCGGCTTTCTTTATCTCTAACTTGGCACTTGCTCAATCTTGCCCATTTAATGAAGCAACTGAACGCCCAGATTGGGTTTATCAATTAGGAAGTTCGGGCGATAGTGTAGTAGCGAGTGGTGTCATTCAGTACTTACCAGAGCAGCATTCATCAATTTTTGAATTAAGGAAGGCTTCTGAACAGCAAGCGATGTTGTCTGTCGCAACACAACTTGAATCGAAAGTGGCAAACGACCTTCTGTTGAAAAAGAACTTACAAGAAAAGCAATTACTGACTAACGTAAAGAAGATAACTTCACAGGTTACAGAATATACTCTTCCTGAAGTGTCAGTAAGTGCGCGTTGGCTTGATACTCAAAACTGTACTTTATGGACACAAGTTTCAGTGGGCGAAGATGTAGTAATGGATTACATTGATGAAATTAGTGAGTTAGAAGGTAATATTGAACAAGCTGCTTATACCGCAATGAAGTTATCGGTAAGAGAAGAGCTTAACAAAAAGCAATTTTACCTCAACTACCAAGGGTTCACGAAAGCAATTCAAGGGTTAAGCCACCTTGAATTCTCGGGAGAGAGAAAACCTACGCTTACATGGATGATTGAAGAAGGTTTCGACCCTGTTGAACCTTCTCAGGGTGAAAATGGTGTTTGGTCTGATAAAATTGCCGTTACATTTAATGTTTCGCCTATTGAACTGTATATTTTAACTGAGGCTCCAAGTACCGCTCAATTAGAGTACATTCTCGATGCCTATCAAGCTGCCGATAAAGACATTAATGAGATTCTAACAGCTATACACCCACAACAATTTGCCCACACAATTAATTTCTCTGACTCAGATTACTTCATTAGCGCCATGACAGGGCAAGTGAATGCCCTTGAAGCTCCTTACAGACTATCAGTATCACTAGCTGAAGAGCAGGCTAACAATCGCCTTAAACTCGATAAGCCGTTTGCTAACAAAACATCGTTTGATGTTGGGGAGTGGAACTTACTTCATTTAGCTGTCTTCGCTAAACGCTCAGATTTAATCAAGACCTTGATTAAGCGAGGTCTTGATCCTAATTTCAAAGATGTAGGAGGTATGAGCCCTGCCCAATACGCGGTCTGGACTGAAGATGAATCACTCATAACCCCTTTCTTAGAGCAAAAGTTGACATTAGATAACATCTATTTAACTTTGACGAGAGTCATGCTTGACAAAGCACTGGTAAGTAGCGCGAACCCTCAAAAGGCAGTCGATAGCAAAGTATTGGAGCAAATAACGAAATCTATCGAAGCAAAGAGTGGTGGAGAAGTCTCTTTGCATAAGAAGCAGCTTAAACAGGACATAAAGCGACTAGAGCAATATTATGCTTTAGAGATTAACGAACAATTAAAAGATTCTCTAAAAGACAAAAATATTGAAATGCTCAAACAGCTTCTTTAATCACATCATTTTGGGGCTATTGACCTCTATCAATAAAGGAAATTATGAATGTTCCAAAGAACTTTGTTGACTTTGGCGGCTTTAGTTTCCGCTTTACCCAATACCAGTTTTGCATCAAACGACTCTGCGTGCAGTTTTTTGCCAGCTTTTAGCATGCCTGAATGGATTATGTCTCCAATTCCATCAGATAAAGATTATATTTATGGCTATGGGGTTGCTTCTTCACCAAAAGATAGCGTTACAAAGCTAAGGAATAATAGTAGTGCAGATGCGCGTGCTAATTTGTCAGAAACCATCCAAGTGCGTGTGCAAAGTGAATTATCTAAAGAAATTATGCGTCGTGATGACAGTCATAAGGTAAGCATTGATAAAACTGTACAAAGCCTAATTTAATCTAAAAGTGACGCTATTCTAGTGTCTTCTGAGGTTGTTTCTGTGTGGTTAGATAGAGAGTCTTGTAACTTATGGACAAAAGTACGCATAGATAGAGCTTCTGCACAACAGTCGGAAAAGCTTGTTTTGAACACTGCGCTAACCTCTATGGACGAAGCACTTAAAGAAATCTCAACTAAGCTAAATAACGTTAAAAAAGAAACGTCTACCGACCCTAAAAAGGAGCTTCAAAACCAAGGGTTGAGCTTTACAGGCGAATCTTTTGCTGAAACTTTATATCGAGGTGATAAAAGGAACATCCAACTATTTATAGAAGCGGGTATGGAATTAACCGATGCTATTGATCCACAAGGAGAAAGTTTTTATGTCATGTTCTATAGGACTTCTCCGAAACGCTTAGCTAACGCTCTTGAAGTTTTAACGAAGTCGTTTTCTCCACAGGAGTTAAAGTTAGATTTCTACATGAAACATGCCTTGTATGCAGGTAATCTCCAGAAAGTTAAGATTTTGCTCAACGCAGGTGCCGATGTAAATCAAAAATATACCAAGTCATTAACCACTTATGTTTCTAGAAGTGTGCACTTCGAATCAGCGACTCCACTTTGTCTAGTGAACTCTCGGATCTCTTATTTTGAAACCTACCCAGAGAGTGATGTAAACGTTAAAGACTATATTGACTTGAAAAAATACCTTTCGAATATTGGTGCTGTACCAAAGGGCATTGTAGTTACACACGATAGTTTGACTTATAGGCGTTACCCTGAGAAGTTTAACTGTAGTACTGACACGCGTTCACAAGTTATCAAATAGTCTCAAAACCCAACACCGCCACAAACGCATCTAAATACTGCTCTATCGTCAGATCCGAGGAAACCGGCGGCAGTTCTACGGTAATACACGGTAAGTTTCTTTCTTGGCACCATGTACCGAATGAGCCTGGGGTTTCGTAATCCACGTCTTCCACGAGTGGTAGGTTGAACTGCTTGCCTAGCCAAGTGGCGAGTTCCGATTGGGTTGGGTCGTCGACCATAGCGAGTGGTTCGTGGAAAGAGATGACGAACTTGGGTTGGCGTTGCTCAATGAGGTTAATGAGCGACTGCACTTCCGGTTCAAGCAGATCGGCTTGTCCCGTTTTTACTTTTACATCTCTGACTGGTGTGTGAGAGCTCCAGCGATACACGGTGCCGTTTTCTGTCCAGTTTTGAGTTGGGAAGGCGCGGTTCAGATCGACTTGGTTGGCGTTGGCGCGAGTGCCTAATTGATTGCCATCTGGGTTCATCGACAGGATCACATCGTGTCTCAAGTTGGCCGCTGGCAAGCTTCTTAGGGCGCAAGACAAACCTGCGATTGAAGCGGTTTCATCGCCGTGTGTGCCTGCTAAAATCAGCCCGCGAGATTCGCTTTCTACTTGTGCGGGGAAATAGAGCAAAGGCGCACCCAACACCGATTTTCCATATGACAGCGGCTTTATCGAAAACGCAGCTCTTTCCGTTCTTGGAATTAAACTCACCTTAATCTCCTGATTGATCAAGTACTATCAAGTATTCACTATTGGCTATATTAATCATTAACTAAGTCCATTAGATGAACCCCTTTAAATAAACCATAGCGTCAAAACTCGTCAACCGTCGCATTGTTAATTTTATTACTTGCTTCAAAGATAGGCTAGGAGAGCAAACAAACATGGATTTTAAAAAACATTCAACGGCTTTACTCATTTCATCTTTATTGACCCCTTTTATATCAGTGACTGCCGTTGCTGAAACCTTACCTGCCGGTGTTTCACTGGCAAAAGACCAACATTTAGTTCGTGCTAACGATGCAGAAGCAGCGACGCTTGACCCTGCGAAAGCAGAAGGCTTGCCGGAAATGCACATTCTACGTGACCTATTTGAAGGTTTAGTGATTCAAGATCGCGATGGCAATATCACCCCAGGTGTCGCGGAGTCTTGGGAAACCGAAGACAACCAGACGTTTGTATTCCACCTACGTAAAGACGCGCAGTGGTCGAATGGCGATCCGGTGACGGCCGATGATTTCGTGTATGCGATAAGACGCGCGGTCGATCCTAAAACGGCATCGCCAAATGTTTGGTATCTCAAGCTTACTCAAATCAACAACATTGCTGACGTAGCCGAAGGGAAAAAGCCCGTTGAAGAGTTAGGTATCTCTGCAGTCGATAAACACACGGTGAAGTTCGAACTCGATAGTAAAGTGCCTTACTTTGTGGCGATGACAGGCCACACATCCATGATGCCAGTGCACAAAGCAACCCTAGAAAGTAGCGACAAGCCGTGGAGCGACCCTAAGCAATTTGTTGGTAATGGAGCATTTGTGCTAGACGAGTGGGTGGTGAACGAGCGCATTGAGCTGAAGAAGAACCCGAAATATTGGGACAGTTCAGATACGCATTTAACCGAAGTGACTTACATTCCGTTTGAGAACCAGAATGCCTCGATTAACCGTTATGCTGTGGGCGAGGTCGATATTACTTCGGACGTGCCGACACATATGGCGCAGCAGCTAAAAACCAAATACCAAGATGCGTTTACCGCAGTGCCTTTGCTGTGTACTTACTACTATGCGTTCAATACAACACGACCACCATTCGATGACGCACGAGTCCGTAAGGCTGTCTCTTATTCCATGATGCGTGACGTTATCACCAATGGTGTTACTCAGGTCGGCAACTTACCGGCTTATACCTTTGCTCATGAGTACACGGCTGGTTTTGATGCGACACAACCTGAATACAGTACTTGGACTCAGAAGGAGCGTGATCAAAAAGCAAAAGAGCTACTGAAAGAAGCGGGCTACGATGCGTCTAATCCGTTGGACTTCAAACTGCTTTACAACACCAGTGAATCGAACAAGTCCATAGCAGTGGCGATTGCATCAATGCTGAAAGGCAACTTAGGCGCACAAGTTGAACTAGAAAACCAAGAGTGGAAGTCTTACTTGGTATCGCGTCGCCAAGGTGATTTTGATGTGATGCGCGCCTCTTGGTGTGGTGACTACAATGAAGCATCAACCTTCTTGAGCCTGTTGCGTTCTGGCTCTTCAGGTAACTTTGCTCGCTACAACAATGAAAAGTACGACGCAGCAATGGATAGCGCACTAGCCGCAACCAGCGAACAAGATCGCCAAGGTTTCTACGACCAGGCAGAACAGTTACTGGCAGAAGACATGCCGATCGCGCCAATTTACTACTACATGCAGGCTCGTCTAGTACGACCAAGTGTTGGTGGTTTTGCGAAGAACAATGTAGAAGGGCGTATCTACTCTAAGGATCTCTACATCAAAGAGTAATTGCGTTTGATTCACGCGGCGACACACCGCTAAGAATATGAAATAAAGAAAAGGGACGTTGATCATAAATATCTGATCAACGTCCCTTCGTCATTAATCTGTAACGGTAAGCGCAAAAAACTGAAACCTGATTGAAGTATTTTTCACTTTTATTTCAATCAGGTGAAGCCATGTTACCCCCTCTACGTGCCCTTGTTGCGTTCGAAGCTGTTGCCCGCCTCGGTTCTATTGGCGCTGCTGCGCGCGAGCTTTGTGTTACCCAAGCTGCGGTGAGTCAGCAGCTTAAAAGTTTAGAAACCTTTCTCGATACCACATTGTTTGAGCGAAGCTCCAAAGGCGTAAAGCTGACGTCAGCTGCCCAGCACTATCAACCGATTGTTGCGGGTTCATTAGCACACCTGAAATTACAGACTCAAATCCTCTTCGGGGAAAAAGAAACCGACGTGTTGAGCCTGCGCGTTAATCACACCTTTTGCCATAACTGGCTGCTGCCTCGCTTGCCATCTTTTTATCAAAAATACCCTTTTATCAGGCTCGATATTCAGCTGGTGGACTGGCCATCAACCAACCCTTGTCAGAATGTCGATATTGAACTGACCAATGGCAAGGTCGAAAGCGAAGACACTCATAGTGAGCGACTCTTTCAAGAGCATTGGCAGTTGGTGTGTAGCCCAGACTTTAAAAACCAATATCAAGACTCCTTGGTTGAGCATGATTTTTCTGCTCTGCCGACCGTGCAAGTAAAAGGCTACCGAGAGAACTGGCTGCAATGGTTGAGTCACAACCAATTCGAGATGACCCTACCGAAGGTGTTATTGGAGGTGAGTAATTCTTTGCACGCCTTAGAAGCGGTCAAACATGGCATTGGCGTGTTGTTGGTGCGTTCGCTTGCGGTGTCTGAGCTGTTAGAGAAAAACGATCTGGTTCTGGCGACAGAGTCCTCAATGCCTGCTGAATCTGCCCACTATTTGATTACTAAACACCGACGCAGTGCCAAGGTGAATTTCTTTTGTGATTGGCTTTATCACCAGATGGAAGACGGTGAACTGGAAGAAAGATTTTCTAATGGGTAGCCATAAAAAAAATGAAGGGCGCTCTTACTAACCTGTCACACAAACCCCTTAATTTAACCGCATACAAATAAGGACGAGGTCACCATGAGTGCTTTCTCAGAACCAATGAAAAACCGCTTAAAGGTACTGCTATTTACTGCACCGTTGTTGGTGCCACTGTTTACTTTTTGGCTCGTACCATTTGGTTATTCGATTTACATCAGCTTCACCGACTGGGATTACATCTCGCCAGATTATTCGTTCATCGGTTTAGAAAATTACGAGTACATGGTTGAGGATTACGAGTTCATCCAAGCGATGCTCAATACGTTTTGGTTCTCTGTGGGTGTGGTGATTCCCACCATTATTCTTGGCCTTGTGTTTGCGATGCTGCTGCACAAAAATTTCAAGGGCAGCCAGTTTTATCGTGCGGTGATCTTCTCTCCTTGGATTACGCCAACGGTAGCAGTTTCGATCGTGTGGTCTTGGGTGTTCGAGACCAAATCGGGCTTGGCAAACCACTTACTGGAGTCGGCAGGGTTTAGCGCGATTCCATGGTTAGAGAACGGAAACACGGCTTTGATTGCGGTGATTATCGTGACGGTGTGGCAGGCGATTGGTTGGACGATGCTGTTCTACATCAGTGCACTCAACAAGATTCCAGAGTCACTGTATGAGGCTTCTTTGATTGATGGCTGCAGCAGCTTAACGCGCTTTTTGAAGATTACGCTTCCACTGATTTCACCAACCACTTTCTTCTTAGTGGTGGTCAACATTATTACGGCAATGCAGGCGTTCGATCAGTTCCAGATCCTAACGCAGGGCGGGCCGGGTGGTGAGACACGTACCTTGCTGTACTTGTTCTACCAACAAGCGTTTGAACGTTACGAAATGGGACCTGCGGCCGCGACATCGTTAGTGATATTCCTGATTACTGGATTGCTGGCACTTATTAATACCTACATCGGCAAGCGCTGGGTGTACTACTAGTCGATTTTTGAAAGGACAGAATTATGACCACGCAAGTATTGGATGCCAATCAAGTATTAAACCAGAGCGCAGCGAAAGCCAAAGTTATAGCACAAACCAAAGCGACCAAATCAGAGGTTGCGTCAAAGAAGATTTCAGTGGATCGCCGTTCGTTCCTCGCACTGGCTAAGCACCTGTTCTTGGCAACGTGCGGAACCATTATGGTGTTCCCGTTCTTGTGGATGTTGTCTGGTTCACTGAAAAGCAACGATGAGATCTTTGCTAACCCATTGGATTTGATTCCAGAGCAATTCCGCTGGGAAACCTTTGTCGAAACCTTTCACAGCGCGCCGTTTGGCTTGTACATCTTCAACAGTTTTAGCGTGGCTTTGTTCACTACGTTTTTGGTGATTGTGAATTCGGCGATGTTTGCATATGCGCTGACTCAGCTGAAGTTTCGCTCAAAGACCGTGCTCTATTTCATCGTGATGGGTTGTTACATGCTGCCGGGCGCGGTGACTTACATTCCGTCTTATATCACCTTAGCAAAACTGGGTTTGTTGGATTCGCACATGGGGCTAGTGGCGTCGAACGCGGCGTCGGTTTTCGGTGTGTTCTATCTACGCCAAGTGTTTATCAAGGTGCATCCGTCGCTGATTGAAGCGGCACGAATTGATGGTGCAGGTGAGCTCAAGATCTTATGGGCAATCATCTTACCGCAATGCCGAGCAGCAGTCGCAACACTGTTCCTCATCACTTTTATTACCAATTACAACAGCTACATGTGGCCAAGCCTGGTGATTACGACTCAGGATTTAAATCTGATCGCTACTGGTATTCGTCACTACTTTATTGCCGAAGGTAACTATGGGTTGAACTGGTCGCAAATTATGGCGGCGAGCACCATTGCAGTATTGCCTTTGTTAATTCTATTCGTCATTTGTCAAAAGACGATTCTTTCAGGTATCGCCGATAACGGCGTAAAAGAGTAAACGGAAATGAAACTAAAAACTCTCGCACTAGTGTGTGCTGGCGCAGCAAGCGCGTCTATGTTCTCTAGCAGTGTTCTTGCGGCAACCGAAGTTAACTTTTGGTATTCCGGTGGTACTAAGCCACAGCAAATGATGACTAAGCTCATCGAAGAGTTCAACGCGAGCCAAGATGAGTATGTGGTGAAGCCTGCATTGCAAGGTAACTACACGGAAACCTACCAGAAGCTGCAAGCTGGTTTAGCGTCGAAAACGGCACCTGAACTTGTGCTATTAGATTCAGGTCGTGCGGAAGCGATGCACGGGCGTGGTCTGAGCCGTGACCTAACGCCGTTTATGGATGAAGAGTTCAACTTCTCTGATTTCATTGGCGCGTTTAAAGATCAAGTGACGGCAGACGATGGCACCATCATTGGTCTACCTGCTTACGGTACAACTCAAGTGTTCTACTACAACAAGCAGGTGTTGGCAGACAACGGCTTTACCGAGCAAGACCTAAACACATGGCAAGGTGTAGCTAAGGTCGCAGAGAAAGTCACACAGCGTGACGACAAAGGTAACGTGACCTTCTACGGCTGGGAGCCGATGTGGGGTCAAGACAACATGATTGACGCGGCTTTCTCTAACGGCGCTAAGATCATCAGTGATGACGGTAAGAAAGTGCTGATTGACTCTCCTGAGTGGGTTGAGGTGTGGGACAGCTTCCGTAAGTGGATCCATGATGATCAAATCATGCGAATTCACTACGGTGGTCAAGGCTGGGAATACTGGTATAAAACCATTGATGACGTAATGAAAGACAACGCGCTTGGTTACACTGGCTCATCGGGTGACCAAGGTGATTTGGACTTCACTAAGCTTTCAGCAACCACACAGCCAGGTTGGGGTTCAAACCCTTCTGCGCCGCAAGCGGGTGCGCTGGTTTACGTGATGCCAAAAGGCACAGACGAAGCAGCAGCAAAAGGTGCGTTCGAGTTCGTTGAGTTCTACACCAATGCGAAGAACACGGCGGCATGGTCAATGTTCACGGGTTACATCCCTGTACGTAACAGCGTTTCTGAAGTACCAGAATACCAAGCGTTCACTAAAGATAACCCACAAGCTCTGATTCCTTTGAAGCAAGCGAACACAGCGACTAAAGACTTCCTAGACCCTACTAACGGTAAGATCATGGACGCTCTGAAAGTGGCAGCGGATCAGATTCAAATCCAAAACGTGCCTGCTGACCAAGCGCTAAAACAAGCAGCTAAGAAAGCGCAACGTGCACTAGACCGAGCGAATCGTTCTTAATTATTAGCTTTTATTCTTTAAAAACAAAGAATTATTAACAATGAATAGTTGTTAACAGCGAATAGCTATTAATAGCGAACGATGAACTAACAAAGGCCCATCTATTCGGGTGGGCCTCTTTTTACCCAGTCCTTCAATTAGGACGAATTTGGTGAAGACAATGACCCAATTTCAAGGTGAGCTGCCGTTTGGCAGAGTGCGTATCCCCTTTGATGTGCCAGCAGGTTCTCACTGCGTAACCATTACTGGTACGACGGTGAAAAAAGGATTCCTGTACGCAGCGGCATACGATGCCAACCAAGCATTTCGTGGCAAAGTGCTGTTTGAAAAGGCGCACAAGTCACTCTCTATCCAACCGAAAAACTCTGGTTTAGGTGCGATTGATGGTGCGATTCCATCAGGTGAGTGGTTCTTAGAACTTTACAATCTTGAAGGTGAGTTTCGCACCGAGCGTGCGATGCAGTATCAAGTCGATGTACTTTGCTCTGATGAGTCAGTTAATAGCGATGCTGAGTTAGAACTGACTCCAACGGTGACAAGTGATCACGATATCGAGTTTGATTACAGCCATATGTTGAGTTCTGATTCTCGTTGGTATCGTGGTGATTTACACGCTCACACTCAGCTTTCTGATGGTCACAATACCTTGGCAGCGGCTAAAGGGATTGTGGAATCACAAGGCCTCGATTTCTTCTTCTTCACTGAGCACAACATCAGCCAGCCTAAGTTGCCTGTTTCTAACCAGTGTTTGTTTCTACCAGCGTTAGAAGTCACGACCGACCTCGGGCACTTCAATGTTCATGGTCCGGCTAAGTCTTTGGACCTTAGAGACGTTGAACACAGCAGCCAAGCGACCATGGAAGCGGGATTGAGTTTAGCTAAAAGTGGACACAGTTCCCTTGGCATTAATCACCCGATGATGAAGCCGTGGCATTGGCATTACGATCAAGTGGATCTTAGCCAAGTGTCTACGTTTGAAGTGTGTTGTGACCCAACGTGGTCGACCTCGCCAAAAGCGACCGAAGAGGCGTTATTGGTTCTCAATGAAATGTGGAATTGTGGCCAACGCATTACGGCGATTGGCGGCAGTGATTCACACCTTGAACCCCATGAACGCAATCCAAAATCGGATGAACCTTCTATCTACGGTGACCCATCAACTTTCGTTTACAGCCATGGTTTGAGCGGCGAAGGCATCTTGTCTGGTTTGCGTAATGGGCAGGTTTACCTAGAGCGCCGCTGTGGCCTGAAGTTTGACATCAACTTAGGTGATTTGCTGCCGGGCAACGACTCTCAAGGGCAGGCTCTCACTTATCGTATCGCTGTCACTGATTCAGAAAACCTTTACTACGCTGAGTGCGTGGTGGATGGCGAGATTGTTGAACGAATCGCTCTGAATGATGAGCTGCAAAGTATCCATATTGATGAAGGCTACCGTTGGTGCCGAGTGGATATCCGTCGTGGAGAACTCTCTTCGATATTAATTAACAGCACTCAATCTGCATGTGACGAACGTGAGTTTGAAGGCTGCATCAATGCCGTATTCGACGGCAAACAACCAGAATTTAACCAACCCCTAGTGCGTACTTGGGGAGAACTAATGGAGCGAATGAGCCGTGATGAAGTTTAAGGCGATGTTATTTGATAAAGACGGCACATTGATAGAGTTCCACAAGATGTGGCTTAACGTTTCTCGTGGTGCTTGTGAGCGTGTGAAATCTTACAGTGACCAGCATCAGGGTAATCAAACTGTCACACCTGCTGAGTTACTCTTGGCTATCGGCGTGGAAGGTGATGTGGTTGATAACTATGGACTATTAGCCTCAAACCCAGTGGAAGATACCGCAACAGCGTGGTTCAACATGCTGCAACCTAATGTCTCGCTCGCTGAGTTCACTAAGGTGACCAAAGCCGCTTTCAATGACGAAGTGGAAGAGAACCCAAGCTGGATTGAAGCACTACCAGGTGTGGCTGAAAAGCTTGGCCTGTTTAAGCAGCAAGGCATGATTTTAGGCATCGCAACCGCAGACACCAAAGACTCAACCATCTACACACTAGAGCAATCGGGTTTGAGCGAGATGTTTGATTATGTCGGTTACTCAGATGGTGATATCGAACCTAAACCAGCGCCAGCACTGCTCAATGCCTTCTGTGAACAATGCGGTATTGAGCCTCATGAGGTGATCATGTTTGGTGACACGGTTTCGGATATGGAATTTGGCCGCAATGCAGGCGCAAGCAATGTCGGTGTTCTGACGGGGACTGCACAACACAGCGAGTTAGAGCCAGTGGCGGATCTGGTTATCGCATCAGTCGCCCATTTTGAGCTCAACCAACTGCAAGAACGTGGCTAAAACGTCCACGACAGATTGCAAAGATAGTATTTAACGAATTGATTTAAGGACAGGTTATGGCTGAAGTCACACTGAGAGGGGTAGAAAAAACCTACCCAAATGGTTTTAAGGCTGTGCACGGTGTCGATCTGAATATTCGCGAAGGTGAGTTCATGGTGTTTGTTGGGCCGTCTGGCTGCGCAAAATCTACGACACTTCGCATGATCGCAGGCCTTGAAGATATCTCAGAAGGCGATGTCTACATTGGCGATAAGCGTGTAAACGAATTGCCACCTAAAGATCGTGGTATCTCGATGGTGTTTCAGAACTACGCGCTTTATCCGCACATGTCGGTGTACGAAAACATGGCTTTTGGCCTGAAGCAACAGAAGCTGCCAAAGCATGAAATCAATGAGCGAATTGAAGATGCAGCCAAGACTCTCGATATCGAACACCTGCTAAATAATAAGCCGGGTGAAATGTCGGGTGGTCAAAGGCAGCGTGTGGCGCTTGGCCGTGCGATGGTGCGTAAGCCAGATGTGTTTTTGTTTGACGAGCCCTTGTCTAACTTGGATGCCAAGCTGCGTGTTTCGACTCGTGTCAGCATTGCACAGCTGCACAATAACCTGAAGCAAGAAGGGCAGAACGCCACCATGATCTATGTGACACACGATCAGGTGGAAGCCATGACCCTTGGCGATCGCATCTGTGTGTTGAATCAAGGTGAGATTATGCAAGTCGATACGCCAATGAACCTTTATCAGTACCCAGCAAACAAGTTTGTCGCAGGCTTTATTGGTTCGCCAGCGATGAATCTTCTCAAGGTGAGATTGGATGAGATTGATGGCGTGATGAACGTGGTCTCTGAAAGTGGGACTCGTTGGACACTGCCACAAGACAAGCAGATTATCGCTCGTGAAAAGATGGGTGAGTGGGTATGGTTTGGTGTTCGTCCAGAGCACATTCAACTGGCTAATCACGATGCGCCGCTGGCGGAAGTGAATACTCAAACGCACAGGCTTGATGTGGTTGAGTCGATGGGTAATGAGCTGTATCTCTACTTTAAACTCGGTGCAGATAAGCTGGTGGCTCGCGTGCCTTTTGATGCGGATCGCACGGCAAACAGTGGTGAAGAAACGGTGCTGCATTTCAACACCAGCCAATGTCACCTGTTCGATTTAGAAACCGAAGAGACGCTCGACCCTAAGAGCTGACTCTATTGCTCCTACGAGTTATTCTGTAAAAAGAAATCCCCATTCGTTGACTAGACGAATGGGGATTTTAGTTACTAGGGGGTAGTAATTTTATCTTTTAACTTGTTTCAGGTTTTAAATAGCCACCATAGTCGCGGCTTTCTTCATTGCTTCCTTGGTTGAACACTCAATTACGTTCGCGTTAGCAAAGCGGTGAGCGTCTTTCACTTGAATATCGTGAGCCAAGATAACCAGTCTTGCGTTCGCTACATCTAGGTCAGTGATGCGGTTCTGAATACCGTTTTGACCTTGAGTTTCTACCTTAATCTTAAGGCCTGCGGCTAAGCCTGCTTTCTCTAGTGCTTTTGCAGCCATGAAGGTGTGTGCAACACCAGAAGGGCAACATGTTACTGCTACGATGTCGTACTCGCCTTCGCCTGCTACAGGCGCCACTTGAGCCTGTACTGGCGCTTCAACCATGTCTTCTTCTGTTTCTACCGCTACCGGTTTCCAGAAGCCTACGATAACGGCTGTGGTTAGCGAACCAAGCGCAATACCGACGACGTACATTGGAATGTTGCTTGATACTGGCGCAGTGATTAGGCCGCCCCACGGTGCGTGCAGAAGAACGTCTGTCATGAAGCCGAATACACAGCCCACGATACCACCGGCTACGATTGAAGGAAGAACGCGCATTGGGTCATTCGCTGCGAACGGGATAGCACCTTCAGAGATACCGATAGAACCCATGATTGCTGCTGCTTTACCTGCTTCTTGCTCTTGCTTAGAGAACTTGTTTTTGAATAGGAAAGTCGCCAGAGCCATACCTAGAGGTGGAGTACAAATCGCGATGCCTACACCGCCCATTAGCCAAGGTTGCGTGTCTACTTGAGTTTGAGCAAATAGGGTCGCGACTTTGTTGATAGGGCCGCCCATATCAAACGCTGTCATACCGCCAAGGATTGTGCCCAGAACCATCTTAGATGCGCCAGCCATTGAAGCTAGGAACTCGTTCATTGAAGACATGAACAGTTTGATTGGCTCACCGATGCCCCACAGTACGATACCTGCAGAGATTAACGTACCTAGAAGCGGGTAGATGAAGTACGCACCTAGAGCCGTCATGTTCGCAGAAAGTGGGATCTTCTTAAGTTGGAACACCACGCCACCGGCGATAAAGCCTGCCACGATACAGCCAAGGAAGCCGCCGCCCATGTCAGCCATGATGCCAGAAGAGATCATCGCAGGTGCTAGTGCTGGTTTATCTGCAATTGAGTAACCAATAAAGCCGCCAAGAATGATTGGGAAAAGAACAAGGCCTTTGATACCGATATTAGAGATGTCTGCCAACAAGCCGTCGGCTGGAACCGCACCTTTGCCTGATGCCATGACCGCTAACGCCAACAGAACACCACCGGCTACGATGAAAGGTAGCATGTGTGAGGTTCCGAAAAGCAGGTGGCCTTTCATGGTACTAAGGATTTTTTTAAAGTCGCTACTACTGTTTTTATTATTAGTATTCGTAGCTTGAGTTGTTAGGGTGCTCATAATTGTCTACGCCTTATGAATTAATTAAAATATTAAGGATTTGATGTTCGTCTTTTGCGTTATGGATATCTTGAATAAATTCATCGCTGAATTTTCCAAATAGTTCTTGTAGTACATAAATATGATGGTCTGCACCGTTATCGGGTGAGGCAATCATAAAAAATACGGTTGGGTTAATGCCGTCTTCATCGCCATACTCGATACCTTGACGCTTAACACCGACAGCAATGGCAGACTCAGTTACAGCCTTGCTTTTTGAGTGTGGGTAAGCGATGCCGTCCATTGAGGTGATGCTTTGAGATTCACGAATTTCAATGTCTGCCAAGAAGGCTTCTTTACTGCTGATTCGGTTGTTCTCAAATAACATGCTTGCCAATTCTTCAAACAGTTCTTTTTTATTATTCGCTTTAAGGTTGTTATTAATTAAGTTGACGTTAGTTAGCTGTGTGATCATTTATTAACTCATTCACTATTGAAGTTCTTGAATTAAAATTAATGGATTAACCCGATTCGCGAAATAGCAAATAAAAGCCCTTCACTGTACATTTGTACCAAGCAAAATTAAGTGTGATTTGCATCATTCATCCAGTGTGAGATGGGTCATATTTGATGGTGTTTTTGATTATGTTTTTGACACGCCGAGCGGCCTCATCAGAAACAAAAATGCCCCGCATGAGCAGGGCAGTAAGACTTTGTACTGAGTTCTAAGGGAGCTAGCTGTAAGCACGCGCTACTCGGCCAACGCAGTCCAGTTTGTAGCTCTCAGCATAAGCAGGAATGAATACCGATTGGCCTTTCTCTATCACGCAGGTTTCGCCGCACTGGTGAGTAAGCACCATAGATTCGTCGAGAGGTAGTAGGATCTCGGCACCTTCGGTAGTGATCCGTCGCTGATGTGAGTTTTGCACGATAGAGAACTTAAAATCCTCGACTGGAATTTGGTATTCCATCACATCACCTTGCTCTATCGGGCTGAGCAGTAACCTATCCGCAGGCTTTTCCTTAAATCGAGTACAAGAAACCAGTTCATTCACGTCCATGTATTTAGGCGTTAACCCAGCGCGCAATACATTGTCTGAGTTCGCCATGATCTCTAAGCCCGTGCCTTTGATGTAAGCGTGGGGCGTCTCGGCATCCAGATACATGGCTTGCCCCGGCTTTAGCGTGATAACGTTCAATAGCAGCGGAGCAAACAGGCCGACATCCCCCGGATACTGTTGTTCCAACTCTGAAATCAACTGGAACACAGGGGCATCTGAAAGTTTCGCCTTCATCAACAACATGGTCAGCGCCATGCCTTTTTGTTCACCTTGCAAAGACAATAAACTCGCGAAGAAGCTCGCTAATCCATTAGGCGTTTGATCGCCCGCGAGGTCGTTAACCATCGAGTGCAGCTCAGGAATATCGAGGTAATGGAAGTGCTCAAGGATCTCGCTGATCGACCTAAAGCCATTCATCGCCGTGTAGTCCGTTAGGGCATACACCAGTTCTGGCTTATGATTAGGATCCTTGTAGTTACGATTGCCAGCTGTCATTGGAATGCCTTGCTGCTCTTCAAGAGCATAGCCAGATTCCGCTTGCTGTTTGTTTGGGTGAACTTGAACCGAGAGCGCTTTCTCTGCTGCTAACACCTTGAATAGATATGGTAGTTCACCAAATCGACTTGCTATTTTCTCACTTAGAAACAGGTTTAGGTTCTTCGAAATAAGGTTCGACAACGTGGTTTGCTGACCATTGTCAGTGACCATCGAACAACCATTAGGGTGAGCACCCATCCAGATCTCCGCTTGCGGCTCACCAGACTGGTTATCAATACCAAACAGTTGGCTGAACGAAGAAGGGCTACCCCATGCGTAGTTTTGAATTACGTTGGTCATAGGGTAGAAAAAGCGTTGTACGAACGAGTCGTTCGCTAAAGAAAAATCAGACATCGAAATCACCATGAAGGGAAACATGGCTTGAGCTCTATTCGTTCCTAAAAAGGACAGTAGAGGGGCTCAAGCCATTGGAGTTGAAATGGCTTAAGCCGCTGCTGCTGTTAGCTTGGCTTTGCGTAGATTTTTAAGCGCGATACAAGTAACCGCAGTCACGCCCGCACCAGATGCCATGCACAGCAGTGCCAGCATTGGGTAGTTCATTGCGCCGAGCAGAGCCACAACAGGACCACCGTGAGCCACGCTGTTGGTGATGCCAAATGAGAACGCCATTACCGCAGCAGTCATTGAGCCAAGCACGTTGGCAGGGATAACTGACATTGGATCTTGAGCCGCGAAAGGAATCGCACCTTCAGAGATACCCACTAAGCCCATCGCGCCTGCTGCTTTGCCTGCTTCGATTTCAGAAGATTCGAATAGGTCGAACTTACGGCCAAGTCTGGTTGCGATAGCCATACCCAGTGGAGCCACAGGAATTGCACACGCCATCGCGCCCATGAATTGAGTTTGACCGCTGGCGATCATGCCGACTGAGAATAGGAACGCCACCTTGTTGAACGGGCCACCCATATCGAAACCAGCCATGCCACCCAATACGATGCCAAGCAGAACCACGTTACCTGTACTCATGCTGGTTAGCAGTGCTGTAAGCGCATCCATCAGCCCTGCGATAGGTGCGCCGATAACAAAAATGAACAGGCCTGCGATGAATAGAGAACCAGTGATCGGAGCGATCATGATAGGCACAAGCGGTTGAACGAATTTGTGGTAGTTAAACGAAGTAATCCATTTAACGAAGTAACCCACCAATAGACCTGCGATGATTGCGCCAATGAAGCCTGTGCCTGCGTCAGCGCCATAGAAAGAGCCGTTGTTGGCAATCCAACCGCCAATTAAGCCAGGGGTCAGAGCAGGGCGGTCAGCAATCGCGTAAGCAATGTAGCCGGCTAAGATTGGGATCATCAATGTGAAGGCAACCACACCCACTTCTAGGATTTGGTTCCACATGCTGCCAGCAGGAATTGCCATGCCAGATTCACTCGGCTCACCGCCAATGGCTAGTGCTAGGGCAATCAAAAGACCGCCTGTCACCACGAATGGGATCATGTGAGATACGCCATTCATCAAGTAACGATAAAGGTCTGAACGCGCTTGCGAGGCTTTCTCTGCAACAGATTGGTTGGTCGGCGCTTGTTCAGCTTGGTAGCTAGGTGCATTGAGCGCTTGTTTGATCAAACCTTGCGCGTCTTTGATTGGTGCTTTTACGTTGGTGCTGATAACGCGTTTTCCGGCAAAGCGAGCCATGTCGACCTGTTTGTCACAAGCCACCACTATTGCGTCTGCGCGTTCGATCTCTTCTTGAGTTGGACTGTTTTTAACGCCGATAGAACCGTTGGTTTCGACCTTAATGTCGTATCCAAGAGTCGCCGCGCCTTTCTCTAGCGCTTCAGCTGCCAAATAGGTGTGTGCCACGCCAGCTGGGCAGCCTGTCACGCCAATGATGAAGCCATGTTTCTCAACGTTGGTTTCAGTTTCTGAAGGCTCAGGTTTGCTAAGCAGTAGTTCTAATGCTTCTTGTTCAGATTGAGCATTCATGAAGCTTTCGATAAAGCCTTCTTCAATCAGTTTTGAAGAAAGTTCTGCCAGTACTTCGATGTGGTGATTATCGCCGCCATCAGGAGAGGCAATCATGAAGAACAGTTTTGATGGCTGGCCGTCATCGGCGCCGTACTCGATACCCTGTTGATGGACACCGATAACAACCGCGGGTTTGATGACCGCAGCGCTTTTCGCGTGTGGCAGAGCAATACCTTCTTCAAATCCGGTATTACCTTGTTCTTCACGAGCTTTAATGTCGGTAAGGAACTGTGCTTTGTCTGAAATTCGACCTTGTGCGTACAGCACCTCGATCAGCTCTTTAAATACGTCTTCTTTTGAATTAGCGCTAAGCGAAAGCTTAATCAAATTTTGGTTGATCAATGTCGTGATCATAATGAACCCCTACTCTGTTTTTATTTTGTTAGGGGTATTCTGGAATCTACGGCTTGCCTTCTGTAGTGAAGAAAAAATGCATTTACTGGATGATTGTTGCGTTATAAGTGGAGTGTGATTTTGATCGGTCTAACGGGCGTTTTTAGCCCTGTGTTGACAAGATTTGTCATGCTCTTAAGCTTTTATTTATAAGGGCTACAGCGTGTTTTGTTATCTGGGAAATTACGTGCCTAATCGATTTCTCCACTGGAGATTTATTTCTAAGACTGGATTTTTGTAACCTAGCTCTCAAATTGTGATTTTGCTCAATAGCGCTATGTTTCAGTTACAGGTATATCTATTCCGGTAGCCTTATTGCTGCTTATAAGAGTTCGAATAATGATATTTCATGACTTAATCTCGTCGGTATTAAACGAGCGAGAACCGTTTCACAACATCTGGTTTGCTGGAGATTTTCATACACCTTCAGCGTGCAGTTATCAGGTGAACTTTCCGCGCTTAGAGCTGGTGCTAGACGGAGAGTATATTAATGAAATGGAGAGTCATGATCGTAAGATCACTAACGTTATTGCCAAAGCCGGAGACGCGATTTTCATCCCACCTAACTGCTGGAATAAACCTAACTGGGATACTGACTGCTCGGTGCTGAGTATGTTGTTTGGGCGTCGTCAGCTTGGTTTAAGCTTGGTGAGCAAGCGCAAAGGGGAAGAGAGCTTCTACGATATCCAAAAGCATAGTATTCAGACTCGCTCTGGCTTTGCGATTGATAATATTTTGGAGGCGCTCAGCTCGTTAGCGCGCGAGAGCAACAAGCAGCCGATGGATGAATTATTGCTGCAAGCGTTGCTTCAATACAGCAAGACGATGCTGGATGCGCCTGTCGAGAAGTCTCACAGCCGCGTACAGGATGTGTATCAAGGGATCTGTATCTATATCCAAGAGAATTTCCACCGCCAGATCACGCGAGACAGCATCGCTTTGCGCTTTAGTATTTCATCCAACCATTTGTCGCGAATGTTTCGTCAACAAGGCCACATGACGCTGGCTGAATACATTACACGTGTGCGAATCGACCGCGCTAAGTTCATGCTCAAAAAGTACAACTTCAAGCTCAATGAAGTAGCATTGCGTTGCGGCTTTAAGGATGTGAACTACTTCTGTCGAGTGTTTAAGAATCGCACAGGAAGAACGCCGACTGAATATCGAGGATCCATCTAGAACTAACGAGCTGGTAATCAAATCAGACGTGAAGAGATATACATCAGAAGAGCTTGTAGGTCGACACTGCTTCGAGTCTTTTGCAGACGCTCATTGACCTGATCGTGAAGCAGGTTTCGAGTTAGGTTGGTCGCCGCGACAATGTGCTCACGCTGTGGCTTGGTTGGCAGAACAAGAGCAATGGCCACATGCACTTCGCCGATACGTGATGCCCAGTCAATTGGGTCGTCACTGACGATAACCGCAATCGAGAGATCTTGAGTCGATTCAAACATTACATGCGGCAGTGCGATACCCGGTGACACGCAGGTTGAAGAGCGTTCTTCTCGCTTAATAAATGCCAGAATCAGTTCATCTGGATCCTCTGGGTAAACAAGGTGAGCGAGCCCTTTTAAGCACTCAAATTTGGTTAGTTGGGTTTGCGCCTTAGCGTGGTGCCATTTGATGTCACAAGGCGGGCATATCTGTGGCATTCGCTGGATTAAATCGCTAGAGAACTCATGGTTCACTTGCGAACCAACCATGTCGTAATGCTCTGCAATGACATCTTTGAGAACGAAGCAGGCAAGCTCCGCATCAATACCAACCGCGGTTATCTGACACAAATCACCACGAAGTAAACCTACTTGCAGCATCGCGACGGATTTGGAGAGATCAGCGGTTCGATTTTGAGTGATGTTGATAATGCGGATGTTGCTTTTGAACTTCTTCGCTAAGCGAGTCAGCGGCTGTGCGACATGTGAGTTCGCGGCAGGATCGTTAACGAAGAAGGTGATCTGGTATTCGTTCATCAAAAGCTTAAGTTCGACAATGCTTAATAAAAACTTTATCGACACTCAACAACACCTCTTCCATTGGAACAAATACGGTTTTAGCTGGGTCAAATCGGCTTAGTTGTCCGATGTCGATATCAGAGACGATCAACACCTTGTCTGCGAGGGTAATATCTTGGGCTGTCAGTAAGTTTTCAATACCCATAGCGCCTTGCGTCTCAACCTTGATTGAAACGTTGAACTTAGGGGCTGTTTTATTTAGAGCATCAGCTGCCATATAGGTGTGCGCAATGCCTGTAGGGCACGCAGTTACCGCTACAATTCTCATTATTATTCTCGGCTTAATCTCGTCCCTGTTACGTTACAAAAGCTACCTTTCAGAAGCTACCTTGGAAAAGCTATCTTGCATGGAAAATCCAGTATAGAAAGCTCGCATGGCGGAGGGACGATATTGTTATGGGTTCTGTGGATTTTATGGATTGGCGTTTTTTATTCCAAGGTGAAAGTCACACTCTGAGTTCTTGGTTACAATAATCCAGTTAATGCACCTTTCGTCCTATATATTGAGTGCCTTCACACCGTTAATCTTTTCATCTTATTAACCTTATTCCTAGGTTAACAGACACTAATTACTTCAGTCTGAATGCAGGCGAGGCAGAGCAACATATGGATATCACCAATATTATCGAGCCCGAGATTATCTGCTTGGAACTACAAGCAGACTCAAAACAGGCGGTATTTGAAGAGCTTGTTGAACTGCTCGACCGTGCCGGTAAGCTCTCCAATAAACGTGAATTCCTTGATGATATCTGGAAACGTGAAGCCATCGGTAATACAGGCTTTGACGATGGCATTGCGATTCCACACGCGAAAAGCACTGCCGTAGCTAAACCTGCTGTCGCAGTAGGCATTAGCCGAACGGGCATTGATTATGGTGCTGATGGCGGTGAACTCTCCGATGTGTTCTTTATGCTCGCTTCACCAGACAACAACGACGACCATCATATCGAGGTACTGGCTCAGATCTCGACCAAACTGATCGAAGATGGCTTTGTTACAAAATTAAAGGCAGTCGAGTCGGTCGAAGAGGCTCAAGAGCTGTTTCTCGAAGCCAATTCAGATTCCTTCGACAGCTACGCTTCTAGCCATCATGAAGTGTATGTCGAGCCGCTCAGTCCTTGGGCACAATCTCTCAATAGACTCAAAGAACACCTGTTATATGGCACTTCGCACATGATCCCATTCGTGGTTGCGGGCGGTGTGTTGTTGTCTTTGTCGGTGATGATGTCGGGTCATGGTGCAGTACCTGAAAGCGGTGTGTTAGCAGATATCGCACAGATGGGCATCGCGGGGTTAACCCTGTTTACAGCGGTGCTCGGTGGTTACATCGCGTATTCAATGGCCGACAAACCGGGTTTAGCGCCCGGTATGATTGGTTCTTGGGTTGCGGTGAATCAATACAATACCGGCTTTCTCGGTGCAATTGTGGTCGGTTTCTTCGCTGGTTTTGTGGTGAATCTACTTAAGAAGATCAAACTGCCAGACAGCATGATCTCGCTGAGCTCTATCTTCATCTATCCATTAGTCGGCACCTTCGTGACCTGTGGTGCGGTGATGTGGGTGATTGGCTCTCCGATAGCTCAAGTAATGCTTGAGATGAACCAAATGCTCACGGGCATGGCAGGCTCCGGAAAAATGGTATTGGGCAGTATTTTAGGTGCAATGACGGCCTTTGATATGGGCGGCCCGATCAATAAAGTAGCAACGCTGTTTGCCCAAACTCAGGTAAATACCCAACCTTGGTTGATGGGTGGCGTTGGCATTGCGATTTGTACGCCACCACTCGGTATGGCTCTGGCGACTTTTATATCGCCGAAGAAGTTTAAACGCGACGAACGCGAAGCGGGCAAAGCCGCAGGGATCATGGGAATGATCGGCATCAGTGAAGGTGCGATCCCATTTGCTGCTGCCGACCCTGCGCGAGTGCTGCCTGCTGTGGTTGCTGGTGGCATTGTCGGTAATGTGGTTGGTTTTATGTTCCATGTGGTAAACCATGCACCATGGGGGGGTTGGATTGTTCTGCCTGTGGTTGATGGCAAGATTGGCTATATCGTTGGCACACTAGCGGGGGCTCTAACGACAGCCCTGATCGTGATTCTTCTGAAGAAGAACGTGGTCGAAGGTGAAGTGAATTCTAATCAGTTCACCTGTGGTTCGGTAACGGAAGAAGGGCAAGCAGATGTATTGGCGATCACTTCTTGTCCATCTGGTGTTGCCCACACTTTCTTAGCGGCGAAGTCTTTAGAAAAGGCGGCGCATCATCTTGGGGTTCGGATTAAAGTCGAAACCCAAGGTGCCAACGGAATAGGTAATCGCATTACCCAGAAAGACATTGAAAGGGCGAGGTTGGTGATCTTTGCTCACGATGTGGCGATTAAAGAAGTTGAACGCTTTGCGAACGTGAAAACCTTGGATGTCAGTACTAAGGAAGCAATGCTTAATGCTCAGGCGTTGATCATGAGAAAGGTGTAACTCTTTAAACCGCAAAGTTTATCATCTATAAAGTTAACTAGATCAAAACTAAAAAGACTCCGCTCAGACCTGTTAAGGCGAAAGTGGAGTCTTTTTGTGTTGTGCCCAATCAGTCAGGTCAAACGCTAAAAAGGGTGGTACTTAAATACGTCTTCAACCATTGAGTTGAGTAAATCGATATCGTCACAGGTTTTGGCGTAGGTACGCAGGCCTGCGATTTGAACCTGAACATGACGAGCAAGCTGAGTCGGTTCACGCTCTTTGCTTATCTCACCCAATTCTTGTGATTCTGCGATCAGCTTAGCGAACTCACCTTCCATGATTTTGAGTGATTTCTTTGCTTCTTCTAATAATTCGGCGTGTTCATCAGTCAGTTCTGCTACCGTTTTTGCCAGCATACACATGCCATTTGGCGAACTTTGTTTTGATTCGACCACAGCACGTTTGACGAAGCTTTCGAGCGCTTTGATTGGAGAGTCTGTTTCACTGCGGAAGCGGTTCAGATTCAGGATGCCAAGTTCGGTATAGCGAGCAAGCGTCTCTTTAAACAAACCTTCTTTGCTGCCGAACGTCGCGTAGATGCTGCCCGGACGCATATCAATCACGTCTTGCAGGTTGCGCATAGAAGTCGCATGAAAGCCCTTTTCCCAATACAGGTTCGTTGCTTTATCTACTACGTCTTGTCTATCGAACTTAGCGGTCTTAGCCATAACATCTACTTCATTAATCTGAACATATGTTCAATATTTTATGCTGAACGCCCGTTCTAGTAAAGGTGTGTTTAGCTGCTTTGCGCAGGCTTAGAACATCAAAGAGTTAATAAAACATCCAGATCATCAGGAAATAATCTTAATCATCAATAACTTCTACGGTCTTGTGCTGAGCGCCGTAGTAGGTGCCTTCATCGATGGTGTACATCAATGTTGCTTCGCACTCTGGACAATCGAATTCCTCATTGGGTTCAATAGCCGCTTCTTCTACCCATTCCCAACCGATATGTTCTTCGCAAGCGGGACAATCCATACAATATATCTCAGTTGTTGTCGCATATTTATTGCGAATCTCTACTTTGATAATTCGGCATTATACATATTTAGTTAACGAGGAATAGACAGTTAATCAGCGCAGAATAGGGAGTTGATTAGTTGTGAATCAATCGCTGGTGAGCGTTGAATCTATAGTTAGTTCTGAATATATCGTTTTCTCTGAGCACATAATTGGTGCAGGCCTACCCCTTTTGGGTAGTTAAAGTGTGTCAGATTTCAGTCGCTTACGTCAATAAAATGTTGTCGCATGTGTTTTGGGTATCGTTAGGTCGCTTAGCTAACAGTTTTATCGGTAAATCAATGAATTTTGTAAGGTTAAATGTTACCTTCATCGCATCGCGATCTGTGTGGTACGGTAATTGATGCACATTGATCAAGTTGAATAATTATACAGTCACAATTGAGGCGCATCTTATTAAGGGTGTGCGAGTTAGATGACTGAAAAGATTTGTTAGCTGCTAGGGAAATGATAATGAAATTAACCGATATGTCTTTTAAGCAAAAAATCATCGCTTTGCTTATTTTACCGATCTTGGGATTTCTATGGCTTAGCGTTTCTGCGATTTCAAAAGGCGTAGAAACCACCAGTGAATTGTCTTCATTAAACCAACTTACCCGTTTGTCGGTTGTGTACAGTGAACTTGTGCATGAGTTACAAAAAGAGCGTGGAATGACGGCTGGGTTTATCGGCTCACAGGGCACTAAGTTTGTCAGTGAACTACGTGCACAAAGAGCCAGTGCAGATAATAGACGTAATCTGAAAACCGAATACTGGCAATCTGCTGAAATCGATTTACCGCAGATCACTCGGCTGAACACTGAAATAAGCCAAAGCCTAAATCAAATTACTTCTATTCGAAATCGAGTGGATTCTCAATCGATTCCTCTGTCTGAAGCTTTGGGTTACTACACCAAACTGAATGCAAAGCTGCTGAGCGTATCGGCGTTAATTGCTGAGCTTAGCTCTGATGCTGCCATCACCACTGAAACCATCGCTTACTACAACTTTTTACAAGGTAAAGAGCGAGCGGGTATCGAGCGTGCTGTCCTAAATAATACCTTCTCTAAAAATGAATTTGGCCCAGGCATGTTGGTTAAATTCATCTCTTTGGTGACTGAGCAAAATACCTATTTCTCAAACTTTGAGGTATTGAGTAACCCAGCTAACGTTCGTTTCTTTGAACAGCAATTGAATGATCGTTCGGTGGCAGAAGTAGAAAAGCTTCGTGGTTTGGCTGAATCTAAGATGAGCGGTTTTGATGTTGATCCTGTGTACTGGTTCTCGCAATCTACCGCTCGTATTGTTCAGCTAAAGAAAACAGAAAACCGCCTAGCAGAGTCGCTTATCGCACTGACAGAGAAAAAAATGTCAGAGGCGCAGTCTGCGATGATGATGAGTATTGGTCTGTTTGCTTTGATAACCTTGTTCGCGACCTTCGTGAGCTATAAGGCGATCAGCGACCTGACGATGAGAGTAAAAGATCTTACAGTGATGTTGTCTAAGGTTCGTAATGACAACGACTTAACAGTTCGCGCTAAGTTCGTTGGCAACAGCGAGCTTGGACAGATCTCTTCGGCACTCAACGAAACGCTAGAGAAGTTTTCAAACGTTATCGACAACCTGTCTCAGTCGAGTCTGACCTTAGCTTCAGCCGCTGAAGAAACCTCACAAACCTGTCACTACAATTCGAACACGCTAGTGCAACAACAAGACCAAATTGGCTTGGTTGCGACGGCGACAGAAGAGTTATCAGCAACGGTAAATGAGGTGGCGGCTAAAACTCAGCAGACAGCAAGTTCCGCTAAACTGGTCGATGAGCAGTCTCAAGAAGGTTTGAGTACGGTTCAAAACTCTTACCACTCTATCGAAAAACTGGCATCTGAAATTAATGATCTAGCGGAAAAGATCACGCACTTACACGAGAGCAGTAATAACATCAACAGTGTGATTGATGTGATTAAGTCCGTCGCTGAACAGACTAACTTGTTAGCATTGAACGCGGCAATTGAAGCGGCAAGAGCGGGTGAGCAAGGTCGTGGATTTGCGGTAGTGGCTGATGAAGTTCGCACGTTAGCACAGCGTACTCAGCAGTCGACAGCTGAAATTGAAGGTTTCATCAGCTCGTTACAGTCTGATGTGCAAACCGCGTTTAATGTGATTGATAACAGTCAGAAGATGTCGTCTAAAGCGGTTGAGGATTCAAAAGAGGTGGAACACACCTTACAAGGTATCTCAGCATCGGTGAGCGAGATCTTTAGCATGACTGAGCAGATCGCAACCGCTACCGAAGAGCAAGCGGTAGTGACTCAAGATATTGCTCAAAACGTCATGGCAGTAGAGCAGAAGTCGACAGAATCTACGACAGGTGCAACGCAAATAGCTGCAACAGCCAAAGAACAAGCTCAGTTAGCAGCTTCATTGAAAGATATTGCGAGTACGTTTAAGAGCTAACTAGCAAGCACTCCAATAAGAAGTAAAATGCCCGTTAGTCTCTACTTTTAATAGCAGGACTAACGGGCTATTTGTATCTGCTGTCTTCTAAATGGCAACAGATAGTCCATTCAATGGGGATCTACCCCATAAACCAAGACACGAAAATCAACGCACCAAAACCAAATGTCGCCATTAATGCCGTGTCGCCACCGGCTGCTGTGTAGCTGCCTTCGGTTTGTAGGTGAGGGAAGTCAGGTCTGCGAACCTTAACTACCATTGCGAGTGGGCCCCAGATAGCTAGGAACACCAGCACCATACCTGCATAGTCCAGCATGCTTACAAACTGGCTAGCGAACAGCTCAGCTAATACCAAAGGTAAGATGAAGGTTAGCGCATAAGCCAACGCTTTGTTGTTGGTCACCGCATCTTTGTTTTGGTCGTAAAGCGCCATCGACACGCCGAGGAAAGAAGTCACCAAGGCCAGAGCAGAGAACAGAGCGATCACCACTTTCAACCAAGCAGATTGGCCGCTGAACGCAGAGATCAACTCAGAGATATTGTGGAACTGGCTGATCGCGTCTGTGCCGAGGTTGCCGATAATCGCGAATAACCAAGTCAGGTAGCAAATTAATGGAATCACTGAGCCAAGCAGAATCATATTGCGGATCTGCTTTTGAGTCGCTTCACGGTTGTAGATCACCAGTGATGGGATCACCACCATAGAGGCAAAGCTGGTAAAGATAACCGCGCTGTATTGCACCACATCATTGGCTGTGTATTGGCTGGTTTGAGTAAGGTAATCAAGGCGAATGTTGCTAAACAACGACGCGATAACAATAAACAGCATCACCACCATCATGATGAATAAGCCACGATTAAGTTTGTCTATGTAAGACTTGCCCGCCACTACAATTACACCCGTTAATAGGCTAAAAGCTGTGTAAGCTGCAGAGGTCGATACATCAATACCAACATCGAGCAGTAGCTTGTGGATGATGTCACCGACACCCAAGATATAAGCGATGAGCATGCACACCAACAGTAGGTAAAAAAGTGCATTGATAAAGTGTTTACCTTTGCTGCCCAGAGTGAGGTAAGCAACACTGCTCATGCCACTGTTGTCTTTGGTTTTAGTACACGCTTCTGCCAGTAGGAGTGCAGAGTAAGTGGTGCCGATAAAGATAAGTAGCATCAGCACTGAGCTGATCATGAAGCCAAATTGAGCCAACACCATGGGAATAGCAAGCATGCCAGCCCCTAATGCAGTTCCTGACAGAATCAAAGAACTGCCGAATAATTTCATATTCAAGAAAGCAACCTCAAAGTATCCAATTAATTTTTTGTTGGATTGTAAATATTTGTTGCCAAGCCTAACAAATTACTCAGTAAAGTTAGGGGTTAATTTCTAATAAATTTTGAATTTTTCTAAAAAATTTAAGCAGGAATTTCTGGTGTATATGTGTGGTTGATTTAAGTATTCACTCGGTGAGTTTATTTATCGTTTAGTTAACGTTCGTCCATTATTGAATGATTTAGAAATTGGCAAAATTCAGTTAAAAAGAAGTATGTTTATGAGCTAATTGTTTTCAATTCATCAAGTTTAATACTTCTCCTTTCCTGAATCCCGTTCAGGCAATGTCGATGACTAACCGTTCTATGGGTAAAAGACACGCTCAGATCGCTTTATCAATTTGAAGGTAAATAGGTAAAGAACGAGAAAAGTGTCGAAAATTCTGTTGACCTGATTACAACTTCATAGTTTATCTTTACTACTGAAATGAGGGAGAAGTGGATGTATCGCATATCTGAATTAGCGGAGCTCGTTGGCCTGAGCCGTTCAACGCTTTTGTACTATGGAAAGTTGGGTTTGATAGAAGCTCAACGCACCAATAATGGTTATCGAAGTTATTCCGAACGCGACTTGCAGCGTGTGAAATTGTTGCAGCAGTTACAAGCGGGTGGACTGACGTTGAAAGAGTGTCAGGCGTGTTTGGATGCCAAGGTTGACCGCTCCTTGTTACAAAACCGACTCGAACAATTGGACGAAGAGATCGCTCAGAAACAGCGTTCGAGAGATCTTTTATCGGCCTTGTTAGGCGAGAGTGGTTTGCAAGATTGGCATGAGTCGATGGACAAGATTGCGCCAGATGCACACCTCGATTGGTTAATTAAGCAGGGTTTTGATGAGAAACAGGCGCTGCGATTGAAGTGGTTATCGAAAGACATGAATGAACATGAACAATATATGGCGGATTTTGGCGCCATCTTCGAGGGTTTAGATCGCTTAGGACCTGGAACGGCTGAAGATACCTTAGAGGCATTTGTCAAAGTGCCTAGTTCACCGGAACAGGTACTTGAGATTGGTTGTGGCAAAGGCATTGCAACAACTGTGTTAGCGAGAGCCATTAAAGAACATCAAGCGGATGTGCAGATAACAGCGGTAGACAACGATCAACCTAGTTTAGATATTTTGACTCAGCAAGCACAGGCATCTGGCTTAGAAAGTAATGTTCAACCCGTGTGCGCAAGCATGATGGATTTACCGTTTGAAGCGAAGTCGTTCGACCTGATCTGGTCAGAAGGCAGTGCCTACATCATGGGTGTCCAGAAAGCACTTAAACAGTGGCGAAAGTTACTTACTGATGACGGCATATTGGTCGTGAATGATTTGGTGTGGAACACCGAGAACCCGAGCGAACCAGTCAAAGCATTCTGGCAGAAAGAATACCCAGACATGACGACGGTACCTGAGCGAATTAAACAAGCAAAAGCAGAGGGTTATCAAGTATTGGATGACTTCGCGATGAGCGACGCCGGTTGGCTCGCCTATTACCTGCCTTTACAAAAGCAAGTCGAGGCTTTGAAAGCGACGATGCCGAATTCTAAAGCGCTCGCAGATTGCGACAATGAAATTAAACAATTCTTCAATAACAGTAAACCTAAGAGTGATCTTTCAGAAGGTTCTCAAGGCTCTGGGCTGCGTGATTTTGATTATCATTTTTTTGTGTTGAAGAAAGTACATTAAGTGAAGAACACCATGAAATTTAGACAATATGATTCAAGCGAGATCGAAACTATCACTCGCCTTTTTACTCAAACCTTTACGGATTCAGAAGGCGAGAACGAAGGTAAAACAGTGGGTAAGCTTGCCAACGATCTTTTAACGATCACGGATTCGACAGAGCTACTTTGCTTTGTTGCTGAAGATGATTCTAGTGAGTCAGATACGGATAGCACGATTATAGGCGCGATTATCTTTACACCACTTTCATTTGACGATGAAACGAAGGCATATTTGCTTTCACCAGTAGCGGTGAGTACTCAGGTTCAAAAACGTGGTATTGGCCAAAAGCTGATTAACTTTGGTTTACAGGTTCTTAAGGTGCAGGGCGTTGAACTTGCTGTGACATACGGTGACCCTAGTTACTATTCCAAAGTTGGCTTTGGGCAAATTACCGTTGAGCAGATCCCTGCGCCATTTAAATTGAGTTTCCCTCACGGTTGGTTGGCTCAATCGTTGACTGGTGGTGAAATTAAAGTAACAAGTGGCAAGTCGAGCTGTGTTAAAGGCTTGGCCCACGCAGAATATTGGTAGCCGCTTGCAAAAAAATTGAGAAAAAGAGAAAGCCCATCAGGTGTTTGCCTGTTGGGCTTTCTTGTTATGAACGAAGACATTCTTCTGGCTTCAATGTATAAATTGAACAACTGTTCAAAATAACACTTGAACGATCGTTCTTGTTTGATTTATATTGTTTTTACACCAACGGAGAACATTCATTAATTGCTCCGTGATTGAATAACTTTAGAACCGAAAATTGATAGGGATAGAGCAATGAGCAACTTCAAAATTCACTCAGTAGAATCCGCGCCAGAGCAAAGCCAACCTATTCTTGAGGGCGCTAAAAAGCAGATGGGCAGAGTGCCGGGCTTGTTTGGTGTGTTGGCTGAATCTCCAAACACACTTAAGGCTTACACTCAGCTTCATCAGGCGTTTAGTGACTCATCTTTCGATGCTGAAGAGCTAACGGTTGTTTGGCAAACCATCAACGTTGAACACGAATGCCACTACTGCGTTCCTGCACACACTGGCATTGCACATTCAATGAAGGTTGATCCTGCAATCACCGAAGCACTGCGTAATCGCACAGCTTTACCCACTGAAAAGCTGCAAGCCCTGCATGATTTTACGCTGAGCATGGTACGTAACCGCGGCAATGTGCCTGAAAGTGAAATGGCAGCATTTTTCGAAGCGGGCTACGGTCAGCAACAAGTGCTAGAAGTGATTCTTGGCCTGTCTCAGAAAGTGATCAGTAATTACGTAAACCACGTTGCTAAAACGCCAGTCGACAAAGTTTTTGAACAGTTCGCTTGGCAAGGGTAATCGTATTTAACTAACCATCGTATTTAAGCAACTCAAGATATGATAATGATGAAAGCCCCACTCAGTTGAATGGGGCTTTGTTGTTTTGGTCTAAATGGTAATTAGAAAGGTAACCTAACGCACGTGCTTAGCGATTATCTTCGCTAGTGTCACAACCCCTTCTTTCCACTCTTTGCTCTCTTCAATGTTGGCAACAGTAAAGCGCAAGCAGTGTTTATATTGGTCGTTGGTGCCAAATACTGTTCCGGGTAAAATCCCCAACTTATGCTTTAAACAGTCTTGATAGACCGCGTAGCTATCGACCGATTCAGGCAGTGTTATCCAGTTTAAAAAAGAGCCTTCCGGTTTTGATAGGTGGTATTGCCCGACAAGGTGTGGGTGGCTATCTAGTGCTTGTATTAACAGGCTTTGGAATTGCTTTTGGTTGGTTTGGTAGAGCCGTTTCATTTTGGATAAGTGGCTGCGATATTTACCGGTAGTGAGGAATTGCCCCACCGCGGATTGCATCAGGTTTGAGCTGCCCATGTTGTCGCATAAAAGGTACTTTTCGACTAAAGGTTGGTAGCGCCCAGACAGTAACCAACCGATTCGCAAGCGTGAGTCTAATGTTTTAGACAGTGAGTTGACGTAGATGACTCTATCTTGATCATCAAGCTCTTTGAGGCTAGCGATTGGTGTATCGAATGCCAAGCTACCGAACACATCGTCTTCGATAATTGGTAAAGATCCGGTGATCTCTAACAAGGCCTTTCGATTAGCCAGAGGCATTCTTGAGCCAGTCGGGTTGGTAAAGTTTGGTGTTAGCAGCAGCGTTTTCACTTCCCATTTGTCCAACGCACTCTGTAGGGATGGTATATCAATACCGTGGCTAACGCTGCTTGGGATTTCAAGGGCTTGCAATCCAAGTGATTCAAGTAAAAGTAGATTACCGAAATAACAGGGCGACTCGACCGCCACGATGTCGCCGGGCTTGGTGAGCGCACGCAAAGCTAGACTGATCGCCTGTTGAGCACCATGAGTAATTGCAATCTCTTTCGAGCCCGCAGGCACACCAAGATCATGAGTGATCTTTAACAATTGCTTTACTAATTGCTCGTCGCCGGGGGGTAGTTGGTAATAACCGGGAAGCTGAGTTTGTAATCGACTGTGACGGCCAATCTCGGCATACAAGCTACGAATCGCAGGATTGTTGATGTTCGGGTGCGCGGAGCCTGCCAACAGTTTCAGGCGACCTTTTGGACGAGAGAGTACCGATTTGGTGACAGACAACAGATCGACTTTTTGAGGTTGGCTTGATGCATCCCAGCTGGTGGTGTTCGGTGCTTTCACGCGATAGCCAGATTTAGGTACTGAATAAACCCAGCCTGTGGCTTCCAGTTCTTGATAGGCGCGAATTACGGTATTTTTGCTTACGCCAAGCTGTTCGCTTAACTGGCGGATCGAGGGAAGGCGATCGTCTGGATGAAAGAGCCCCTTATCGATCTGAGCCTTAATATGTTGTTCGGTAGCAAGGTATTTATTGCCGCTGAGTTCTGCTTCCACGTGTTTCTCCCTCGTTGCACACTCTCAATCTGTAACTATATAAAGTGTTATATCTGTATCTTTATTAGTTATCTGTACCCAACTAAGGTAACAGCATTGATGAATAGTTGACCAGAGGTTTGTAATGCTGATTAAAATGATTCCGTTTGTGTTTGTAATATTGTGGTCGTCAGGTTTTGTCGGCGCACGTCTTGGTGTTGAATATGCCGAACCCGCAACATTACTTTCATTGAGGATGGTGGCCAACGTGGCGCTGTTCTTGGTTTTGATTGCAATCATTAAGCGTCGTATTCCTCGTGGTCGAGCATTCTTCCACGCAAGTGTGGTTGGCATCTTGATTCATGGTTTCTACCTTGGTGGCACCTATCTGGCGATTGATATAGGCATGCCCGCCGGGTTGAGTTCTCTACTTGTTGGCTTACAACCGATTCTTACCGCATTGATTATGATCAGCTGTACTTCGCAGCGTTTTAATTTTGCACAGTGGTTGGGGTTAGCGCTTGGTTTTGCGGGTATTAGTTTGGTGTTGATGGGCAATATTGAATGGCAGTCAGACGACCAAAAAGGCTTGGCAACGTTATTGTGTTTGGTTTCTTTGGTGGGTATTACCTGCGGCACTCTGTATCAGAAGCGTTTTTGTCAGGGGACAGATATGGTCGGCGGTGCGATGGTCCAATACTTGGCTTCTGCGGCGCTGTTTCTACCGTTCGCAATGCGTTACGAAACGATGCAAGTGAACTGGACTGTAGAATTCACGTTGACTCTAACCTGGCTGGTGGTTGTTCTGTCTTGTGTTGCAATCCTTTTGCTGCTTTACATGGTAGAGCACGGTGCATCTTCAAGTGTGGCATCAGTGTTTTACTTGGTGCCACCGACGACAGCAATTCAAGCCTGGCTCATCTTTGGGGAATCGTTCGACTTCTACGGGGCAATGGGCTTCGCGTTGTCAGCAACAGCTGTGTATTTGGTGGTGAGGAAGCCGGAGTTAATTAAGGTCCGCAGACGAACAGCGTTAGAGAGGTAGTCTGTATAGCAAACTAATTCTACTTAAAGCTGATTACTAGAAACAAAAAAGAGCCTGAATATTCAGGCTCTTTCTGTATCAAATATTGGCTAGCGACTTTTTATTAGCGCTTCATCAAGCAAGCGTATGCCGTAGTAAACGGCGCTTCTTGGTATTGTTTAAGGCCAGTTTCTTTGAACTTCATCATTAGAGGGTTACGTTTAAGGCTCTCTTTGATGTCAGCCGGTGATACAACGGTTACATCTAGGTCGTCGATTAGCTGAATTGCTGCTTCAAGTTTGAAGCCGAAACCACCGCCAGCAAATTTGCCTTTAGTTTGGCGTTGGCGAATTACAACTTTTTCTACTTGGTAATCTTCCATTAACTTTGCAAAAGAGAATTGAAAGTCTTTCATATTCTGTGTGTCGTTTGCGTCGCTAATCGCAACCTTAGAAACTCGGCAATCAGGAATGTTAAATACGCCGTCTGACAGAGAAAGAAGACAGATGACTGCATCGTTACCTTTAATTTCAACACCACAAATTTTCATGTTCTTACCTACTTATTTTAGAGCCCTACATTATGGTGTTATTTCTAACACTTCTCCAGTATTTGCGCGTATCAGCGGCAAATAAGTCTAAATCAGAGAGTATTTTAGTCGCTAAAAGTTAACCTTTGATTGAAAAAACATCACACGAATTTACGGTATCGTTTGCTATGAGATGAAGCTCACAAAAGCTTAACGGGATTTCATATGTGTGCTGTATATTGCGCGCGCATCCCTATTTGAAGTGTGGTTATTAATCCCAATGAATATCAATAATCTTTCGATTAAGAGTAAAATCGCGATCCCGCTGTTGGTGATTGTGATTGTTTTTTCTACCGTTACCGTGCTCAATGTTATCAGATCAAATGCTCAAGCTGCGATTAACAACGAGCTCAATAATGTGGTTCAACCGGTTCTAGATAACCTAGAAGACGGCTACCGCGATATCTACCAAATTATCGCTTCGGCACAGGGTCTGTTGCTTGCTAAAGATCAGGCGGCGATTGAATACCAAAAGTTCGAATTTAAAGACAACGCTTATAAAGCGGTTCCTCGTTTTGAGAGTGTTGAAACGCTTTACAGAGCTGGTGTGTTGGATCCTTCTTCTCGTGGTGAGCTATCAAAGCTGGTTAACGCGATGAGTAAGTGGGTTTCACTGCACGAGCCTATGTTTGCAGACCCTGCGAACGCGCACCAATACAACATTGATTACTCGCCAGCGTTAGACGCTGAGTTTGCGATTATTCGTAAGCAACTGCGTGATATCAGAACGTTGATTGAACTGAAACAGAAAGAGCTTCGTCAGCAAACCGATGACTCTATCGAATCAAGCAAGTTGATCATCGAAGTGGGTATGGCTGTTGCTGTATTTGCTGCAATTTTCGCGATGTGGTTATCGAATCGCTTTATCGTTCAGCCAATCCAGAACGTAGAGAAAGCGATGAATGAGATCGCATCGGGCGACGGTAACTTGTCTCAACGTATGAAGGTCGAAGGTAATGACGAGATCGCTCGTTTGAGTTCTGCTTTCAACCAGTTTGTTGGCAAGATCCATGTCACCGTGGAGCAAGTTATTCTCACATCGAACGCAGTACGTGGCGAGATGGAAAACATCAAATCACTCACGCAAAGTGTTGCTGAATTCTCGTCTAATCAACAGCGAGAAAGTGAAGTGGTCGCGGCTGCAGTTCATGAAATGCAAGCAACCAGTGAAGTGGTGAGTGGTAACGCATTAGATGCGGCAACCGCAAGTAACGTTGCAAACCATGAAGTGGAATCGGCCGATACTACGCTTGGCTTAACTGTTACTTCGATTGAACGCCTTGCGCAAGATATCGAGAACGCGGGTGGTGTGGTTCAAGAACTAGATACAGACGTGAAGAACATCGCCTCAATCCTTGGCGTGATCAAAGGTATTGCAGAGCAAACCAACCTACTTGCTTTGAATGCGGCAATTGAAGCGGCACGAGCGGGTGAACAAGGTCGTGGCTTTGCAGTTGTGGCTGATGAAGTTCGTGCGCTTGCGAGCAAAACTCAAGACAGTACAGGCGAAATCCAATCAATGATTGAACGCTTAGAAGTGGGGGCTAAACATGCGGTTGGCGTGATGACTGAAAGCAAAGTGAGTGGCGAGAAAACCATTGTTCAAGCAGGAACTGCAGCGTCTTCATTGAGTGAGATTCGAAACTCAATCGGTAAGATGAACGACATGAACACACAAATCGCTACAGCGGCTTCTCAGCAGTCCCAAGTGTCTGAAGAAGTGAATAAGAATGTTCAACGCATCGCTGAAAGCACCATGCAAATGGTTGAGATGGCGAGCAGCGCAGAAAATGCATGTATGGCATTAGCCGAACAGTGTGAAGCGCTTGATAGCCTTGTGTCTCAGTTTGAAGTGTGATCTTCAAAATTAGACAGACGCATATGAGCCGATAATGGTTGCTCGTTTGAATTCCATTAATCAGCGCTGAACGAAAAAAAGCCCGTACTCTATGAGTGCGGACTTTCTTTTTGACTAGGTGATCAGTTTTTAGACCTGATCAATCACTCAGTGTTAGCTGCTAAGACCGTCTTTGTATGTGTAACGGTAGTCCACTTTTACGTTCGCTTGGTAGTGGATGTCGCCGTTCATGTTAGTGATCTTTTTCACTTCCATATTTGCATCATCAATCTTGAACGAATCGTATTTGGTTGTCTGTTGGAACTGTGGCAGTTCTCTTGAAAGCTCAAAAGGTGTTTTTGCGCGTAACTCATCCATAAGGTTGGTGCCTGCATCGTATGCTTCGACTTCACTAGCATATGTGTCAGATTTTAGCGTTGTTTCTTGAATTGTTGTTTTAGTTGCTGCAAACGCAGTGGTGCTGAGTACAAGAGTTGATGCAAGTATGATTAACTTTTTCAAAGGGATACCTTACTTTGTTGTACCAGTGTTTTAGATATTCTCACCCTAGCAATAGGGGATGAGGTTAATGTTAGGACAAAAATATGGTTCTGTAAGGGAATGACTATAGGTGCCGAAGATTAATGCACAGCGCATATCAAGCAAGGTGACACTGATATCTAACTTCAATACACTGTATGGGTAACCAAAGTTCAGCATAAGGTAAAGGCATGGCCAATTGGGAAGGGGTAAGTGAGTTTGTTGCAGTGGCAGAGCGTGAAAGCTTTACTGGTGCGGCGCAGAAGCTCGCTACGTCGGTGGCTCAAATCAGTCGTAGAGTAGCAAACCTCGAAGAACGACTCGCAGTGAAACTGCTCAATCGAACGACTCGAAAGGTGTCTCTTACAGAGGCTGGGCAACTCTATTACCAACAATGTAAGTTGTTGGTCGAAGGTTTAGAAATTGCTGAGCTTGCGGTCACGCAGATGCAATCAACACCCAAAGGCTTACTGAAAGTCACCGCGCCTGTGACTTATGGTGAGCGCCAACTCGCCCCAATACTGCATCAATTCTTAAAGCTTCACCCGCAAGTAGAGCTTGAGCTGATGCTGACCAATCAAAAGCTCGATCTTATCGATTCGGGTGTTGATGTTGCGATTCGTCTTGGCCGCTTGGAAGACTCAAGCCTTGTGGCAAAGAGGCTGTCTCAACGCCAACTTTATGTATGTGCAAGCCCTGAATATATTGAACGTTATGGCGAGCCGCATACATTATCAGAATTAAATAATCACCAATGTTTAGTCGGTGGATTTGAACATTGGCGTTTCAAAGAAAATAGACGCCCTCGCTCAGTTCGTGTTAACGGACGCATTAAGTGCAACAGTGGTTTAGCCTTGTTAGACGCAGCTAAGCAGAGCATTGGCTTGGTGCAGTTGCCTGAATACTATGTGAGTGAAGACCTTGATTCTGGTGAGTTGGTTGAGGTGCTGTCCGATTATCGAGATGACAAAGAAGGGATCTGGGCGCTTTATCCTCAGAACCGCAACTTATCTTCAAAGGTTCGCCTGCTGGTGGACTTCCTTTCTGAGCAATTGGATTAGTGTATGGCTTAAAACCTCCACCGATAAAAACGGGCTTCAGAATAGAGATTCTGAAGCCCGGCGTGTTTTAGGATTAATTATCGTTTGATTACGGCTTACTAGACCGAAAATGTATTAGACGGTGAAGCGATCCACCAAGTGATACAGCTCATTTGCACGACTGTTGAGGTTTTGGCTACCTGTACGGTTTTGATTCGCGAGTTCTGCCGATTGTGAGCTTTGGTCAGAAATCACCACGATGCGTTGAGATATTTCTTGTCCTACAATATTTTGCTGTTCAGTGGCTGTCGCAATAAGCGAGTTCATGTCCATGATGGTATCAATCGACGCTTGGATCTTCGCCAGTGCTTTGGCTGCGGCATTCGCTTCTTCCACGGTTTGCGCACTTCGGTTTTGACTTGAATCCATCGCTTTCACAGCAGCATCTGAGGCAGCTTTAAGTTGCTCAATCATCTTGTGAATGTCGCCAGTGCTTTCTTGAGTACGGCTTGCCAGTTTACGAACCTCATCGGCAACCACAGCAAACCCACGACCTTGTTCGCCTGCACGTGCAGCTTCAATCGCGGCATTCAACGCGAGTAGGTTAGTTTGCTCGGCAATGTCTTGGATGACCGCCAACGAAGAGGAAATATTCTGCACATCACCTTCTAAACGAGACACGACAGTGTTGGCTTCTGATACTTCGCTCGCTAGGCCTGCCACCGAATCTGCAGCGGCGTTTACTATCTGTTGCGCTTCTTTGGCATTGCCCTCTGCAAGTTTAGCGGAATCCGCCGCTTGGCTAGCGTTGCTCGAGATCTCTTGCGCCGTTGTGGTCATTTCAGTCATCGCCGTTGCAACTTGTTCAGTCTCTTCACGTTGCCCAGTAGCAATCTCGTCGACCTGCGCAGCGCGAGAAGACATGCTAGATGTCTCGGCTACGACTTGCTGACCGACATCGCTTACGCTGCGAATGATGGTTTGAAGGCTTGCCACGAAGGCGTTGAAGTTCTCGCTGAGCTTAGTGAACTCAGGCGCTTTAAATGTTTCCATTCGAGCGGTTAAATCGGCTTCGCCACTCGCGAATGCGCTGATTGAACGATCAAACTGCTCGAGTGGTCGCATGATTGTGCGGTTGACGGCAACGGCAAACGCAGCAACTACTAGGGCAATCAAACCACAGAATATAGCGATCGCCGTCAATGAGCTTTGTAACGCGACATTCGAGCTCTCTTTCATCTCTGCGATTACAGCATCGATGTCGTCAGTATAAAAACCGGTACCAAGCATCAAATCCCATTGTGGGATGAATATTGAATAGCTGAGTTTTGGTAGGGCTTCTGATTGACCAAGTTTTGGAAAGTAGTAGGTGGTGAACCGACCAAGCTTTGAGTTCTTGATCAAGTCACGAATCAGGTAGTTGCCTTTTTTGTCTTGCAGGTCGTAGTAGTTTTTACCAATGCCATCGTTATTTTGCCCAACAACTACTCGAACGCCTTTAGAGTCGTAGCCAAAGATGTAGCCAGACTCGCCATATTCGAGAGTTCTTAATGTCGGTAAGGCTTCTTCTAATGTTGCACCTCTTTCCAAGAACGGGCTAATAGAAGATTGAGCCATTTGCAGATACGCTTTAAGTTCCTTTTCTTTCATCGCCATCATATTGCTACGCGTCGATTCTACTTGTTGTGCGGTTAGCTCGGTGCTCTTCATATACGTCACGCTCATCATCCCAATTGCCATCAGTAGCAGTGGAATAAAAGAGAGAATATAAAGGCGGTTTTTGATGGTTAGGGTCATGTCACGCTTCCTGTGTGATTGTCTCATGCAATTTTCAACACATTATTAATGTGGTTTCAAAATGTAAATGGGCTTGTTGTTTAATTGTTATCCTAGAGTGTTTTTGTTTTATAAATATGATGACGGTTAGGTTTTTGGGGTGAGAAGCCTTGCAACTAGAGGCTTAAGCGCGAAAAAGTGAGTTTGTATCGATGCTTTTGAATTCGACGCTGCTTTGTTAGAATGCGACGCTTTGTAGCACCCTGCTATGTCTATTCGTTAAGTGAGAAAGATTCATGAACAAAAGCCATGTGACTATTGGTTTAACTAACCCAAAGAGCCCGACAAACGTTGGTGCTGTTATGCGTGCGGCTGGTTGTTACCAAGTCGACGAAGTTAAATACACAGGGCAACGCTACGAAAAAGCCGCAAAATTCCACACCGATACTAAGAGTGCTGCGCGTACTATCCCGTTGACTGGTGTTGAGTCGTTTTTAGACAATCTTGATCCAGAAACTAAGATCGTTTGCGTAGAACTCGCAGAAGGTGCAACACCACTACCGCGTTTTAAACACCCAGAAAATGCCATTTATATCTTTGGCCCTGAAGACGGCTCTATTTCTCAAGATGTCGCCGACAGAGCCGATCATGTTGTGTACGTACCAACAGTTGGCTGCATGAACTTGGCAGCGACAGTGAATGTGCTGCTTTACGATCGTCTTGCTAAATCTGATGAAATGGATGAGAGCAACGAACTGATTAAGAAAAGCCGTGATAACCGTAACCATCTGCTGATCAAAGAAAAGTAATTCTCTGCTTCTAGTGTTATCTATCCCGTACGCAATCGGATATTATCTTGAGTTCATCACCAGATAATTGAAGGGTTAGATAACACCATGGAAGACAAGCAATTACTTGCCGCGCTGCAACAACACCCTGTCCTCGATCTGTATCAGTTATTCCAAGAAGTTGGTCAAAACTGCTCTCTGTATGCATTACTAGAGAGGTTATCTTCCCTTAAAGAACATCATCAACTGAGCACACGTCTTAGTCCTTTTAAACCGCATATCGAAGGGTTGTTGGCTCAATTTGATAGTACCACGCCAGATAGTGACATTCTCAAAGCGGTTGCTCTTCAGTCTGAGATTCAACAACGAGGCCACAGCATGAGCCGTTACATCATGACATCAGATAACCATCGCCATTTTTCCCCAAGAGCAGACCTAGTCATGTTTGGTGATTCGATCACCGAATGGGCCCCGTGGGCGGATATCTTTCGCGATGTTTCGATGGTCAACCGTGGCTTAGCGGGTGACACCACAACTGGCATGTTGCGCCGTATTGATACCACGTTGAATGTGAAGCCAAAGCTGGTGTGTTTTATGGCAGGGATAAACGATTTAGCTCAGGGTTATGATGTCGACCATATCTACCAGAACTACATTGATATGCTTAAGGTGTGGCAAGAAAATGAGATTCGCATATTGGTGCAATCAACGCTTTATGTTGGCTCTAAACTGCAAGGTTTAAATCCGTCGGTTGAACTGCTCAATAGCAAGCTAAGCGAGTACTGTACACAGCAAGGCATTGCGTTCTTAGATGTGAATTCAGTATTGTCGCCTAATAAGCTGTTGTCGAACAAGTACTCGTGTGATGATCTGCATTTGAATGCGAAGGCTTATCAAACTTGGGCTGAGATACTTCAACCTACGATAGCTGAGCTACTAAAATAGACTCACGCAAAACGCTAGCTAGACCGATAAACAGCTTAGCTAATACAAGAAAAGCCAAACCCTAGATTTGTTTCGCGAACCATAAGGACATCAATGTGAACCTAAGACAATTGGAAGTCTTTTACGCCATTATGCAGACCGGAACCGTATCTGGAGCCGCTCGCAGCTTGCATGTGTCGCAACCAAACGTGACCCGTATTTTGGCGCACACGGAGCAACAACTTGGGTTTGGCTTATTCGAACGAGTTAAAGGGCGCTTAGTACCAACGGTTGAAGCGAAAACCTTGCTGCCAGAAGCGGAAAAGGTCTATCAGCAACTGGGTCAATTTCGTTCTTTGACCAACAAAGTCAAGCAAGGACATCAACATTTACGCATTGGTGCGCCACCGATTCTAGCCACTAAATTGCTGACACCAGTGATCGCCAAAATGTATTGTGAGCAATATTCCAGTAAACAAGAGATTTCTTTTGAGTTACTGACAGCAAACCGTGATGAGTTGTGTGAAGGTTTACTCAAGCATGAACTAGATATTGCTATTGCTTTTGGCGATGAAGCACCGCCTGCGATATTAAGTGAAACGCTATTAACCGAATCACTAAAGGTTTTGGTTCCTTCCAATACGGTTGATCATTTCCCCGCGGAATTAACGTTAGATGATCTGATCAATTATCCGCTGCCAATCATCGGGCTCGATAGCCGCGATCCATTAGGCCTCCTGTTACATCAAAGCCTTATTGCACGCGATGAGCATTATCACCACCCGATATCTGTACGTGGGTATAGCGCGGCGGCGGAACTGGTCAAGCACCAAGCGGGGTTTGCGATTGTTGATCCGTGGACGGCAGAGCAATATCAAAATGACGATGCGGTCTGTGTGTTGCCGCTTCAACCAGACATCCAATTTTCGGTATCGATGCTTTGCGCAGAACACACCCCTCAGTCGATTTCCGTTAAACAATTTATCGCTTCATTGAAAATCCATACTCACCCTATAACTTAAGGTTATAGGCTCGCCATAAATAGGCATTCGGCAGCTTCGAAGTTTTTAATTAAAGTAAACCCATACAAGGGCTTATTAATTAGGAATACTCATGTCGATCGCTCAACCTTACCTTCTTTTTCTTGGGGATGTTACTGACCCACTCGCTGCAAAAACAGCTCGCGGTATTCATCAATGGCGACCAGAAATCTGCCTAGGTCAACTGCGTTTAACGGGTGATACCGTTTCACTGGGCTTAACGGATATGACCCTGCAAGAGGCGCAAGCGCAGGGCGCGAAGACGCTAGTGATTGGTACCGCAAATCCGGGTGGTGTTATTCCTGATTCTTGGCAGTCAACCATTATGGCCGCTGCAGAAATGGGATATGAGATTGCATCTGGCATGCACCAACGATTGAGTGAATTTTCACCGCTTGCTGACATGCAGCAACAAGGATTGACTAAGCTTCATGATGTACGCCATTTTGACGGTGTTCTTAATGTTGGTAACGGCAAGCTTCGTCAAGGTAAGCGCCTGCTTACTGTCGGAACTGATTGCTCAGTAGGCAAAATGTTCTCGGCATTAGCGATTGAAAAGTCGCTTAAACAAGCGGGAACATCCGCTCAGTTTAAAGCGACAGGGCAGACAGGTATTTTGATTGAAGGCAGCGGTATTTCGATTGATGCGGTGGTTGCGGATTTTATTTCTGGCGCAGTTGAAGCGATTAGCCCTGATTTTACCGACCACGATTGGGACATCATTGAAGGGCAAGGCTCTTTGTTCAACCCTTCGTTTGCAGGCGTGAGTTTGGGTCTTTTACATGGCGCACAAGCTGATGCCTTAGTGCTGTGTCATGAAGTTGGGCGACCACATATTCGTAACCTTCCTCATGCTAAATTACCAAGCATAGAACAGACGATTGAAGCCAACTTGCAAGCGGCGCGACTGACTAATCCAGACGCGAAGCTGGTGGGTATCTGCTTGAACACGTCGGCGATTAGCATTGAAGAGGCTGAGACATTGTGCCAAGAATGGACCACACTCTATCAAGTGCCAGTGACGGACCCAGTGCGCTTTGGTGTACAACACATTACTGATCATTTGCGACATTCACTTTAACGACTTCATCATTTCTACGTTTCCATTTGTTAAAGTGAACATCAACCGAGTGAAATTATGAAGATTACAGCTGAACCCATTATTATCGCGATGCAAACGCCTTTTCGCATCTCTCGTGGCAGTCGAACTGAGTGTCACGTTGTTCGTGTTTACATTGAACATGGTGGCAAACGAGCTCAGGGCGAATGCACGCCTTACCCACGATACGGCGAGTCATCGGAGTCTGTGTTAGCGCAAATCCAACAAGCGTCTAGCGCACTTGAAGCTATGTTTGAACGAGGCGTTACTGATCCGGCAGAGCTAAGAGATCATCTTCAGTCTTTATTGACCGGAGGGGCAGCGCGCAATGCGGTCGATTGTGCGCTTTGGGATTTTGAAGCTCAGCAGAACGACCAGACGTTTCCGAATAGCTTGTTTGAGTTGCCTGCTCAAATCGTGACTGCAATGACAGTCTCGATTGGCACGCCAGAAGCCATGGCGACTCAGGCTCGAGACTATGTCGCGAATGGTGCGAAACTTCTGAAAGTGAAGCTTGACGGCGAGCAGGTGGTAGAGCGTGTTCGCGCGGTACGAGAAGCTGCGGCAGATGTTCAAATTGTATTGGATGCGAATGAAGCGTGGACAGGATTGAATCTCGAAGAGTTGTTCAATCAACTGGTAGAATTTGATATTGCGATGATCGAGCAGCCGTTACCCCAACAGCACGATGCCTCATTGGCGCACATCAAGCACCCGATACCACTGTGTGCTGATGAAAGCTGTCATACCACTTCGCAACTTTCATCTTTGTTAGGCAAATATGAAATGGTCAACATCAAGCTCGATAAAACAGGTGGTTTGACCGAAGCATTGGTACTTGCTGAAGAAGCTCAAAGGCTAGGATTTACGCTGATGTCGGGTTGTATGCTCGGTACATCGCTGGCGATGCGTGCAGCTCTGCCTATCGCCGTTCAATCTGAAATCGTCGACCTCGATGGCCCAGTCTTACTTGGCCAAGATGTAACACCAGCACTGACTTATCGAGATGGGATGATTGTTCTTTAAGTTCCTAACAAATTAGCTAGGAATCTCTCCATACAAAAATCGCATAAGCGTTAACTTATGCGATTTTTTGTTTGTACCGTTTTACAGAGATAAGTAAACCATACTGCAACTACTCACTTGCTTCATTGAGTGGGGTGTACTGAACTGCTAAATACAACCCACCTAGAAAATACAGTGCTTGGCAAAATCGCCCGCTTCATTAGCCGTCCAGTCACCTTTAGGCTTTTCTTTCATATCCGCACACCAAGCTTCACTGCCAACCTCGGTACAAGCCATTAATTGAGTAGCAAGGAAAAGTATCAACGCGATTTTCTTCATAATAAACATTCCGTTGTGGTCTAAATTTCTGCTTATAACTGTATCAAATACCACAAGTGATTGTTATAGCTGCTAAGAACTTAAGGGCGTTAATAATGATGTGGGGTTGAGCTGAATTCGAGGGACGGTAAAGAAGCGAAGGTTTGCTTGGCTTTAAGATCGAAAAAGCCAGCAATGAATGCTGGCTTTGAAATTCTTAATAAGTTTCTATTCGTTATTTCGCTTTAACTACTTATCGATTTATACCAATTTCATCTCTTGGATGATGTCCGAAGCAATCTCTGGCTTCGTGCTTGTTGGTTTCTCGTGTAGGTCGGCTTTCAATTGTCCCTTACGGTTACTTAGGCCAGCTTCAAGTTTCTTGAGTGCTGCAGCGATAGCTGGGTACATAACATCGTCTGTCGATTTTGCTGTTACTCGTACACCTTCGTAGTTGGTGAATACTTCAACCTGATGTTGACCGTGTTCTTTAGTAATGATGATGTCGCAACTGATCAGTGATGGGAAATGGTTAGATATCTTCTCGAATTTACCTTCGATGTCTTTGCGTGACTCGTCGTTAATTGATACATGATGTGTTTGAACATTTATTTTCATAAATCATACCTTTCCAATGACTGTGTCATTTAAACGTAGCAAACATCGCATAGATTAACCAACTGAGAATTAGCACATGTGTGATTGACTTCAGTGTTATCAAATATTCTCTTGTTACTCCCTTGAAAGTCCGATGAACTGATCGCATATTATGTTTCGTGTTTTAAAGACATGTTCAAAAAAACTCCATCCTTGATAATTTGCGCTAACCTACAGCGAATTCCCAGTGAATCTCTCTTTATCGGTTTTATAATTCCGAACTTGTCACTCCATTGATTTTCTTTCCAGCTCACTCACTTTTTCTTCTTTGATTAAAAACTCAGCTTAAGTTACTAATTTATAGACACTCAACTGCCCACTCCATATTGAAGTGAAACTCTCCTGCTGTGAGTTGAGACTCGGGTATGGTAATGCGTGCTCGAATATCGACTTCTTTATTGGATGCCAGTTGATCGACAGGAAATTCGACGCCCTGACGCCAATAATTAATGTCACCTTCATAGCGAACCGGCGTTTCGACTTTGAATCGCACAAGTTCTGAAATGCGAGACTCATCAATTGAGCCTAGATCAATATGTTGCAGTTTGAGCAACAATCGAGAATCTTTGCGATTGGACTCAAGCTTAAGCGTTATCGCTCGGCCATCGTATTCTCGGCCACTGAATTTAAGCCGTTTAAGCGTATTAAAACCATCAAAGCCATTAAGATTGATGCAGAAATGCTGGAGCTGTTAGGCAGTGAAGATGGCAACACGGCGATGATCAAAGTGAGCTGGGATAAGAAGGGAATGAAGGTCTATAAGGATGGCTACTTAGCGGATTATGAGTACGGGATTGCCCCTCATGAGATGCAAGAAAACTACGAGCTAGCACCTAAGTAGTTTTATTCCATTTCCGAAAAGCGCTCTGGTTTGCAGGGCGCTTTTTATACCCCCACCAAAACATGACTTAACTCACACTTTTCTGACATTTTACCGCTCGTTATGCTAGTATGCGCCGCTTGTCTTTGTAATTGATAAAAAACGCATTACCCAAACAGAGTTTTCTGTTTATCTGCTTGTAATGACCTCATTCAGTTTGGCCTAACTTGGCTGAACATCTGCATTTTGCTCGGACGCAAAGAGAGTAGTTCTCGCTACTTCACTATGTACATTTGAGAGCACCATCTATCAAAGGCCTTTTAGAAACAGCCTAGTTAGCGCGAACTACGTTCTGCGTGAAGGGTTTCGTTTTTCCAAAAATCCCTCTGGCGCCAAGTATTACTTGGTTTCTGACAAGTAAGGCGTCTATATGACGTCTACGGTATCTACATCCGTACCTACATCTCCAGCTGGTAATACAGCTTCGACAGAGAAAGAAGTAAACCATCCATTTCTTTCCTTAGTCATCATGGTTATCGTTGCAGCAATCGCAACCTACTTTATCCCTGCAGGCGAGTTTGAACGAGTGGTTATGAATGGCCGCACGGTGATCGACCCAGACAGCTATACACTATTAGCAAGCAACCCAACAACATTAACCTCTTTTTTCGAATCATTTTTTAAAGGCTTCAAATCCGCTTCTGGCGTGATGGGTGTTGTGGTATTTGTTGGTGGTGCTTTCGGTATCATCAAACACATGGGTCTGCTGGACGCATCGGTTGTTGCGCTCACCACTAAGCTTAAGAAACAAGGCTTATATGTGATCGCGCCAGTGATCATGACGGCGATCTTCTTCAACGTGACCTTCACCGGTATGCGTGAACTGGATGTTATTTTCATCTCATTGATGATTCCGATCTGTATCAAGCTTGGATACGATGCGATTACAGCGTTAGGCGTTGTTCTACTGGCAAGTTGTGCAGGTTTTGCTGCGGCGTTGGCAAACCCATTCTTCACGGGTATTGCACATACTATCGCTGAGCTGCCTTTGTATTCAGGCATGTGGTATCGCTTTATTGTCGGCATGTTTATGCTGCTGACCGGTGCTTGGTATGTACTTAACTACGCGCGCAAAGTTAAGCAAGACCCGACCAAAGGTTTGTTGCACGGTACGGGTTACCACTACGAATCTAACGTTGAAGCGAAAACACTCACCACACGTGAAAAGCTTGCGGGCATCGCATTCTTAGGCGTGTTCGCATACATGATCTTCGGTACTCTGACGATGGGCTTTGGCTTTACTGAGATCGCAGGTGCGTTTGTGGCAATGGCGATCATTCCTGGCTTGGTGGCAGGATTGTCTCCTAACAAGATTTGTGAATATTGGACTAAAGGTGTCAGCGATGTATTAGTTGCTGTGTTGATCATCTTCTTTGCTCGTTCAGTGCTAACCATTATGGAAGACGCGAAGATTGTTGATTCTATTATCTTCTATCTTGCACAAATCATTTCTGGTAGCTCTAAACTTGTGGCAGCAGCAGGGATCTACTTCTCGCAGGCTGCGATCAACCTGTTCATTCCGTCGGGCAGTGGCCAAGCGGTGATTACCATGCCAATCATTATTCCATTGGCAGATATTGGTGAAGTGACTCGCCAAGTGGCTGCACTGGCTTCTCAATTGGGTGATGGTATTTCTAACTATATTTACCCAACCAATGGTGGCTTGTTAGCGGTATTGGCTATTGCAAAAGTGCCTTACACCAAGTGGGTTCGTTTCTTCTTACCACTGTTCTTGTTCTGGTCGGTAGGCGCTTTGATTTCAGTTGTGATTGCTCAAATGATTGAGCTAGGGCCTTTCTAAGGTTTCTGTTTAATCGAATACATGGATAGCTAAGGCTTAACTGAAGCCGTGTGAATAAATAAGAAGGCAGCGAATTCGCTGCCTTTTTTCGTTTAAAGAAAAGCTATTCCAACGTTAAAGGTTACTCTTCAAATTGGTAAGAAGAGGGCACCACAATCACGCCTTGTTTTGATATGTGGAAGCGTTTCGCATCGGCAAGGCCATCAACACCGATCTGGGTTCCATCTGGCACCTTAACGTTCTTATCGATGATGCAGTTTTGTATGTGGCAATTTTTTCCAATCTCAACATCTTCAAACAGAATACTATCAATCACAATCGCGGCATTGCTGACTTTCACTTTCGGGAAGAAGATTGAGTTTTGCGCCGAGCCGCCTTCAATTACAACGCCATTCGCTATCATCGAGTTGATGAATATTCCTTGATTACCTTCAACTGAAGCAATGGTTCGTGCGGGTGGCAGCTGCGGTTCGTAAGTACGAATCGCCCAATCAGGTTGATATAAATCGATAGGCGAAGCTGGCTTTAACAGGTCCATGTTGGATTGGTAATAAGAGTCGATAGTACCAACATCTCTCCAGTACGCATCTTGGGTCACTCGGCCTTCTTCATCCCCAAACTTGTATGCGTAAACACTGTTGTTGCCCACCAATTTCGGAATGATGTCTTTACCAAAATCGTGGCTTGAGTCTGGATCTTCTGCGTCTGCCAATAATGCCTGTGTCAGTACTTCTTTATCAAAGATGTAAATTCCCATTGAAGCCATGCTTCGAGTCGGCCTACCAGGTACACATGCAGGGTAACGTGGCTTCTCGGTAAAGTTATTGATCTCTAGAGACTCGTCTATCTCCATCACACCAAACTCTTTAGCTTCGTCAATCGAAACCTCCATGCACGCCACGGTTAGGTCGGCCTCGTTCTTTTTGTGCTGCTTGAGCATTGGCGCGTAATCCATGCGATAGATATGGTCGCCAGATAACACCACCACATGCTTGGCTTCACTGCGAGACAGCAGATACAAGTTTTGATAAATCGCATCGGCAGTACCGCTGTACCAGCTATCACCGGTTCGCATTTGTGGGGGAACATTGGTGATGTATTCGCCGAGCTCGGGGTTAAGCACCGACCAACCATCACGTAAGTGTTTTTGCAAAGAGTGAGACTTGTACTGAGTTAGCACCAGAATTTGGCGAAGTCCGGAGTGCAGGCAGTTCGCGAGTGTGAAATCGATGATTCGATATTTGCCACCAAAAGGTACCGCAGGTTTTGCACGGTTATCGGTGAGGGGAGAAAGCCGAGAGCCAACACCGCCGGCCAGAACGATTGTTAGAGTGTCTTGCATAGTCAGAACCTCAATGTATTTATGATTATTAACATAGACTTGCAAGCACTAAGCCAAATGTAACTCATTGAATATTATACGAGGCGAGATTGATTCTTGTTGTTCTGCACCAAAATGATGCGCGTGAGATATTGGCTTGCTCTATTTTGATCCAAAAAAGATCCGAATAGAGTGAATTGTTTGGATTAACAAAATGACGCACGGAAAAGTCGCATTACAAAACTGTCAATAAAATGAAGGAATAAAGTGATCGGCTCGATATAAATTTACATAAATAATCACAACTTTTCACAAATTGATTTCCATCAATAAAGTAGGGTTATTCTATGATACCTTGCACGCAAAATAAGAAATGATTACTCATTCACCAATAAAGATTAAGCCCCCCAAAAGGAAATTATAATGAAAAAAACAGTATGTGGTATTGCGGTTATTGCGGCTCTTATGTCAACCAATGTTCTTGCTCATAAAGAAGGTGATTTCATCATCCGTGCAGGTGCAGCAATGGTATCTCCAAACGACAGCAGTGGTGATGTACTAAACTCACCAGGTTCTGAGCTATCTGTAGATTCAAATACTCAACTTGGCCTAACATTTGGCTATATGTTCACTGATAACGTTAGTTTAGAAATTCTTGCAGCAACACCATTTTCACATACGGTATCTACTGATTTACTTGGACTAGGTGATATTGCAGATGTTAAACACCTTCCGCCTACACTTATGGTTCAGTACTACTTTGGTGAAGCGAACAGTGAAATTCGCCCTTATGTAGGTGCAGGTATTAACTACACGTTCTTCTTTGATGAAAAATTTAACGGAACTGGTAAAGACGCTCAACTACGTGATTTGTCTCTTGATGACTCTTGGGGGCTTGCAGCAAATATTGGCGTGGATTACATGATCAATGAAGACTGGTTCCTAAATGCATCTATTTGGTATGCAGATATAGATACAACTGCAAAGTATAAAGATACAGCGGGTAACCAGTACTCAACAGACGTTGATATCGACCCATGGGTATTCATGATTGGTGGTGGTTACAACTTCTAATCTCCCTATACAGTTTACTAAAGGCGCTCAAGCATCAGCCAGATTGGGCGCTTTTTTTTGCTTACTTGTTAATAGGTTGTTCGCATTAACTTTCTGTTGCTATGGGTAAAAGTTATTTATTGTCGTCATTTATTGTTAATAAAAGGGAAAGATAAGTGTCATAACAGCCCTCTATGATCGCGATTCAAATTATGGAGGATATATGAATCGTAAATTTAATAAGCTGACATTATTACTGCCTATCGCGGTAAGTTCTGCTCTAGTAGGCTGTTCTCAACCAACATCACCAACGACTGCTACGCCATCTCAAACATCACTTGATGCTTTTAGCCTTCAATGCCAATCCATCGAGCAGCCAAGCGCTTCCAATGCTGAGGTAACCGGAATCAGCCTAGTTGGCCGTTCAATCGCCGACGCCCCGTTTGATACTTCTGCAGCCGAAATCGTCAGCTACGATTCATGTACCGACAAGCTTTATGTTGTGAACGCTCAAGCTCAGAAAGTTGATGTTTTATCAATGAACTCAGCTAGCGAACCAACATCTTCGGGTTCGATTGATCTTCAATCAGCGGCTGCAGCTTCTGGTATTGATATTGGTGCAGCGAACAGTGTGTCGACTCATCAAGGATTAGTTGCTGTCGCGATTGAAAATGCTGACAAGCAACAAAACGGCATCATTGCCCTTTATCGTTCAGACACGTTAGAGCTGATTACTACTTATACGGCTGGTGCATTACCGGACATGGTGAGCTTCTCGAAAGATGGTCGCTACATTGCCTCTGCAAATGAAGGTGAGCCGAATGCGGATTACAGCATTGATCCTGAAGGTTCAGTAACGCTGGTGGATTTAACCAATGGTCCTTTGCAAGCGACAGTCACTCAGATTGATTTCAAGGCATTCAATCAAGGTCAGCTTCGCCATGCAGAGCTAACCGACAAGGTTCGAATCTCTGCGCCGAATGCAACGGTTGCTCAAGATCTTGAACCGGAATACCTAACATTTGCGGATAACGGAAAACTCTACGTTGCCCTCCAAGAGAACAACGCGTTGGCAGCGATTGATGTGGCGAGTGCACATGTGGATGCGATTCTTGGACTAGGCGGCAAGCCTTGGGATAACGCTAAGCTAGATGCGTCAAACAAAGACAAAAATATCGGTAATCTGCAAAGCTACGCGATGTTAGAAGGCCTCTACATGCCAGATAGCATCACTAGCTACAGTGTTGATGGCAACACCTACATCGTGACTGCGAACGAAGGTGATGGTCGTGAATATGGCATCAAGACTACGCAAGAAATGTGTGATGAGAAAGGTTTTGAGTGGGACGGTGACGATTATCAAGGCACCGAAAACTACACCACAGAAAAAGACTTTTGTATCGCTTATGTCGATGAAGTACGCGGCAAGAAGTTAGATATTGACGCTAACCACCCATTAGATGGCGCATTGAAAGACAACAAGCAACTTGCACGTCTTAAAGTGATTAAGCCACAAGGGACACTCGCTGCTGACCAAAAGGTTCAAGCATTCGGCAGCCGCTCGTTCTCTATCTGGGATGAGTCAGGCGAGCTAGTGTTTGATAGCGGCGATGATTTTGCTCGAATCGTACTTGAGCAAGATCCTGCAAGCTTCAACAGCACCAATGATAACAACCAAAGCGGTGACGATCGTAGTGATGATAAAGGCGTAGAACCTGAAGCGATCGAAGTGGCGGAGATCAACGGCAAGCACTATGCCTTTATTGGACTTGAGCGCCAAGGTGGCATCATGGTTTACGACGTAACACAGCCTAAAAACGCAAGTTTCATCAGCTACTTGAACAATCGCGACTTTACTCAGCCAGTGTGCACTAAGGTTGATGAAGACGGTGATTGCGACAACGAGACTTACAACGCTAAAGCGGGTGATTTAGGTCCAGAATCAATCAAGTATTTCACTCGTTCTGGTAACCACTTTATTGCGGTTGGCAACGAAGTGAGTGGTAGCACGTCAGTTTACCGCGTTGAGTTTTAATCACGCTTCTTACTAGCAATTAGATTGAATCAAAACAAAAGCGCCACGACTTGTTAAGTCGTGGCGCTTTTTTAGTTCATCGCTTATTTATTAGCGATGGCAAAGGCCTATGGCTGTTGCTTAGTTGGTGCTAGAGCAATCTCACGGATACATACATTCTGTGGTTGTTGGTAAGCGAATGATACAGCGCGAGCGATATCGTCAGCTGCCAATACGCCACCCATGTCTTCTTTCCAAGAGTCGTAACCGTCTTTGAGCTCTTGAGATGTTGTGTGAGATAGAAGTTCTGTTTCTACAGCACCCGGTGCGATAGTAGTAACACGAACATTTGATGCCGCCACTTCTTCACGAACGTTCTCAGAGATAGCGTGTACCGCGAATTTAGTACCACAGTAAGCCGCGTGGCTTGGGAATGTTTTCTTACCTGCGATAGAGCTGATGTTGATGATAGTACCTGTGTTGCGTTCCATCATCGGAGCAAGTACAGACTGCATGCCGTTTAGAAGACCAATCACGTTTACATCGAACATTGTCTTCCACTCTTGTGCGTCTTGAGTATCAATTTGACCAAGAAGCATTGCACCAGCATTGTTGATAAGTGCATCTACAGGGCCAAACTTCTCTTCACCTTGTGCGATTGCTGCATCAAAAGACGCTTTGTCTGTTACGTCTACTTTTACTGACAGTGAGTTTGGTAGATTCAGCGCTTCAAGGCGATCAACACGACGAGCTAAAAGTAGCAGAGGGTGACCTTCATCGCTTAGACGACGAGCGATTGCTTCACCAATACCAGAGCTTGCACCTGTAATTACGATTAGTTTTTTCATTTTATTTCCTCTGTACTTTTATTGCGTCGGTTGGCTACGACGGGTTGTTTAAGTGCATTCGAATCAAGTGCTTGTTGCCTTGCTTCGTTGCGATGGAGGTATATTAAGGAAAATAGAATTGTTGATATATAGCGCTTTACTTGAAACACTGTTGCTGTGGTGCAACAATAAAAGTGTCTATCTCATAACCTCACTAGTAAGCTGGCGGCCATGCTCAATCAAATTAACCTGTCTGATATTCGTTCTTTCGTGCTGATCGCTCGTTTAGGTAATTTCACCAAAGCGGCGGAGGAGTTGGATGTGTCTCGTTCCCACGTATCACGCCAAGTGAGCAGCCTAGAAAAGCAGATGGGTGTGACACTGTTTATCCGCACCACTCGAACCTTAAGGTTGACTCACGCAGGGCAAGATCTGTACGCGAGATGTGAACAAGCCTTAGATAATATAGACCAAGCCTTGATTGCTGCTGTGGATGACGTCGAAGAAGTACGTGGCGACATAAAAGTAAACTGTGTTGGCGGTTATCTGGGCGAGGTGATCATCGCGGATCTGGTCAATGAGTTCATGCAACTCTACCCAGACATCAGCATCAGCCTTGATTTCAGTAGTAACCGAGTCGACTTGATTGAAGACGCGTTCGATATCGCATTTCGTATGGGAAGCCTTGAAGATGCGGGCTTTATCGCGAGAAAGCTTTTGGACATCGAGATGGGAACGCTCGCAAGCCCTGAATATTTTGCTCGCAAAGGAAAGCCAAACCATCCTAAAGATCTCATTCACCATGACTGCTTAACGGGGTCTGTGCGTAAGTGGAGCTTTCAAGCTTTGGATGACACCAAGAAAACAGTCGATGTTCATGTTACGGGTAGGCTGCAATGTAAGAATGGGCGAGTGTTAGTACAGGGCGCGAAATCGGGCAACGGAATTATTCGTGTACCAACCATCTATTGCTTGCAAGAGATCAATGATGGGCAATTGGAGCAGGTGTTTAATGAGTGGATAGTGCCGAAAGTGGACTTTTCAGCGATCTATCATCGAGACCGCTATCAACCGAGCCGAATTCGAACCTTCATTGATTTTGTAAAAGGTCGCTTTGAGCAAATGCCAGTGAGCTAAGTGCTGCTTGTTGCCTTCCTTTTTCTGTCTGCTGTTTTTGGCAATAGTTGGACTGGCTCAAACTTACATCTCGTCGATTTCGTTTTGTAGGTTTTCCAGCTGGTCTAGAATCAACAAGAACTTCTCGCCGAACGGCGTCACTTGGTATTCAACTCTTGGTGGTAGTTCGTTGAACATTTGCTTGTCTAAAATTCCAAATTCTACATTTCGCTTCAAACATTCATTCAATACCTTTGTAGATAGCCCTTCTACTGAGCGCACCATTTCACCGGGGCGATTAATGCCATTTGCCAGTAATTGGTAAACCGTTAGCGACCATTTACAGCCGTAGATGGTTTCGACCATGCGAGCTGAGCGCTCTGGTGCTGATTTTCTTGAAAAAAAGTTTTCCTGATTTTTCATAAAGATGTACCAATAAGTACCTACCTAACTGATTTGTACTTACTATTCATAGTGTTAGTTCAAAGCCTAAGATTACCACGTTCACATGACTTAGGAGATAACAAAATGAACTTCACTAAAAATGGTATTGCAGTAGTAATCGGTGGCACAAGTGGTATGGGCTTTGAAACAGCGAAGCAGTTAGTCGCTCAAAACATCCATGTGTTGGTGGTCGGCAATAACCCAACTAAGTTAGATAAAGCGGTGTCAGAGCTGCAATCGCTCGGTCATGCTTCAGGCTGGCAAGCTAACCTTTATGATGATGCAAGTGTGTCTCGTCTTATTACGCATTTAGAGTCGCTCGAAGAAGGTATTGGTTACCTTGTGAATGCGGCTGGTTACTTCAACCCTAAAGCGTTTATTGAACACCAAGAATCTGATTACGAGCAATACATGCAGCTCAATAAAGCAACCTTCTTCATCACTCAAGCTGTCAGCAAGTTGATGATCAAAAACGGTGGCGGAAACGTGGTAAATGTAGGCTCTATGTGGGCCAAACAAGCTATTAGAGCGACACCATCCTCTGCGTATTCAATGGCAAAAGCTGGCTTGCACGCTTTAACACAGCACATGGCGATGGAGCTTGCGGACTACAACATTCGCGTGAATGCGGTTTCTCCTGCTGTTGTTAAAACGCCGATTTACGAATCTTTCATCAAACCTGAAGAAGTGGATCAAGCGCTAGAAGGCTTCAACGCGTTCCATCCTATTGGTCGAGTAGGTTTGCCGAAAGACATCGCTAATAGCATCTCTTTCCTACTGTCAGACAGTGCAGATTGGGTAACGGGTGCAATCTGGGATGTTGATGGCGGAGTGATTGCTGGCCGCAATTAATTAGGATTCTTTTTAGGTGGCTATCGCGCAGGCAAAATAGCAGCGAGATAGCCTCCTTGATCAGTATTCGCGTAGAATAGAAACGAGAAAGACAACAATAATAATTAAAACGATAACAAGAGTAAGGTCGCCATTATGTTCAATATGGACTTTTCAAAGAGACTGGTTATAGAAACCGAGACATTAGATTGGGTCGCAAGCCCTGCTAAAGGGGTTTGGCGTAAGCCACTTGAAAGAGAAGAGAAAGAATCGGGCCACACGACCAGCGTGGTGAAGTACGATCCTGACTCTTCGTTTTCTGAGCACCCACATCCGCAAGGTGAAGAGATCTTCGTATTAGAGGGTGTGTTCTCTGATGAAACCGGAGATTTCCCAGCAGGCACTTATATCCGTAATCCGCCGGGCAGCGCGCATTCCCCATCCAGCAAAAATGGCTGTACGATCTTGGTTAAGCTCAACCAGTTTGACGCGAGAGACTTAACTCAAGTTCGTATTAATACTTTGGAAACAGAATGGCTTCAGGGTATTGGCGGCTTACAAGTGATGCCACTGCATGAGTTCGAACACGAGCATGTCGCGTTAGTGAAGTGGCCGGTTGGCGAACGTTTTCAGCCGCATCGCCACTTTGGCGGTGAAGAGATATTTGTACTTTCTGGCACCTTTAAAGACGAACATGGTGAGTATCCAAAACACACATGGATGCGCAGCCCACACATGAGTGAGCATTTTCCTTATGTGGAAGAAGAGACGGTTATCCTAGTGAAAACAGGGCATCTGCCATTGGATTAAAGGAATGCTCAGTAAAAGATGAGAAAGCCGCATTGTTTTGAACAAGCGGCTTTTTTTAGTTTTTATATATGATCTGACTAGTACGCAACACCAATACGTTGGCGTGGGAATTTGCCAGCTTCGAGTTCATCAATCATCGCAATAGCGTAATCGCTGACTGAAATTTTGCTGTTACCATCTTCGTCGGTGAGCAGTTGATCGCCACCAGTGCGGTAGGTCGATAGTTTCTCGCCCGGGAATATTTCTGCGGCAGGGCTAACGAACGTCCAGTTAACTTCGCTATTAGATTGCTTGAACACTTCAAGAGCTTCGCCCTGTGCTAGCGCTTCGTTTTTGTAATCCGCAGGGAAGTCAGGGACAGTCACTAGCGGTACGTTTGGCGCTACTTCTAATGAGCCAGCTCCGCCAACCCAAAGTAGGCGATCGATACCGATGCTCGGTAATGTTGCCAGCAATTTAGTCGCAGTGTTTTTTACGATGTCGTGATTACCCAGAGCACGTCCGCCAATCGAAGTAATGACTGCATCAACGCCGGATAGTGCGTTTGCTAGACTTGCGGCTTCATCTTGTAAATCAAATGAACGAACCTCAACATCGCTAATCTCTACACGGCTTGCATCTCTTACAACAGCAACGACTTCGTGTCCGCGATCTTGAGCTTCTTGAGCGATGTGACTACCAATCCAACCTGATGCACCTAATACTGCAATTTTCATAATGTCTCTCCAATTATCTAATTTATTGAGTCTGTTTCTCGACAGCCATTGCAGTCTAATAGCTCACTAGGTTGCGATAAATATCATAAAATGATGTAGATTGTATCTATATAGTGATCTAATAAGATTCGATTAGCTGCGAAATAGTTCAAGGAGAGTGTGATGGATAGGTTGACGGCAATGCGTAGCTTTGTCGAAGTTGCGAATTGTGCCAGCTTCACCCAAGCAGCTGAGCATTTGGACATGAGTCGGTTGCAGGTTTCACGTCATGTTCAAGAGATAGAAGGGTGGCTGAAGCAGAGGCTATTACATAGGACGACTCGAAAGGTGAGCTTAACCGCGGCAGGGGAAATCGCTCTGCAGCGCTGTGAGAAGATCCTCCATGAGACCGCTGAGCTAGAAGTTACTTCACTCAATCAAACCGATGATCTTTCTGGAACCATTCGAATTGCAGCTCCGATTGGTTTAACTCAGCACATGTTGTTGGATGTGGTCGAACAGTTCACCGAGCGCCACCCTAATATCACGGTCGAACTGTTTGCCTCAGACCGCTTTACTCAGCTGGTGGATGAGAGGATCGATATTGCACTTCGTTATACCGATCAACCTGATGATAGTTTGATTGCACGAAAGCTAATGGTTATTGATTCAGTGGTGTGTGCCTCGCAAGCCTACTTAGACAAACATGGTGAACCTGAAACGGTCGAGGCGCTTCGACAACACAATTGTTTTCGTCACTTGAATGTTTCTAAGTGGGATTTTGTTAAGGACAATCAACACTATTCAGTTGAGGTGTCTGGCACTATCAAGGCTAATGATGTTGGAGTGCTAACTCGCGCCGCACAGCACGGGAAAGGGGTAGTTCGTTTACCTTGTGACTTAGCCAACCCACTGATTGCGAATGGCAAATTGATACGAATATTGGATGAGTTTGTTTCACCGAGTAGTGTGCTGTGGGCGGTGTATTTGTCTCGCAGCTATCAGCTTCCGGTTGTTCGTCAGTTTATTGATTTTGCGGCACAAGCTTGGGCTAGCGATATCAAGTCCGGTGATGTTTGAAACTTCATAGGCAATGATACATAGCGACAAAAATTAAAAGCCCATAAATACAAAAATCCGATATCAATGGTGATATCGGATTTGAACTCAATAATTCAGAGTTCCAGCACGCTCTCCTCTCACGAAGTCTTTACATGTAATGGTGTACGGATAATCGGGTATTTATCACCTTTTCGTTGATGTCTGGTAAAGGCTGATACAAGCTTCTCGTAATGTCGGATAATACTTGGTCGTAAACTTGCGACACGACGCTAGAGATATCACTGGTTAATTCGTACATGCTATCTGCCGGTTGGGTCGCTTCGTTACTTGATGCGATCTCTGAGAGTGCATGCATCGCTCGCGTACAAACCGGTGACCCACTACTAAGAGGGCAGATAATCGATAACTGGTTGAGTTTTCTGTGTGTCTGAGAGGCGTAGAATTTGAATCTCAAATACTCCTCAGGCTTCTCCATATCAGGGATACACATTCGTAATTTGGTCAGGATCTCCATGCAATCTAAGATCTGTTGCCAATTCATGTGGTACTCACGGCTCATGTCTTCACGCTCAGACTGAATTAGCCAGATGATCATTACTTCATCCATCAAGAACATGCTATGGCGAATTGTTTTGCCATGAATCGATTGGTTACGCACCAAGCTACGGTTTTGCCAGTCGCTGTGCATAGCGATGAGCTTGAGGTGATAGATGCGATACATAGGGCGGCTGTCAAACGACACATGGGATTGAAGCAGCTCAGATACCTCAAGTATGTTGTCGTAAATCTCGTTCACTTTACGAATCGAGTCGCTAGACAATTTATACGCCAGAGCGTAATGCGTTGCAGCGCGATGTTTACGTGATAACAACAATAGCTCTCTGAGCAAAACTAAGGTTTCGAACCGGTGTGATAGCGCTGTTTGTCTCTTCCTTGAGAAATGATACAGGGCGGAAAGTACTAATAGGGATAAACCCACTGAAATAACTACAAACATATTCTACTCCTAATATCTGTATACCTACTTAGTGGTAGTGCAGACACCGTGCCAAAATATATAATTGTTAAATTTCAATTGCTTATGTTTTTTCTCTATTTATGGATGTTCAATAATGGTGCATGACTTCACCATTCGAGTGAATTTTTCTCATATTTTGCAGAATTTTTTGAGAGGTTACGCTTTTCTTGTGATTAGGCTGGGGAGGTTTCGATAGGTAGGGGCACTTCGGCGATCAATCTCTAGCTCGTCTCAAAATACGGAAATTAAAAAGGCCTCACCCTCTATATACTTTTAACTAGAAAAAGTAGTAAGAGTGAGGCCTTTCAATATTCATTTCTGAGTTTAGTTACCTTCAATGCTAAATGCTAAGTGTTTAGCATTGAGGACTGAACTAAACGTTATGCAAGCTTAAGGTCGAACTCAGTGCGGTACATCACCATATCTTCAATGGTCAGTACTGGCATGTTGTGCATTTTACCGAAAGCAACGATCTCTGGCGCTTTTGCCATCGTGCCGTCTGGGTTTGTTACTTCACACAGTACACCGGCAGATTGAAGGCCAGCCATTTGCATAAGATCCACTGTACCTTCTGTGTGGCCGCGGCGAGCCAGTACTCCACCTTTACGAGCACGCAATGGGAATACGTGGCCAGGGCGAGCAAGGTCAGTAGGCTTAGCTGTTGGATTTGCAGCTGTCTTGATCGTTGTTACACGGTCAGCGGCAGAAACACCTGTTGTTACGCCAACTTTCGCTTCGATAGTTACGGTAAACGCAGTTTGGTTTGCGCTGTTGTTATCAACAACCATAGGTGGAAGTTCAAGTTGGTTCGCTTGCTCGTCAGTTAGACACAGGCACACAATGCCGCTGCATTCGCGGATCATAAGCGCCATTTGAGCATTGGTTAGGTGTTCTACTGAGTAGATGATGTCGCCTTCGTTCTCACGATCTTCATCGTCAAGTAGAAGTACGCCACGACCTTCGCGTAGAGCTTGCAGTGCGTTTTCAACGCGAGTGATTGGTTCGCCAAATTCGGCAAGTAGTGAAGACTGATTCATGGTTAAACTCCTAAAATATCACCAGAATCAGGGCTGTATGAGGGATCTCAACCGAGCACAACAAAGCCTACTCATTACAAGTAGCTTGTACCAATCGTAGTAAACAACTGGTCATTCTAGCTGGTTAAAACCCTTGATAACGGCGTTAGAATTTTTGACTGTAGAATAACTACTTATCGAAAAATTTTGCCTTGTTCTCAAGCGTTTTTCCTGCGCTATCTCTGATCATTTATTTACTGTGATTGGTATTAGCTCATTATGGTTTTATCCAAAACGAAATGCACCCGCCTAAGTTGGAGATACGAACCCAACTCACGCGGGTACGCCTTTCCAACTTAAACGAGTGTGTTTTCATTCTCTCTCATCCGGACTATAACCGTCGGCTCTGGCATCTCACCAGATCTGCTGACCTCGACGAATCGAGCGCTCGCGGGCTTATCTTTAGATTTTGCTAAGGACATACCGCCGGTGGGGAATTTCGCCCCGCCCTGAGAATAAAAATTAATAATCTGTTTTGCTTTTGAAAGCAGACCAGATGGTAATCCTTTCAATAGTGGATTTAAAGGACTGACAGCAAAGTTTTTAAGATTCTGGCCTTATAATCCGGTAAGTGTTCACTTTATCAGCAGAACGCGTCCGGTAGTCTATTAGTGGGATGATGCCTTTGTCTCGTCTGGTTTCAGTGGTTTTTGCTATCTCTATGAACATAAATGGATGTTGAACATTATTGGTGCTGGTGTGGCTGTTCACCGAATCAATACTCAAGAGGTCCATTAATCGAATATTGTTACACCATGACGGCTGACTGACCGTTTTGACATAAAATTGATATTGACGATGCTAAGCTGCGATAGCATCCGACCACTTTATCTAAAAGATCTTAGCCATGACTTCTCTGTTCTCTAACAAATCCAAAGGCTTATTACTGCTCGTTCTAAGTTTGTATTCCCTCATACCCTTTTTGATCTTTGGATCTGACTTCGACCTTGGAAGTGCTGTTTTGCCTTTCTATGGCGCCTTCATAACGTTTGTGACTTACTCTGCGGGCAATCAAGGATTCTTGGTAACGCTAGTGATTTTGTCTTTAGTATTGTTCACGATGAAGTTTTCCAAAGCTAAGTTAGTCAGTCTTTGTCTGCAGCTCGGCTTGTTGTTGGTGCTTAGCTTTGCAGCGAAAACCTTCTTAAAGCATTCCACTGAGAGCCCTCGTCCTTATTCTGAGTATTTGGTGACGCAGGAAGTGGTTGATATGCCGGAAGTGTTTTACGAATTACCATTGGTTGAAAAGAATGCTGCGATTGAGTCTGTACAAGATAAGGTGAGCGAGTGGCGAACGCGTCACTGGTTGGGTGAAACCGACTACTCTTTCCCATCTGGACATATGATTTTCGTCGGTGTGTGTTTGGCGTTCTTTGGTGGTCTTCTCCTAGAGGCGAAACGCTTTTATCTAGTCGGCGGTTTACTGGTTTGGGCTGGTGGTGTCGCCTATAGCCGTGTTTGGCTTGGCATGCATCGACCAGAAGACTTAGCCGGATCTATTGCCTTTGCGGGTTTGATCTATTTATTGGTGCCGCTTATCTCAGAGCAAAAAATAGAACGCTATTTACCTGCATTTTTGAAACAGACTTCTTAGGGCGCCTTCCTCACTGTAAAAGAAGGGCTCAGACGTAGCAGTACGTAATAAACGTTATTGATTGAGCCCTAGCTCTGCTTGTTTCTTTTTGGTTAGACCTAAGGACACAATTCGGTGTGACTCAGTGAGGTAGTATCTCAGCTCCTCATCCCTTTCTGGCGTGCTTTCAAACAGCTGAATCCATTTCATACCACGCGAAGCAAAGTAGGGAGCAGGTTTATAACCGGGTTCCTCTTTCAGAAAATCGAAGTTCTGATCGGATGCCTTGAAGATAAATGCAGGCTCATCTTTCGGTCCCCAACCACCAATCGCAAACACCTTGCCACCCACTTTCCAAACGTGCGAGTTATTCCACTGCATCACATAACTGGTTGCAGGCAGTGACTCGCAGAATGCATTGAATTCGTCGTAAGTCATAGAGCGTCCTTTTATCTATTGGGAGTTTGAACTGTGTTGGTTTTCTAAGATGTCTTTTTCGGTCTTTATCGCCAATAACTAGCCAGCTAAACCCTGCCAGATTGCCGTAAAGCCACTGAGAGAACATAGCAGTAATGAACCAATGCGTATCTTCTCTTTAGGGATGCTTTGTGTCGTCATTAACGCCACTTTGTAACCCAACCAAGCAGCAGGCAGCAAAGGTATAGTGATGATCAAGTGGTGTAGCGTGAAGAAGCCAATTGGGATCTGTACAACCAACGAAATGATCGAACTAAACACGAAAAACGCAGAAAGGTTACCACGAAGCTGATTGGCATCTTGGTGTTGGAGTAGCAGTGCCATCGGTGGGCCACCAATACCAGAACTGGTGCCAAAGAACCCAGAGAAGAACCCTGCAATACCCATCTTGATTGGGGTTGGTTCGAGCCTGAATGGCAGTAGGCTAACAATCACGGCAAATACCACCAATAAGCCCAACCACAATGACAACACGCTCGTTGAAACCATCACCAATAATGCTCCGCCTGCCAGTGAGCCTGGAATGCGGCCCAGCAATGCGATTTTTAACCCGCCAATAGAAATGTTTGCACGGTGTTTAAAGGCGTTGAATAAAGAGATAAACAGGCCAACCAAGCAGATAGGCGCAGGTACATAGTCTGGTGAAACCAAAAACAGCAGTGGGGCTGCAACAATGGCCAAACCAAAGCCGATTGCGGTTTGCACAAATGAGCCAGCAAAAATGAGTGCCATTGCGATAAGGACAGTCTGATCTATGTATTCCATAAGCCTGCGGATTAGTTTTAAAGGAGCGAGTGGATACTATAAATTAAAACGAAAAGGATAGTCTTATTATTCAGTGAGGTTTATGCAAATATCGACCGTTTTAATTGGTGAAATAGTGACTAACAAAAAAGCGAGTGAGTATATCAGGATGTTTCCCTTCAATACTCACTCGCTTTATTGGAACGACTTGTTGTTTACGCTAGTGGGGGAGTCAGCGTTAAACGTTAAGCCATTGCCAATTTCAGTCGCTCAATCGGCTTGTCATTGATTGGTAAATGGATAAGCGCTGCTGCAAATGCCAATACCACCGTTGACCACCAAATTGGCTCGTAAGATCCGTAGTAATCGTAAATACGACCACCAACCCAAGCACCTAAGAAACTACCTACTTGATGAGTGAAGAATACCAAGCCATATAAAGTCGATAGATAACGAGCACCAAAGATTTGGCGAACTAAGCCTGACGTTAGCGGTACTGTACCCAACCAACAAAAACCAATTGCTGCACCGAAGATAGCCGCGGTTGATTCAGTCACTGGTAGAGTGACAAACGCGCTGATAACTACAGTACGCACTAAGTACAGTGCAGACATAACGTGGCGCTTGCTGAACTTGTCGCCCATTACACCCCAGAAGTAAGATCCGAAGATGTTGAAGATGCCAACGTAAGCCAGTGCCATTGCAGCGCTGCTCGCGGGTAGGTCTTTATCTGCTAAATAGCTCGGTAAGTGCGTTGCGATAAACATTACGTGGAAACCGCACACGAAGAAGCCCGCGTGAATCAACCAGTAACCTTTGTGAGCAAACGCTTCAGACAACGCTTCTTTGAGTGTTTGGTTCTCTTCAGCTTGCGCTTGTTTGTTTGAGGCTGCTTTAGGCGCTCGCATGAACAGCGCAAAAGAGATCATCAAACAACACAGTACGCCAAACACTTGCATCGCACTCTGCCAGTCAAATTCATTCAGCATGTATTGTGCGCCCGGAATTACCGCGAACATACCAAATGAACCTGCAGCAGTGGTTAAGCCAAACGCCTTAGCCGCGTGCTCTGCTGGTACAACTTTCGCTACTGCGCCAAGCACGATCACGTAACTTGTCGCACTCAAGCCAAGACCAACCAGTGCGCCTAACGAAACGTAAAGCATGCTCGATTCGGTAGAAATTGAGGTAAGAAGTAAACCCAAACCGTAAGCACATGCGCCAGCAATAATTATGCGTCTTGCTCCCCATTTGTCAGCGGCCATACCAACAAAAGGTTGGAACACACCGAACAATAAGTTTTGTAGAGCAATAGAGAAGCTGAAAAACTCTCGACCCGTGCCGAAATGCTCTGAAATTGGCATCATGAAAATGCCGAATGATTGTCTGATCCCTAGACTGATAATAAGTGTGCCTATCCCTAGCCATACCAGTAAAGGAAAACGGAGAATGCTCATTCTAATACTCTTAAATTAATGGTGGTGATGTGAGTGGTCTTGCGCTGACATGTGTTGGTCAGTCATCTCATGGTGATGTTCGTGCCCAGAATGATCATGCCCTGACTGCTGGTGGCAACCACTGCTTACGGCATGCTGAGCCAAGAGATCAATCAATGGCTGACTGTGATGCACAATAACCAAACTAATGACGAGGAATAACGTCATTCTGGCAAGTTGGGCAAAAAGAGATTGTGAAAACATACGGTGTTGACATGCGCTCAATGTTGTAAGAAGTCGCGCATCATAGTGATGAGTCGGGTATGTATCAAATGACCATTTGTGATGTAGTCTATGCGTTTTATGCATAGATTGTCGCTTGATTGGAATTGGTATAAAACGCGCTCAATAAATAAGAAAACTTGAAGCTCGTTAGTTAATAGAAACAAGTATCTAATTAAGAATGAAAGTCTAAATTAAGGCTTATAACTAGCTGTTTAATTTAAAGTTTCACAAAGCTGTAAAAACTAATATACAAACTAATCACTAAGCAACATTGCTCGTTCACTCGACTTATCTGTTAAACATCGTAAATTTGGGCATAAATCGTTTCAAGACTACTGAAACGCGATGTTAAAAGATTCAGGGAGAGTCATTCACATGGATAAAGATCATAATCTTCGCGAAAACTTACTGGCACTGATCTTAGGTAGCGCATTGGTTTCACTCGGCGTTATCTTTTTCAACCAAGTCGGTTTGCTCACCGGGGGCACGGCTGGTCTAGCGATCTTCATTACCAAAGTAACAGATTTGAGCTTTGGCCAAGTATTCTTCGCACTTAACTTACCTTTCTATATTTTGTCGGTTGCTCGTATGGGCTGGCGCTTCACAATCAATACGTTTATCGCGGTTTCGATTGTTTCGTTCGCCGTGGATCACTTGTATCACGTGATTCAAATTGCCGAAATTCATGCATTGTATGCAGCTTTACTTGGTGGTGGCTTGATTGGTACCGGCATGCTGGTGATTTTCCGTCACAAGATGAGCTTAGGTGGCTTCAACATTCTGGCGTTGTTCTTACAAGAACGTTTTGGAATTCGAGCAGGTAAGGTTCAGATGGCATTAGACTGCACGATTGTTGTGCTTTCTCTGTTCATTGTTGATGTGTCATTGGTTCTTCTGTCTGTGCTTGGTGCGATAGTCACCAACTTGATTCTAGCAATGAATCATAAACCGGGGCGCTATCAACCTGTGGTAAAAGCGGAAGCAGCATAGTTCGGTTCGCTCAAGCTCTAGATTTGCTTAAGTAAAGAGTGATTTGCAGATTATGAAAACAACAAAGCCAGCATTAATTGCTGGCTTTGTTCTATTGAAATAACGGATTCGATGTAACGATTAACACTTGCCGCAGCTGTCGTTCGGCTTAAGCTCGCAATCAATCACATTGCCTTGTTGATCAAGGGACAAGTTACAACACTCTTCAAACAGGTTCTTAAGATCAGCACGGCTTTTTTGCACGCGGGATTTAACCGTTGAATAGCTGACGTTCTGCGCTTCTGCGATCTCTTTTTGGCTTTGGCCTTTGATGTCGACCGCAAGCAGTAGCGATGAACTTTGTTCTGGCAATGCCTGAATAAAAGGTTCAATACACAATGAAAGTTTCTGCTTAAATTCAGAGTCGTGGTCTAAATCGGTAAACCACAGATCTTCAGCATCAATTTGGCTATCACGTTGTTGGCGTGCATGCTTACGGTAGAAGTCGATAATGGTGTTGTTGGCTAACTGGAACAGCCAAGCCTTAACACTGCTAGCATCTTGTACCTTATCTAAGTTCTGATAGGTCTTAATCAAGATATCTTGGAGCAAGTCGTCTACATCCGCAGAGTTGTTGACCTTTGAATGCAGGAATGACTTTAATGCTTGCTGATACTCGGCCCAGACTTGTTCGAGCTTCAAAGGTGCATTAGTTGCACTGTTCATTTACGCAACATTCGTCTTGTAAGAAATCAATCACACCTTCTAGGCACTCATACTCCGCCACGCAGAATAGAGTTCTTCCTTCTCGTCTTTGGCTGATTAGGCCCGCAGACGCCAAGCTTGATATGTGGTGAGACAAGGTAGAACCGGGAATGCCTAGCTCTTCTTGTAGGCCGCCAACTGCAATGCCTTGGTAGCCAGCTTTAACGACACTCTTATAAATGGTTAGGCGAATAGGGTGCCCCAACTCTTTAAGTGCTTTCGCAACGACTTCTAAGTTCATATTAACTCCTCAAGATTTAATTTCGATTTTAGTCGAAATGTATGTCGAATTCAAATTTAAAAACGGTGTCTGTGTAAGTTATTGAAAAACTGTGTTTTCGAAAATCATTTCGATTTTTATCGAAATAATGCTTGTTCTGGAGCTGTTTATTTCTATAATTCGAGAATATTCGAAATTAAGGGTTGGTTACTTTTCTCATAGAGCCCGACCTTCAATCCAGTTTGGAGTTAATTATGAGCAATGAAATGTTAACAATGCTGAAAGACGCACTTGATATGTTCGCTTTCTTAGCAGTAGAGCTAATTATCCTTTTCTTAGCGATCAGCTACATTGTTGGGATTCTTCAAGAGTTCCTTACACCAGAAAAGATTCAATCTATCCTGAGCTCACGTAATGGTAAGGGTTATGTAGTAGCAGCACTACTGGGTGCAATTACACCTTTCTGTTCATGTTCGACCATTCCTTTCTTAAAAGGATTGCTGCGTGCAAGAGCGGGTTTCGGTCCAATGATGGTGTTCCTATTTGGTAGCCCACTATTGAACCCAGTGATCATTGGTTTGTTTGTGATTACCTTCGGTTGGCAAGTTGCTGTGTTCTACTTCCTTGTAGCAATGACGGTGTCTGTAGTGGCTGGTTACGCACTTGAGAAGCTTGGCTTTGAGCGTTACGTAAAACCTGAAGCGTATGAATCAACAGGTTCAGCTTCAAGCTGTGGCACTAGCTGTGGTGATTCTGATCCTAAGAAAGCAGCACCGGTTAAAGCGGAATCTTCATGTGGTACAAGTGCATGTGGCGAACCTGCACCAGTAATGGCAAAAGAGACATCTTGCTGCGATTCTAAAAAAGAAGAGCCACAAGTAACGGTTTCATGCTGTTCAGCGGATGGAAGCGCAACAGCTGAAATCGTAGAGAAGAAAGAACCTAGTCGTTGGATGAGAATTTGGTTCTCAACTTGGAAAGACTTCAAACAAGTTTTCCCTTACCTAATGATGGGTATCGCGATTGGTTCATTCATCTACGGCTTCATTCCTACAGACCTAATTGCACAGTACGCTGGTGAAGGTATGTGGTATGCGATTCCAGTAGCTGCCGTGATTGGTATTCCACTGTACATTCGTGCTGAAGCGGTAATCCCATTAAGTGCAGCTCTAGTACAGAAAGGTATGGCGTTGGGTTCAGTAATGGCATTGATCATTGGTAGTGCAGGTGCAAGTTTGACGGAAGTTATCCTGCTTAAATCAATCTTCAATAACCAAATGATTGCAGCATTCCTATTCGTTATCCTAAGCATGGCGATGGGTGCAGGCTTCCTATACAGCTTCATCTTTGGTTAATCAGGTCTGATTTCGAGATAACACCATTGATACAAAGAGATAGATAATAAAAAAGAGCTCACATAGTTGAGCTCTTTTTTGTTTAGCTTATCAGTCCGGAGGCTAGAAACCGCGAATATCTAGCTCATTGTTGATCAACACGACGCACTGAGAAGCGAACAGCATATTTGGACCCAAACTGATTTTCTCTGTTCCTAGACGTTTTAAGCTGTTGTAGCTTTTCTTCGGCATAGGGATGTGGTCAGTTAGAAGGAAACATGGGTTTTCAGCAATCTCTGCATCACGGATAAAGTCACCTTTCTTATCCATCATGTACAGCTGGTGGTCTTCAGCCAGTTCTTTGACTAGTTTTTCAAAGCTCATAGTGCGAACGACGATTCCCGGTTCAACCTGACGAGTCTGCTCTTTGGTCATACCTTGAGAAGCATCAACCGCTCTTACTACCGCTGATAACAATGCCGATTCATGAAAGCCACCAATGTTGGTGATTTCATTTGAATCGAATGTAATGGTACGTGAAAAGTCTTTAGTACTTTCTAGCACAAGATGCACGGTGACATTCTCACGGTGAGATTGAGCAACGAAGATCGTGTTCATCAGAGTATGAGCCAGAATCTCAGTATGAGCGTCTTGCCCAACACCTTCTAAGATAAGTTTGCTCTCTGTAGGGGCTGCGCGAGCGCGTAATACAAATGAACGCATGGAATGTACCTTGTCAGTATGTGATAAAGCGAAACGGACTTTATCAACATGAATTGATGAATAACCAAAATTGTGGCGGTATGTAACTCTTTTCTATTAATGAAGTCAAATGGAGTTGCACTTAGCACCAACCCGCGAACTTTGAGTATTAAATAGAGAATGACCACATTACAAGACGGTAAGGGTTGAAGCGAACCAATGTTTACATAGATAGTATGCGCAAAATTATAAAGTGACTTACATAAGGAAGCTGTCGGTGAAGTTACAGAAGATTAATAAAGAAGAATATAGAAAGAAGATGAACCTGTTGTTGGTGCCATTAGTTGGGTCACTTGCATTGTTTGCAATTGTATTCGGCACCATTCTGATCGAATTGTTTGGCTCGGCGACTTCAATTACTGGTGAATCGACAGGGAACTTTCATTTGAACGTACTTGGGGTGATCTTATCTGTCGCTTTGAATGCGTTTATCGCAAGCCGAGTGAAAGGGCATGAGTATTTCAAAGAAGCGCTTTATGTTTGGAACCTGAAAAAAATCCACAATCAAATCTATCGTAAGCTCAAGCGCATTCAGCCAAAAGCGGAACAAGGCGACCGAGACGCGCTGACTATCCTTTACTTCTATTACACTACGCAAAAACAGGTATACGACCTAGACAATAATACGTTGACGATAAAAACGGTTCAGCAGTCGCTAGATAACATCGTAGAGCTGAGTGATAAATGGAGTATTGAACTAGATATAGAGGTATTTTCGAAAGATTTAGTCGCAAAATTTTAAGTGATATGCCTGTAATTGTATGAGCTTTGACCTGTGAAAGACGCTTTTGACGTAAAAGTAGACACTTAAGCAACTTTTTTGAATTTTTATCAAAAAAGGGGTTGCCATGTTTACGATGATCTCTATAATGCCGCCTCACTGACACGGCAGACGCCACAAGGCTTCAGCGGTAATCAGTAAGACGGAAAGTTCGAAACAAATTAATTTTAAAAAGTGTTTGACACTTAAGATTAAATCGCTAGAATTCACGTCCGCTTTCAAGGGTTTCTTTGTAAAAAGAAAGTTTCGATAAGCAAAGCTCTTTAACAATTTAAACCTATCAATCTGTGTGGGCACTCGTTGATGAATATCAAAACGTTTTATCGTTAGATAAAACAGATTCTTCGGAATCAAAATTG
>NZ_VTXG01000012.1:0-126053 GCF_013114515.1 Vibrio sp. AIC-3 | reverse complement strand
TCACTATTGATGTAGGTAGTTTGTTTGGCGACGATTATCTGATCATAAATGAAGCCTTTTTTCTATCTAAATAAACAAGTTAGCTCTTAAGATCCTGTCTATGTTGTTGTTATAGGCTGTTCGTTAAATGCTGAATGCTTAGCCCTCAAACATCTCAACGTATTCCTCATAGCCTTCTTCTGCTAATTTATCCGCTGGGATAAAGCGCATTGCGGCTGAGTTCATGCAGTAACGTAAGCCTGTTGGTTTTGGACCATCTTTAAATACATGTCCCAAGTGAGAATCACCAAACTTACTGCGAACCTCTGTTCTTGGGTAAAGCAGTTTGTAGTCAGTAGTTGTGACGACATAAGCCTCGCTGATTGGCTGTGTAAAGCTCGGCCAGCCTGTGCCTGACTTGTATTTGTCTTTTGAAGAGAACAATGGCTCCCCAGTTACGATATCAACGTAAATACCTTCTTGCTTGTTATCCCAGTATTTGTTGTCAAATGGGCGCTCAGTAGCGTCTTCTTGCGTTACATCGTATTGAAGTGCTGTAAGCTTCGCTTTGATCTCTGCATCAGACGGTTTTACGTATGTTTTAGCATTCGCTGTCGCATTCTTACTGTCGATGATCTGACGTAGTGTTTTAGGGTTGTCCTTTCTATCATCACCGAAGATCTTATCTAGGTACTGATCGCGGCCAGAAGCATAGCGGTAGTAGTTATAACGAACCTTACTCTTCTTGTAATAATCTTGGTGGTAATCTTCTGCTGGCCAGAACTTCTCAAATTTTATCAGTTCTGTTTTTAGTGGTGCACCAAAGATATTAGCTTTGTCGATCTCCATCATGAAGTTCTGAGCAACATCTTTTTGTGCTTGGTTATGATAGAAAATAGCCGGTCGATAATGACGGCCTCGGTCTACAAAAGAGCCTTTGTCATCGGTTGGATCGATGTGTCGGAAGAATTGGTCAAGAACCTGTTCGTAGCTAACCACATCAGGGTTATAGGTCACGTTGATCACTTCGATGTGACCTGACTTACCCGAAGAGACCTGTTTGTAGGTTGGGTTTTCTAGTTCACCGCCAGAATACCCAGAGATAACGTCGGTGACGCCTGTCAGCTTTTCTAGGTCGGATTCTGTACACCAAAAACAACCACCAGCCAGTGTCGCGATTTCACTATTACCTGAATTAGCTGTTTTATCCATTGTATTGGCAGTGCCAGTCTGGCTTACAAACAGCGAAATCAGTGGTAGCGCAACCACGAGTGATACCAATATTTTAGATAATTTATTCATAGATACCTCATCTTGACGTTCTTCTCATTCGATTTTGAATGTACGAATAGAGACAGGTTTTAGATGGAAAAAATTGCATCATTCACAAAAAAATATGTCGCCGAGAAAATCTTGCTCATAAATGCCGCCAGTAGTAGGGTGTCAGTATTGATATCCAATAATAGACAGCGATGGCGGTTATCGTACATCTAAGGAACAACATGCAAGCAGAAGTTAAATGGGTCGAAGGCTTTAAATTCCTAGGTCAATCTCAATCTGGCCACTCTGTAGTAATGGATGGCAGTGGTGGTGCAACCGCGCCAAGCCCAATGGAAATGGTCCTTATGGCCGCTGGTGGTTGTAGCTCTGTTGATGTCGTCGATGGTTTGAAATCTGCAGGCCAGAACATCACAGGCTGTAATGCAAAACTTGAAACGACACGTCGTGAAACAGCACCAAAAATCTTTACTGTGATTAACATTCACTTTGAAGTGTCTGGTGACAACCTAGATCCTGAGTTAGTGGCTAAAGTATGTGCTGATTCGTTAGAAAAATACTGTTCAGTATGTCTAATGTTAGGTGCTGGCGTAGAAATGACTCACAGCTGGGAAATCGTTTAGTTTTCGGTTTGTACAGCCTAGCTTGGGGCCGGTACTTTTCGGCTTACGGCTTATTAGTAAAGACAGATACAGAAAAGGGCGGAGCACTTTGAGTGCTCCGCCCTTATTATTTCGGCTAAGGTAGAGTGCTGTTATTCAGCAGTTTCTACGATAACTTCTTCAACTTGTACTTCTTCTTGGTATTCGAAACCAGGGATCGTTGCGTCAACACGACGGTTTTGAGCACGACCTTCAGCTGTATCATTTGATGCAACTGGGTTCTCTTCACCTTCGCCAGTAGCAGTGATACGCTCAGCTTCGATACCTTGCTCTTCGATGTATGCTGCTACTGCTGCCGCACGTTTCTTAGAGATCATCATGTTGTACTCAGCTGCACCTGTTGAATCTGTGTGACCAACAATGTTAACGGTAGACTGAGGGTATGTTTGTAAGACTTCCACAATTGGCTGTATAGCGGCTTTACCTTCGTCTGAAAGTTCTGTGCTGTTAGTCGCAAATGTACCTTGAGAGAAACTCTCAGTTTGCGCTTTGGTAACCACTACCTCCGCTTCCTCTTCAACGACCACAGCTTCTGGCTCTGTGATTGGTTCAGAAGGTGCTTGAGTTACAGCCGCCGCAGAAGCTGCAGCCGCTGATGCGGTTGTATTACCCGTGCCGAAATTGTAGCTAAGACCTACTGTGACAAGGTTGGAGTTTAGGTCTTGGATGATCTTATCGTCAAAATCATCGAAGTATTGGTATTCCACTCTCAGCGCCCAATCGTCTGAAAGCTGTTTCTCGGCACCGATACCTAAGGCTAAAACAACGTCGTCTTCGTCATCGTGCATGATGTAAGCAGGACCTGCTTTAAAGAAGATATCAAACTCTTGTTTAATCGCTAGTCGATACATTGGGCTTAAAGAAATGGCTACGATAGAATCGCTGTATCTTTGAGTCGCTCCGTTGTTGTTAAAGCTGGTGTCATAATCACCTAAGTAATCTGCATTCAATTCTAGAGCAATGTTATCGGTAAAGTTGTAGCCACCGTAAATACCGCCCGCAACTGAATCATCTTCACAATTAACGTTGTCGACACAAGCGCTATCTAGCCAACCCATGCCAACTTTTGCGCCTACGTATGTCGTTGCGGCAATTGATGGAGCAGCAGCGAAACCTGAAGCAGCTATCACAGCACACATGATTTTTGACAATTTTTTCATAATCTTATCCTTGGATTAACTCTTATTGTTATCTGAATGAGCCTTTAAAGCGACGACTTACTGATTGGGACACTGCAACAGTAGGTCGTTCAAGGCTTAGATTCAGGTCGAACCTATCTTGGAACTGTTATTACAGTTGCTTATTATGGTCAATGAAATTGTTAAAAATTATATATTTAAGGTGCTATTTACTGTGTTATTTGTCAACAATATGTTGTCTCAAATGTTGGAAACGAAGAAACCTCGTACCATTTTTAGGTGATACGAGGTTTCTTTTTCATGTGTGCGGATTATTGGGCTATCGACCCTGATTTGTCGAAGTTCTAGGAGTTATGGGCGCTCTCCGGCTAACAAACGTTTTTCAATGTCTGCAATGACACCTGGTAGGTCTGCAATGGTATCGATTAGGTAGTGTGGGTTTGATTTGTTTAGCTTAAGGCTCGCTTTTTCACGTGCTGCTGCCAGTGTTGTTTCGTCTGCATCTAAGTATTCTTGATACGTTAAGCCTGCTTCGTTCCCCGATAATACAAGTCCAACTGTCCACATTCCTGCGTTGTGTCCTTCATCGATCCCCGGTGCTGCGTCGTCTACTTTTACACACGCAGCAACGCTAGTTACACCTAGATCGATTACGTTTTTCAGTGCCATAAATGGAGCAGGGCGACCACCTTGAGGTAAGTCATCGGTCGCTACCACGTTATCTGGTCGGTAACCGTAATCTGCAGCAGCAGGAATTAAAACATCCATCACTTCACGTGGGTAACCTGAACAAGAACCAATTTTTACGTTCTTCTCTTTAAGGTTATTTACTACTTCAATCGCGTTTAAAATTGGCGCTGCGTGGTCGGCTACTTTCGCTTTTTGAAGAGGCATGAATGCCGCGTAGATCGCATCAACGTCTTCACTGGTCATCGAACGTCCGAACTGGGCATTCCAACGAGCATCAACAGCAGGGATTCGACCCACCGCTTGGATGTGATCCCATTTACCGATACCCATAGGTTCACGAGCTTCAGCTAAGTCGATGTCAAAGTCGAAACCTTGTTTGAATGCTTCAACGAAGATGCTAGTTGGAGCAAACGACCCAAAATCAACGATAGTGCCGGCCCAGTCAAAGATAACCGCTTGGATAGGTGATGTCGTGTTCATAATAGTGTCCTATTTTTGTGTCACTCCCAGTTCAAAGTTCTGGGAAACAAATGGTTGTTTAAGGTTATTGGTTTAAATGTTGATTTCGAGAATTAAAGGTATTCAAAATCTTTGCAGACTTTGGCTATCGCTTTTTCGAATACAGACAGAGCGACTTCTAGCTCGCTACGGCTGATGATCAATGGTGGGCTCAATTGAATCACGTTACCTTGTGAAACCTTAAAGCTCAGGCCATCGTTCAGACATTGGTAAAGTACTGCTTCTGCTTCATCGAACGCTCGGTTTTTGGTGATATGGTCAGTGACCAATTCCACTCCCCAAAGCAGACCGATGCCGCGAACGTCACCAATGACTGGGTATTTCTCTTTCATTTGAAGCAGTTGTTCACGCACGAATGCGCTGTCCGCTTGTACTTTTTCAAGTAGATTTTCTTGCTCAATCACTTCCATCGTAGCCAGTGCCGCTGCGCAGCCAATAGGACTTTTCTCGTGGGTGTAGTGACCAAGTGATACTTGCGCTGCCGTGTTGTATTTGTCTTTAGTGACCATGGCTGCAATTGGAACCAAGCCCCCGCCAAAACCTTTACCGATACAAAGAATGTCAGGTTCGATATCAAAGGCCTGGTGAGTGAACCATTCGCCACTACGACCCATACCGTTTGGAATGTCGTCGATGATCAACATGACGTTATGCTTATCGCAGATCTCACGGATGCGCTTCCAGTAAGCTTTGCTTGGAACCTGAACGTCTGTGTTACGCACTGCTTCGGCAATGAAGGCTCCAATGCCACCTTCTTTTTCAATCACATACTCTAAATAGTCGGCATAGTGAACGTCGCATGCAGTTTCGTTTGCATTGACTGCGCTATTCTCGTTAAACGGGAAAGCGCCACGATAAGAGACGGCTGGTGGAATGCGTTCTACGCCAGCCATTAACGGGCCCATGCCTTCGCGGAAACAAGCTTCACCACCCACTGAAATTGCGTCCAGTGACGCGCCATGGAATGAGTCCCACAGTGAAACGACCTTGAAGTTGTTGGTGACATGTCGAGCCAGTTTGAGTGCCATGCCGATAACCGAAGTACCACCCGGTGCAAACAACACGCGGTTCAACTCACCACCGCAGATCTGTGTCAGCTTTTCAGCGCATTGAACGGCTGTTTCATTGGTAAAGCGACGTGGTGAAAACGGCAATGACGCCATTTGCTGAGTCACTTTATGAATGATGTGAGGGTGACCATAACCTAGTTGATGGACATTATTGCCATGAAAGTCCATGTACTTTTTGCCAGTCGCATCTTGAATGTAAATGCCTTCGGCTGCTTCAAGTGTGTCTAGGCAAGGTGTTGACATCGCTTGATGAAGAAACACGTCAGAGTCACGTTTTAACATCGCTTGAGTCGCCTCATCGTTTAGCGACTCGTTCCATTTCTCACGCGCTGGCGTGGTGTTCACATCGCCTTCGCTTCGAAAGTGTGTCGCCTTTAGAACAGAATCTTGATTGGCCATCGTCATTATTTGATGTCCCAGTACATTGCGTTTTTAACTGAGCCAATGAGGGCTTCAATGTCAGAAGGGTAAACTTCACCGATGTTACCGATTCGGAAGCAGTCGGCGTTTGAAACCTTGCCCGGGTAAATCACAAAACCTTGTTCTTTCAAACGGTCATAGAATTCCTTGAATTGGTAATCGCTATGAGTTGGAGAATAGAAAGAGGTAATGATAGGTGAATGAAGATCATCATTAAGCAGTGGCTCAAAGCCAAGAGAGCGCATACCTGCAACCAAGGTAGTTTGGTTGGTTTGGTAGCGATTATGACGAGCTTCGATGCCACCTTCTTGCTCCAATTCAAGTAGAGCTTGGTAGAAAGCTCGCACTGTATGAGTTGGAGAGGTGAAGCGCCATTTACCATGGTTGCTTTCCATGCAGTACCATTGGTCAAACAGGTCAAGGCTTAGTGAACGAGCCTGGCCTTTGCATTTTTCCAGTTCCGATTGCTTCGCAATAACAAAGCCGAACCCCGGTACACCTTGAATACACTTGTTTGCTGAGCTGATCATGTAATCGACACCTAAGTCAGCGATATCCATAGGGATGCCACCAAAGCTCGACATTGCATCGAGAATGACGGTTTTGTTGTGCTGTTTTGCCAATTTGGCAATGTCTTCAATTGGATTCAGCATACCTGTCGTGGTTTCACAATGCACAATCGCAACGTGAGTAATGTCTGAATCCATGGCCAATGCCGTTTCCATTTCGTTCAAGTCAGGCTGTGATGTTTCACCTGGGGAAACGACATGGCATGGAATGTTTAAGTATTCTGCGATTTGAGCAATACGAGCGCCGTACGCACCGTTATCAACAACAAGAAGCTTACCGTTGTTAGAGATAACGCTACCGATTGTTGCTTCTACCGAAGCGGTGCCGCTACCTTGCATTAATACGCTTGTATATCCCGCTTGCTTAGTCGCTAAAGTCACTAGCTTGCTACGAATCACTTCAACAACGTCTTTGTTGTATTCATCATCCCAAGTACACCAATCTTTTAACATCGCTTGGCGAACGGTTTCAGAAGTAGATAAAGGGCCCGGTGTCAGCAGTAAGTATTCGTTTCTCATGTTCAACTCTCGTGATTTTAATTTTGGACTATACCAATATTTAGAGTTACTTTAACAACCAATTTAAACGGTCGTAAATAGCCCAAACATCATTTTCACAAAAGCTTCATATTAAAAATGGTCACTTGTCTTGAGAAAGTTTTCGATCTTTAAATTGCCATTTTTCGTTCATTTAATCGTCACAAAAGCCAGTTAGCTTAATAATCGAAATCTGGTACATACCAGTGGGAGAGGTGTGTGCCAACAACTGGAATGAATTTTTGAATATAGGTGCCTCTCGATAGGGCTTCTAGCTTTAACAACTTTAACTTTGGCAATTTTTAATTTTGGCAACTTCTCACTCTAGAGTTGGGCCTGACTGGAGAAAATGATGAAAAACCGTTTTATGAAAGGATCACTTGCAGCATTAGTCACACTATTAGCTGGTAACGCTTATGCGGCACAGGAAGTGACGGTTTATACCGCTTTTGAAACTGACATCTTAGCGAAGTACAAAAATGCTTTTGAAAGCGAAAACCCAGACATCAACATCAAATGGGTTCGTGATTCAACAGGAATCATGACGGCAAAATTATTGGCTGAGAAAAACAACCCTCGTGCAGAAGTGGTGTGGGGCCTTGCGGGTTCTTCAATGGCTCTACTTAAGGAAGAGGGCATTCTTAAGCCTTACACTCCTCAAGGTGTAGAAGCGCTGCACTCAAACCTCAACGATCCGCAATCTACTCAAGCTTGGTATGGCAACGATGCATTCTTCAATGCGGTTTGTTTCAACGAAGCGGTAGCGAAACAACTTAACCTACCAGCACCTAAATCTTGGGATGACCTAACCAAGCCTATCTACAAAGGCCACATTGCGATGCCAAACCCAGCGTCTTCTGGTACGGGTTATATGCAAGTGTCTGCTTGGCTACAAAACATGGGTGAAGACCAAGGTTGGAACTACATGCAGAAGCTAGACCAAAACATCGCTCACTACACGCACTCTGGTTCTAAGCCATGTGTTCAAGCGGGCATGGGTGAAGTCGCTATCGGTATTTCTATGGCGAGCCGTGGCGCTAAGCTGAAAACTCAAGGCGCTCCACTTTCAGTGATTACACCTGAAGGCATCGGCTGGGAATCTGAAGCGGTAGGCCTTGTTAAGCCTTCTGATGCAGCACAACGTGTTATCGATTGGTCTATTTCTAAAGCGGCAAATGAGCTTTACATCGAAATGTACCCAGTTGTTGGTCACCAAGATGTGACAGGCAAAGCAGAGAACTTCCCTAATGTAGAAAAGAACATGGCAAAAATGGACTTCGCTCGCATGGGCAGTGAACGTGCAGACGTTCTTAAAACATGGTCTGAGAAGTTTGACGCTAAATCAGAGCCAAAATCTTAATCTGCTGAGCTTTTTAGTTCATGAGCTCCTTGGTTAATTATCTACCGAGCTTATTAGACACATGGTTTATTAGATATATGGCTTATTAGACACGTAGTCCATTAGATATGCAGCTCATTAGAAGTTAGAGATCAGTAAAGGAAGGCTTCGGTCTTCCTTTTTTAGTTTTACGCCTTTAGGTTTTAAGTAAGGTACAACAAATGACAAAGCACTACTCATATTGGTTCAAGCAAGCGTTAGAACAAGAGTTTGGCAACATCAATGAGGGGCTAGATTCGGCGAAGTCGCTCCAAAAAGACGTCAACTGTGATATCGCCATTGTTGGCGGTGGCTATACGGGTTTATGGACGGCGATTTTAATCAAACAACAGCAACCCGAAAAGCATGTTGTCGTGATTGAAAAAGGTCTATGTGGTAGCGGTGCTTCTGGTGCGAACGGCGGTTGCATGCTGACGTGGTCAACTAAGTATCCGACGCTGAAAAAGCTCTACGGAAAAGAACAAGCGAAATGGTTGGTTAAGGAATCGGAAAAGGTTATATACGAGATTGAAGCCTTCTGTAACGAACACAAGATTGACGCGCATCTATATCGAAGCGGTACTTACTACACGGCGACCAATGAAGCGCAAAAGGGTGGAATGGAGCCTGTTGTTAATGAGCTGGTTAAGCGGGGTATCAATAGCTGGAAGAAGTGCGACAATTCTTTGGCTGATAAAGCGGGATCTGATCGCCACATTGAGGGTTACTACTCAGAAGCTGCGGGTAGTGTGCAGCCAGCGTTATTGGCGAGAGGCTTACGCCGCGTTGCGATCGAATTGGGTGTCGAAATTTACGAAAATACAGAAATGACTTCTCTTGATTACGGCTCACCAGTTCGCGTCCAAACTAAGGGTGGGACGATAACTTCCGATAAAGTGATCTTAGCGCTCAATGCGTGGATGCTCGATCACTTTAAAGAGTTCAAACGCAGCATAGTGGTTGTCTCTTCCGATATGGTGGTGACCAAGCCTATTCCTGAAAAGCTCAAGCAGTTTGGTCCAGAGAAAGGGGCAGCGGTGGTAGATTCGCGTATCTTTGTCCACTATTACCGAGATACCCAGGACGGACGACTCATGTTGGGCAAAGGCGGTAATAAGTTCTCGTTTGCCAATCAAGTTGAAAGCATGTTTAACCAAACGACCAACTACCTGCCGATTCTCAATCAATCGTTTCAAAAACTGTTCCCTAAATTGGAACAAAGTGAATTCGATTACAACTGGTCAGGAGGCTCAGATCGTTCGGTCACCGGTCTGCCATTTTTCGGTAATCTAAAAGGCCAAGGCAACATCTATTATGGGCTTGGTTATTCAGGCAATGGCGTTGCTCAAACCCGTATGGGCGGAAAAATTTTGTCAGCAATGGTACTCGATATCGACAATGCATGGACACGAAGTGGTTTAACCAAAGGCCCATTAGGACACTTCCCGCCAGAGCCATTTCGTTGGGTAGGTGCGATGATGGTGCGTGATGCGGTACGAAGAAAAGAGAACGCGGAAGATTCGGGTAGCAAGCCATTGTGGCTAGATAAACACTTATCCAAACTCGCAGGTGCGGCGGGTAAAGCCGACAAGGTTGAATCATAGATTAATCTAGCGTTTAAATTAGAAGTTTACATTTAGGCTCTCAGTGATTTATGGGCAAGTCACTGAGGGCTTTCAACGTTGAACGAACTTTTAATGCTGAACAAATAGCAATCTTTAATGCTTATTATATCTGCAATATAACTGTCATTTAGCTTCTATAAATTTGTCACTCAACTGCAATATTCTCAGTTTAAATTTGGTATATACCACATAGAGAGTGCTGTAGTATGAGCAACCAAACTTATTTGAATATTGAAAACGTTGTAAAGCAATTTGGCCAATTTACAGCGTTAAAAGACATCTCCCTATCGATAGATAAAGGCGAGTTCGTCTGCTTCCTTGGCCCATCTGGCTGTGGAAAAACCACCTTATTACGTGCGATTGCAGGCCTAGACTTACCAACGTCAGGTTCTATTGAGCAGAACGGTAATGATACGACCTTCTTGCCACCAGAAAAGCGCGACTTTGGCATCGTGTTCCAATCTTACGCTTTGTTTCCAAATCTCACTGTGGAAGAAAACATTGCGATTGGTCTGAAAAACCAAGGCATGTCGACCAAAGAAGCCCTTGAGACGGTTGAGTCTTGGTTAGAGACCATTGGCTTACCAACGTCTGGTCAGAAATTTCCAAATCAGCTATCTGGTGGACAGCAGCAGCGTGTTGCTCTGGCTCGCGCATTAGCCTTGTCTCCAGGCTTGTTGCTACTCGATGAACCGCTTTCTGCGTTGGATGCGAAGGTAAGAACACACCTACGTGATGAGATCTGCCAACTGCAACGCAAATTGGGTATCACCACTATTATGGTGACGCACGACCAAGATGAAGCGTTAACGATGGCAGACCGTATTGTCGTGATGAATCATGGTGTTATCGAGCAGGTCGGTGCTCCTCAAGAGATCTACCAAAAACCTTTCAGTCGTTTTGTGGCTGAGTTTGTTGGTAGCATGAACTTTATTCAAGCTTCTGTTGCGGCTCAAGGCAAGATGCGTATTGCTGAGTCAATGCTGCCGTTACCTGGCTTAGATAATCTCACGCCAAATCTGGGTGATGTTTTTGATATTGCCGTTCGTCCAGAGCAAATCCAGTTTGTTGATCGTTTTAGTGAATCCTTGCCAGTGAGAATCGTATCAAGCGAATTCTTAGGGGCGTTTTATCGTGTTGAGTGTCAATTGCAACATGACTCAACGGCGAAAGAGATCATCGTTGATGTACCCGTCAAAGAGTTCAACCGATTGAAGCTGCGTCGCAGTGATATTCGTTACGTGGCGTTTGATCAAGAAGGCCTTAGAGCTTACCCATCGAAAAGCCTGCAAGTGATGAAAGACGAGGCGGCGTAATCAATCATGGAATCGACTCAAATGATGCAATCTAAGCTGCTAATTCAACGACGAGTACAACCTTTTCTGGCTCGGTTAAGCAAAGACAACGTGATTCTATTTGGGCTGCTGGCCTTTTTGTCTGTGGTCATGACGTTGTTTATCCTGATGCCACTGTGGGCAATGTTGAAAAAGAGTGTTCAGAACGCAGACGGTGAATTTGTAGGTTTACAGAATTTCGCTACGTATTTTGCTTCTCACAGCCTGTGGCAGTCGGTAGGCAATACGTTCACGCTTGGGTTGTTAGTGACCGTTGTCGTGGGCGTCTTGGCGTTTGGTTATGCCTATGCGCTAACTCGTTCATGCATGCCTTTTAAGGGGCTTTTTCAAGTGCTAGGTTCAGCGCCTATTCTGGCCCCTTCATTGCTTCCAGCGATCAGTTTGATCTTCTTATTTGGTAATCAAGGTATCGCTAAAGAAGTCTTAGGGGGCAACTCGGTTTATGGTTTGATTGGTATCTCACTGGGCTTGATATTTTGGACGTTTCCACACGCCTTGATGATTCTGACCACCTCATTAAGAACCTCTGACGCTCGCCTGTATGAGGCAGCACGTGCACTCAATACTTCATCGTTAAAAACTTTCTTCATGGTGACGTTACCTGCGGCAAAATACGGCTTGATCAGCACCCTGATTGTTGTGTTTACGCTGGTGGTTTGTGACTTTGGTGTGCCAAAGGTGATAGGTGGTAGCTACAACGTGTTATCGACTGACATCTTTAAGCAGGTGGTTGGTCAACAGAATTTCTCTATGGGTGCGGTAACCAGTATCTTACTGCTATTGCCTGCGTTGCTTGCGTTTACCGTTGACCGCTGGGTTCAAAAGAAACAGAAGAGCTTGTTTGATACTCGTTCTGTCGCGTACCAACCTGAACCTAGCACGCTACGTGATGGCTTATGTTTCCTTTATTGCACCATTATCTCTGCTGCTGTGGTTATCGTGTTGGGCATGGCGATATATGGATCTATGGTCACCTTTTGGCCTTGGAACAAAGCGTTAACGCTAAACAACTACAACTTCGCAGAAATGAGTACCTATGGTTGGGCGCCATTCTTTAACTCGTTAACGCTTGGTGCTTGGACTGCGATTATCGGTACCGTATTGATTTTCTTAGGCGCCTATTGCATTGAGAAAGGCCGCGCATTTGGTCCTGTTCGTCAGGCAATGCAAATGCTCAGTGTGGTACCGATGGCCGTTCCGGGTATGGTGTTGGGTTTGGGCTATATCTTCTACTTTAATGATTTGAGTAACCCACTCAACTTCTTGTATGGCACGATGGCGTTCTTGGTGATTAATACGGTGGTTCACTACTACACAGTCGGCCACATGACAGCGTTAACCGCATTAAAACAGCTGCCTGAGGAAATAGAAGCGACGGCGGCTTCGGTTAACCTACCGCAATACAAGCTGTTCTTTAAAGTGACGGTGCCGGTTTGTTTGCCTGCGATTTTAGATATTGCGACATACCTGTTTATTAATGCACTTACCACGACATCTGCGGTAGTATTCTTGTATTCTACCGATACGATACCTGCGTCAGTTTCAGTACTGAATATGGATGATGCGGGACAAACGGGTGCAGCAGCTGCCATGGCGGTGATGATCATGATATCGGCAGCGAGCGCGAAGTTGATTCATATGTTAATCAACAAGTTATTCGAGAAGCGCACCCAGGCTTGGCGTAAACGCTAACGAACTATTTTATATTGCAGTTGGCCAAGGAGTGGCTGACGACAAGAACAAGAATAAAAGGAAATGAAGTGCAGTACGTAAAAATCAAAGATGTCATCGTAGAGCAGATAGAGTCGGGGATGTTAACACCACGACAGAAGCTGCCTGCGGAACGTAAGCTGGCTGAATCGTTTGATACGACTCGAGTTACCTTACGCGAAGCCTTGTCTTCACTTGAAGCGGAAGGGCGCATGTATCGAGAAGACCGACGTGGTTGGTTTATCTCTCCCGAGCCGCTTCGTTACGATCCAACACAAACGCTGAACTTCACCAATATGGCTCTATCGCAGAATCGACAGCCGAAAACTGAGTTGGTGGCGGCGAAAGGAATGTTAGCAACCAAGGAGGCGACTCGGCTTCTTGAGTTACAACCTTTCTCGGACGTTTATCGAGTAGACAGAGTTCGTTATCTTGAAGATAGGCCGGTTGTGTATGTGACCAACTACATTCGACCAGAGTTGTTCCCTAACTTGCTTGATTATGACTTGTCTAAATCGTTGACGGACATCTACCGCGAACACTTTGGTGTGGTGTATCAGAAGATCCGTTACCGAGTGAGCACAACGTCTTTACTTGGCGAGACAGCGCAAGCCTTGCGTGCGACTTCTGGCTCACCTGCAATGGTTGTTGAGCGTGTTAACTACAATCAAAACGGCGATCTGATTGACTGTGATATTGAGTATTGGCGTCATGACGCGATCAGTATTGAGTCAATCGCGCAGCTAGAGCGCTAGTCATACGTTAGAACGTTAGAACGTTAGAACGTTAGAACGTTAGCATATCTGCAATTATGCAGGATTGCCCAATTGAAAAGTTCAAAGGTCTCTTATTCGGAGGCCTTTTTATCACCTGTTGTCAGCCGTTGTGCTAATTCATCTATAATTTAGGAATGAAATGGAATTCTCTGCCATCGTCATCGTGACTATTTCGGCTTTGCTTCACGCGGGTTGGAACGTTCTAGGTAAATCGAATCAAGGATCGGGCTCGTCTTTCTTCTTAGCCTCTGGCTTTGCCGCTGCTGCGATATTGACTCCCTATTTGATTTGGTTCATTTACAGTGTCGGCTTTGTGGATATCACGCTTTTATTCTGGAAGCTACTTCTTTTAAGTGGTATTTGCCAAATCATCTATTTAATCGGCTTAGGTGTAGCCTACAAGCAGGCCGATATTGGGGTGATTTACCCGATGGCACGAGCGCTGCCCGTGTTGATGGTGGGTTTAGGCACGGTGTTGATAGGCTATGAGCTGTCACCTAATCAATGGTTTGGCTTCACCTTGATTACCTTGGGTTGTTTGTTTGTACCACTTAAGAAGTTTTCAGATCTTAGGTTAAAAGCGTATCTCAACCTTGGCGTACTGTGGGCGTTAATCGTGGCCATTGGTACCACGGGCTATTCCATCATTGATAAAGAAGCGCTTCTGTTACTCGATCCTTTGAGCACACCAGTTATAACTAACAAGCACACCGCGATTTTCTACCTAGGTATCCAGTTCTGGGCAATTGTGATTCCGTTGAGTGTTTGGTTATTCGTAACCAACCAAAGAATCGAGTTTACTAATGCTTGGATACTGCGAAAGAAAGCCACGCTTGCAGGCATTATGATGGCTTCGACCTATGGCTTAGTGCTGTTTGCGATGACCATGACTGAAAATGTCAGCTTGGTTGTTGCTCTTAGGCAAGTGAGTATCATTTTCGGCGTAGTGATGGGGATCTACTTTTTAAAGGAAAAGTGGCACGCGACTCGCGGTGTAGGCGTATCTCTAATTATTGCTGGCTTAGTTATCTCATTGACTTAAAAGATCGCCTGAGTGATTGGGGATTTGTGAATAGGTATCTCTATTAAGTTAAATGAAAAAACGCCCTTAGCGAAACAAACTTCGTTAAGGGCGTTTTCTCTTTATCTAGTAAGAAGCTGTAGGTAGTAAAAGACTTACCCCGCTAAATCTTGAGCATCTTGCTGTTTCAACACTTTGTGGCCATCTTCAGTGACACCACGTTTCCAGTAGCTGCTGATGTAGATGTTCTCTTTCGCGACTTCTTTTTCGTTGCGGAAGTATTGTCTTAGCTCACGCATGCTTTCAAATTCACACGCTGTCCATATTGAAACCTGACCTTCTAACCATTCTGTGTTGCGCACGGTTTGTGAAAGTGACTCTGAGGTTTCATCTTCAATCAACCAGGTTACTTTGATACCTTGAGGAGTCTCAAGTACCTGCTTATCTGCTGCTGAGTTGATCTGAATGATAGCGTGACCAGTCGCTGTTTCTGGGAGCGTTTTTACTTTTGCAGAAAGCGCAGGTAGGGACGTCATGTCTGCAACTAAGAAGAACCAGTCTGACTCTAGGTTAAGCCCCTGAATTAAACCAGGACCAGCCACTGAAATAGTGTCACCCACTTTCGCGTTCATTGCCCACCTTGCAGCAAAGCCACACTGTAAATCTTTAGTGATGTGACGAACGAAATCGACTTCAATCCACTGCTCTACAGGATTGTACTGACGAATGGTGTAGGTACGCATGGTTGGGCGCTCACCTTCGTTTAGCAGGCTTAAATCAGTCGTGCCAAGTGGCGAGAATAAAAGCTTGATGTAGCCGCCGGCACATTCTGTTGGGTATTTACTTAATCCCTCACCGCTAAGCGTTATGCGCTGCATGTTTGGAGTAATTGTTGAGGTTTGAGTAACGGTTAATGTGATAGGGCTAGGCTTGCTCATATAAGGCTCTCTTAGATTTGGATTTCCACATCATAATCCTGAACTAAAAAACACTCAATACTAATAGTTATCATTTACTTTTATTTACACATGTACTACCTAACTTATACGACAGATCCTATTGAGAAACGGATCCTACAAAAAAGAGCCCTTTAGAAAACTAAAGGGCTCTTAGGATTGGTTTGACTCAGCGAACAGAATTAGCTGTTTGCTTGCTCTAGTTCAATCGTTTCTTCAGCGGCTTTCGCAGCTTCTAGCATCTTACGAATAATGAACGATGCTGCCATTGCGATACCTACCATCACGACGGCAAGAACAGTCAGCATTTGGAAGTAATCACCGTAAACCGTTTGCACGATCTCTTGTGTGATCTCTTGACCTTTCTCTAGTGCAATAGACGTTGAGAATACCGCGCCAACAATGCCTGATAGTGCGATAGCAACAGAGAACAAGCTTACTGAGAAGTTTTCAATGTGCTTAGGTGCAACAGACAGGATGAAGGCTACAACCATTGAACCTACAATCACTTCACCGAATGCTAGGAAGAAGTGAATCGCTAGGAAGACTTCTGGGCGGATCAGAACATCGTCACCAACGGTCGTTACTGCCATCGTAAGGATACCGAAAGCGATAGCCGTAAGGATGAAAGAGAAACCGACTTTGGTTGCAGTTGAGAAGTTAATGTTTTTCTTTTCTAGGCTAGAGAAGATACCCGCGATGATAGGACCAGCAACCATACACCATAGTGGGTTCATTGCCATTGAAGCTTCAGGTGCAACAGGGATAAAACCAAATAGATCGCCACGCATTGTGTTGATCGCTACCATTGTCATCGAAGTCATCATCTGACCGTAGTACACGAAGAAACATGTCGTCAGGAATGTGATGATTAAAATAGTGCCCATTTTCAGCATGTCTGATTTCTTCGATTTCAACATCAAAGAAACAAAGTAGATGATCGCTGCACCACCGATTGCGTACACGATGTTTTGGCCAATATCCATGTTCGAGAACATGAAGAATACCAAGCCAATCATAGCGGCAGAAAGACCAAGGAACGCTGCCCAGTTTTTAGTGCTTACTGGTTTTTGGTCGATTTCAGCACTTGCTTCAACAAGGCCTTTGCGAACAAAGGTCATCATCAGAAGCGCAGCACCGGCTAGAACCGCTGAAAGAAGGAAACCACCGTGGAAACCAACAACAAGTACTAGCATTGGGAACAGGTATTGGCCTAACAGAGCACCAATATTGTTTACTGAGTAGTTGATTGGGTAGCAGTTCTCAAAATCTTCTTGAGTTTTGAACGTGCGTTTGTAAAGACTTGGGTAAGAAGGGGACATCAAACCACGTGCATAACTTGCTAACGCAATACCACATAATGCCATCGGAACATTGGTTGCTGCTGCACCAAGTACCAGTAGAACGTAACCACTTGCGAACCCTAGGAAGGCAATGGTTAAAGATCGGTAAGCGCCTAAAAACTTGTCGGCGATAAAGCCACCTGCGATAGCAAATAGCGGTCCGATTGCAGAGAAAGCACCAACAACCATCATGGTGTCGGCTTCATTGTAGTTCAGATCTTCAAGGAAGAAACGAGTCAAGATCACCATGACGCCATAGAACGAAAGTCCGAACATCATTTGGCAGAACATCATTGATTTGTTTAATCTATTCCACATTATTTTATTCTCACGTTTGTATTAATATGTAGTGTAATTACCCGATTATAATATCATTAGTAGTAATACATAAACTGAAACATCTGTCCCAAACAGAACTTTACTCGATATATCTTTTCTTATGAGTGCATTCATATTTCTCATGAATGAGATTTGCAACGTTAGATTTTGCAAGTGGATGCATGGCGGTATGAAATTTAGCCATCATCATTTGTGGCTAAGTAATGAACTAATAAAGGGAAAGTTAGAGGTAGTCATTCTGTAAGTTATTTTGAGTGAGTATCACTTTCAATTAGCTGTTGGGCTTTAGCCAATAAAAAAGCCAGCTTGGTGGCTGGCTTTGTTGAGATATTGAAAACTAAGTTTACAAGAATACTGTCTCTATAGAGGCTTTCTCCACTCGTGTTCCTGTCTTTTATTCACAAGGTGGTGCCATGTGGATCACGGCTAGGCCGCCTAGAGAAGTTTCACGGTACTTCTTGTTCATGTCTTTACCTGTTTGATACATGGTCTCGATAACCTTGTCTAACGAGATAAGACACTTGCTGGTACGTTTCAACGCCATGCGCGATGCATTGATGGCTTTCATTGCACCCATTGCGTTACGTTCGATACATGGCACCTGAACAAGGCCACCGATCGGATCGCATGTCATGCCCAGTGAGTGTTCCATCGCGATCTCAGCTGCAATACAAATCTGTTCGTTGCTACCACCACGTAGGGCAGTTAGGCCTGCTGCGGCCATTGATGAAGAAACGCCGACTTCACCCTGACAACCTACCTCTGCGCCAGAAATCGAAGCGTTGGTTTTGTATAAGATGCCGATTGCGCCAGAGACTGCCAAGAAGTCTTTAAGCTGCTTAGTGTCTAGCTCTTTGATGAAGCGATGGTAGTACATTAATACCGCAGGAATAACCCCAGCCGCACCGTTGGTCGGTGATGTCACGACCTGACCGCCCGCTGCGTTTTCTTCACTTACAGCAAAGGCAAATAGGTTAATCCAATCCATGATCTCCATTGGATCGTTTTCAATCGAGGCATTTGCTTCCAGCTTTTTAAGCAGAGCAGGTGCTCGACGAGTGACTTCTAGACCGCCATCAAGAATGCCTTCCGTGTCAAAGCCACGCTGCATACACAGAGACATCACCTTCCAAATTTGGTCGGCTTTCTGGTCAATCACATCCATACCTTGGAAAGACACTTCGTTACGCAGAATTAAGCCACCAAGGCTCAGTCCTTGTTGTTCGGATAGTTCAATTAACTGATCAGCGGAAGAGAAAGGGAACTCAACTTGTGTTTCTGCTTCCTGTTTGCCGTTTTGTAGCTCATCAGCGGTTGCGATAAAGCCACCACCAATCGAGTAGTAGGTTTCCATATCCAGAAGGCTGCCGCTTTCGTTAAAGGCAGAGATAGTCATACCATTTTCATGCAGCGGAAGGTTGGTCTTGTGGAAGAGCAGATCGCTTTCTACATCGAAATAAATTTCATGGTTACCGCTAACCAATAGAGATTTATCTTCAATCGCCTTACGCATTGCTTGGTTAGCACTGGTGATTTTAATGGTGTCGGGGCGGTTACCTAGCAAACCTAACAAGGTCGCTCTGTCTGTGTGGTGACCAATACCCGTCAATGATAACGAGCCGTATAAGTCGATTTGAATACGCTTCACTTGCTTAAGCTGAGCATCAATTTTTTGGGTAAAGTTAAACCCAGCGATCATTGGTCCATTTGTGTGGGAGCTGGATGGTCCAACCCCAATTTTGTAGATATCAAAAATAGACAGCATAGTAACTTCCTGTGAAGACGGTTCGATGGACGAACTCTGTGTAAAATTTGTATTTGGTTAGTTGCACTTCTTTGAGTGAACCTGTTCTGTGGGTGAAACAGTTATGCGATAGAGCGTATTCATTGATTGAAAGGGCTCTTTTATCGACTAGTGCTAACAAGCATAGAGCGATGAAATACAAGAGCGTGCTATGTTTGCTGTAAAGCGACACGTTTATTCTTGTATTACCTAAGATGTCGCTATCAATAGTGAGCATTATTGCGAGCAACATATAAGAATTTCAAAATACTTTTGTTAACAAGTATTGTATACATAATTCACTCCATCTAATCCCCAAAACGAGACTTGAACATAAAATGAGCATTAATCACCTCCTTATTGTGCTGGGTAAGCGACTTAATGAGAATAAATTGACTGATGAAGGAATCAGTCGAGTTGATGCTTTGGTTGAGTATCTGGCGGAGCCTTTGGTAGAAGAGTCGAATCAGCAAACTGCGGTAGCATTTTGTGGTGGGCTAACAAAAGGGCAAACACTGTCTGAAGCCGACGCGATGCACCAGTACTTTAGAAAGCTTGAAAAGCAGCGTGAACATCCGTTTTCTTTAGGGGCGATTTTGCTCGAGCAGCACTCGACCAACACTGTCGAGAACATACAGAACTTGGCCTCAGAGATGATTGCAAGCGGGCTGTTTACTCGCGGGCAAAGTGTGCAAGTGACATTCGTTTCGAATGACTACCATTTACAACGTATATTCGAGATTCAATCGCTCATGGGCGAGCAAGGTTTGCTTAAAGTTCTCATCGAGAAGTGTTCCGCACTTGGGGTAGAGCAGCAAATAGATCGCAGGTTGGAGGCTCATGTTGCGGTGCCATACCCACATCAAAGTGCTCAGGGGCAATTGTTTCTGTTGATGGACGTTCTGACGACCTACCGAGTTTATCTTGAAGGTGTTTGTGCGGGCGCATTTAAGCGAGATTTAGAGTTGGTTAGACGAGAGCCAGAAAGACTGTCTTTGGAAGCATTGATCACTGCCAAAGAGCTCGTTGGACGTTCATCTGACTTTGACATTGTGGAGAGTTTACTCCCAGCATTGGAGCGCTGTATCCAGCAGACTTCAGTGGGTACCGATGTAAAAAAAGTCAGGGAATACCTAGCTCTACTAGATACTAACCTGACTTTATTGAATCGTTATTTAGATCCGGAATCGGATCACACACATCGCTGGTGGCGATAGGTGATTATTTCTTTCTCGTGATGCCAAAAGCTAGAAGTTCAGTGCCTTCTTCAGCGATGTTTTTAACCGCTCGAACGTAATCATCGCCCATAACATTGTGCCAGAAGGCTCATGTGTTTTTTTACAGTGATTAACTTTGGTTTTCTGAATCTTGCTCATGGTTATTGCGGTAGTACTCCCACTGTTCAATGCGCTCGCCGTCATCGAATACACAGTAAGTTGTACGCTGATTGTTTTCAGTAACCGTGTCTAATTCACCGTCTTGTTGAACACAATAAACCGCTGCTGGGTTAGCGACTGAAACACGTTGGCCCTCGCTATATTCTGCATAGTCGTTTGCACAACCGCCTAATACAACGGCACATACAGCCATCAAACCAATTTTCTTCATGTCTATCTCCTACGTGATAACTCTATAATCGAATGCGTTAAGTTCTACAGAACCAAATGAGAAGCTCTATGAAATTAGTATATTTTAGATTTCAGAAAAGGTTGTCCTAATTTGGTCAAGATATTGAAATAGGTTGATATTTCTTCATGTTTAACGACTTTTTGAGTGTTAGATCAAGCTAAGTGGATTCAAGTTACCGTAGGAATATCCCCGTCCGATCCGTTCTGGTTAGCGGTTGTGAACCTCGAATCTATTGATGATTATGATATGATGCCGCCAAATTCAGTAGAGCAGTCAGAATCATGAGACACCTAAAAACAACCATCCATCCTGATATCGACCATCTAGACAATAAAACGGTCTATAAGCGCAACGCTGCCCGTGCCATTGTGTTAGATGGTGAAGACATTCTGATGCTGTATACAGAGCGTTATCACGACTACACCATTCCTGGTGGTGGTTTGGATGAAGGGGAAGATGTGATCGCAGGTATGGTTCGTGAACTCGAAGAAGAGACTGGCGCGAAGAATATCCATAGCATCAAGCCGTTCGGCATTTTTGAAGAGTTTCGTCCTTGGTACAAAGACGATGCAGACATGATGCACATGATTTCTTACTGCTACTCATGCAAGATCGATCGTGAGCTTGGTGAAACGGCTTACGAAGATTATGAAGTGAAAAACGGGATGAAACCGGTGTGGATTAACATTCATGACGCAATTGCTCATAACGAGAAGACTATGGCCGAGAGCCCTAAAAAGGGCATGAGCATTGAGCGGGAAACGTTTCTGCTGCATTTAGTAGCGAAGGAAATGCTGTAGGCTAAAAACGTTTGAAAGCCCTTTTAAACGCTAAATAACATTCTCTGTCGCCACTTTGTCGCCACTTTTTGGCGGCAAGGAATTCAGAGGATTAAAGTGAATAGCATCGCTCAGATGGCTCGGTGCAAAATGAGAATAACGCATCGTCATTGAAATATCGGTGTGACCTAAAATGTTCTGCAATACCAAAATATTCCCTCCATTCATCATAAAATGACTTGCAAAGGTATGGCGTAAAACATGCGTTCCTTGCCCTTTGGGTAAATTAGGCAATGCTCGAGTAAGCCATTTATAGACAGTGCTATATGCACAGCTAAATAAACGACCTGATGTGTCTTTGTGAATCAGTTGATAAAGTTCTTCTGATATAGGCACTGTTCTATTTCGTTTTCCCTTGGTGTTGATGTAGGTCACTTTGAATTTAGAGAGTTGAGCTCCTTTTATCTCGATAGCTTCTCGAATCCTCGCCCCTGTTGCTAGGCACAGTTTTATTATGGCAGTGAGATCTTCACTCATTGGGCTACTTTTTACTTCATCAAGTAGGTGATTGATCTGATCGACGGTTAGAAACGCTAATTCCGGCTCTGAAGTTTTAAGTTTTCGGAGATCAGCAATAGGGTTTAGGCCTTTCCACTCCTTCAAGCGAATAAGTTCGCTAAACATACTTTTAAGCCAGATAAGGTCATGGTTATGTGTGGCAATAGAGATAGGTTGATTTGTTGCGAGTTTATCTTTGTTACGACCTTTATAGATGCGTTTTGCGCGGTAATGAGCAAGCATTCGTTCATTCAGCTGATTCGCGATAGGGTCATTTAAAGCTTCGCATACGATTTCCATTCTTCGCTTCGCCCTAAGTCCTGATTTGGTGTTTACACCATGTAGTTGGTACCAAAGCTCAATAAGTTGAGAAAGCCTGCGATGATCCGGCTTGTCACCCATCCAGGGCTTATCGTCAATCTCCTTCATTGTGTGAAGCTCAAAAGCCTTGGCTTCACCCTTAGTTGCGAACTTTTTACGAACACGCTTCCCCGATCGCCCGTTTGGGTAACATTCGCAGATCCAAGGTTTGGTTGAGGCATCTTTTAAATTGCGGATAGTCATAATAAAGCCTAAAGTAACTGTATATAAAAACAGTATAATCCGAGCTAAAACGTAGAACAATGTTTTATATCGGACAAAAGGCACAGGTTAGACACCTTTCTCAAAGTGCTAAGAAAGTTAATAGGTTTGCTATGTATCAATCAATTCATGTGACTGCTGGTTACAGTCATTTAAAAATCAACAGTGATGGTCCAATTGGGATTAGTAAGAAGAACCAAGGAGTGATTGATGCGCTTTTGAAGCTTGGTAACCGTTTTACGGCGCCATTTGGTGGGTTTATAGAAGCCGAAAACGTGATCGGCTTGAAGTGGGTGAAACTGGTCGATATTAAGTATCTGTGCACAGATGAGGAAGCCGAAACTATCGAATACGTGATACAAAAAGACCACTATGTAGTGGGGACGTATCAAGACCGGAAGTTATACATTTTGTTGTTTGGTGGGGAGCCAAAGCACCATCAGATCAAAGGCCTTGAACAAGATGGGAAAAACAATGTGTTTGGGTTGTTTTGAACTGTAGCTTTGAGTGTCGTCTCATAAGAATAAAGCCTAGTTTATTACTAGGCTTTATATGGGTAGTTTGATGATTTTTAAAACAAATCTTCACTGAGTTGAGTGAGCTTTTTGCCTTTGATGTAGTGCTGAATTACTTGTCTTGGGCAAACATATAAGCATTTGATAGCTGGGTATTCAGTGTCTTCAAGAGTGCCAGTTTGTCTATTTTTCATATGTGCGCTCGTTATTACTCCACTTTCACCAGGGAAAATAAAAGCATTACTTACTTGCGCTGAATCGCTATAAACACCTAATGCTTTAGCATAAAAAAACTGCTTCACTAGATCGGGCCAACCAGGTGCACTCTTGGTACTTTTTCTTGTTTCGTAGTACTTTGCATCCGCAACCGCGAATTGGTCTGTATTTGGTCTTCGTAGTACTATGTCAGTTCTTTGTCCTTTCGATGGTGCTTCAACTATGCTTCCGTCATTTAACTTATAAGCTGGAATTGGTAGTTCACTGTTAACTTTGACTGTCCAGCTCAAAGTCTCATTGAGCATTGCCTCCCACATGCCATGAAAATGCTTCATTCCCATAGCAAAGTTGTTGTTACCTTTCCCTCTAATCTCTTCAAGCAACACTATTAAATAGTTAATAAGCTCAATATCTCGTGTAGCGTAATGTGAGTGACGTTGAGCTTTCAAATGTGCAATTTGAGCCTGTGTTTTTCCTGATGGCTTAGGAACTGATTGAAGAGAACTTGAGATATGGGATTTTTTTGGGGAAATAAGCCAACTGAACTGGTCATCGAGCGTTCCGATGACATCAGCGTGAATTCTAGATATCTCATCACCAATAAATCTGTAACTTAATTCACTATCTATGTCTAAGTAAATGGGACCATTGCTGCTCAAGAATGCTGTTCGTCGGCTGATGGTTTTTTTCCAGTCAGCTTTACCACTATTCACAACCTTTCTTTGTTTGCGTTTACAAAATAGCCCGTTAATTCGAAAGTCGTTTAATAGCCATAAGACAGCGCTAAGCCGATTTAGACCTGAGAAGTCGCTGCCTTCATCATTGGCGTTAACTTGGTTATTCTTCGTTGTTGAATATCGGTGAACTGCAGCCATCATTTCTGATGCGAGCAAAATCTTTTCTTCTTGGGTAGTTAAAGCTATGGAAGTGGCTCTAGGCAAAAAAGCATGTAGCTTTCCATCTGAATAGATTAATCCACAGAAAGAAACATTCTTTCCGCCTACGGTAACCAAGCCTCTTTCTTTTAACTCAATTTGCAATTCTTTGCTGAGAGTTCTTAACGGATCTCTATCGTTATGTAGAGTTAAGCATAACTTCATATGTTACCTTTATGCTTGTGCTTCATTTGACAAAGTAAGTTTATATAACTTCTCTGAAATACTGTCTCTAAGAACGTTGTTCCCAGCATCATAAGCTTTAATTAGCTGGCCATATGTTGTGAGCTCTACATCACCTCCATCTTCATCAGTGATGTACTCCGCAAACACAGCTCCACGCTGGCCGTGACGTAGAACGTCATCCCACAAGTACATAAATAGTTTTCCTTTGAGGGCGCTAGCACCGTTCTCATTGAGCTCTGAGTCATCAAGGAAGCGGTGACCTAATAATTTATCTTCAGGGATATGGTCTTCTGCTAATGCTTCGTTAACGGTTTTAGCGAAATCACTCCATTTGACGTGTTTTATTTCTACATCATCGGTAGATGTTTCAAGTGGTAGAGGCAAAGTACCGTTAGCAGCATTATCGTAGTCTAGTGGGAGGTACTCAAATAACCATCTGCGTTTAAACGCTGTATCTAGTGGCATTACTGCTTGGTCACTGCTGTTCATTGTAGCCAGAAGCGCAAGATTCGAAGGGATGTAGAGCTTACCATTTGAGAAAAAGTTATCCGTTTGATTATTTAAATAGTTAAACCAATCAGGATCTGAAATGTCGATTGGGTATTTACTTTCTTTGGTAACCGTGCGGTCGAGTAGTTGAAAAATTTCTCCGAATGCTGCCGCTGCCGCTGCTCGGTTAATTTCCTCAATGATAAGAGTGCATTCTTCACCAGGGTTTTTTATCGCATGGATAATAGCGTTGGTAAAACTACCTGGTCTGAAATCATAGCTGATGTCACCATTAATCATTGCTGGCTTCAAGCTGCCAATAAAGTCGCTGTATTGTGTGTCGGGGTGAAAAACAGTTCGAATAGTGTGTTCGTCACTTGTTTCATTGTCTATTCGATAGCTTTTACCTGTTCCGGGAGCTCCATAATAAATCTTATTGCAGCCTGATTTCACTCTTGATTTATCATCTAAAGAAACGCTTGAGTTCGAAGTATTAGTGGGTAGGGAGTGGTCTATAGTTAAATCTAAATTATCAAAATAGTTAGATAATTTAGGTTCTTTTAAAAAGGCTTCCACAACCGTTGGTATTCTATCTGAGTTTGCAACGATTACTTTACAAGCTAGGTAAAGTGACGATTTAAAAATATCGCCTCTATCTAGTGTTTTCCCTGATGTTTGCTTGGTTTTCTTTAGTGGAATGAACCACCAATCTCGGTTTGTCAAAAACTCAGTAATTAGTGGTTGCTCTATTTCGGAATAATTAGTTTCAAGGAAACTTTTAAAGCTTTCTAGTATGGTACTGTCCCCATCTAGGCTTCCTTCGTTAGGAAACTTTTTAAGTAGAGAATCAGTTTCTGTTTTTGTGTGTCCAGCTTCTTTGAGGTGGGCTCTAGCATTCTTAACTAGCAAGCTGTATTCATTCAGAGCTAACTTTAACTCTGAAAATGCATGGCCATACCATAGCCATGATGATGGAAGGTCAGTTCTCAAGCCATCTTCAGTAGTAAGTTCGATTGCGTAGCTGCGTATATTGAATGTTGAGCTGCCCTCTGCTTGCAAGAGAGCATTGTGTAGTATTTCTTTTAGCTCAGCATTAATGTAAATATCTGAGTGCGACGGAAGAATATCGAACACATCTCGACATTCATGAATAAGGTGATTTAAATTTTTAAGCACTTGGTAACCTTGCCTGTCCATATACACAGTGTTATTATCGCCCGGACTAAAACCGGATAAGTTGTGTATTTAAATGACTGTTGTGACTGAATCGAAAGCTGAATATATCAAAAAAACGCGTAAAAACCTTGGCTTAGGGCGAACAGAGTTCGCAAATTTGCTAGGAATGAATTCTACAGGCGAAAGAACCGTCAGAGGTTGGGAGGAAGGCGAGCATCATCCGTCTCCACTAAAACTAAAGTCTATTTCACAATTGGAAGATACATTACGTGAGAGTTATGAGAATGCGCCGTTTCGCCATGATGAAAAGATTCCACATAAATTCGAGTTTATAGACTTATTTGCAGGTATCGGCGGCATTCGGTTACCTTTTCAAAACCTTGGTGGTAAGTGTGTATTTACTTCTGAGTGGGATAAGTTTGCCCAAAAGACATATCTTGCCAATTACGGTGAAATGCCTAATGGTGACATAACTCAGATTCCTTCAAAAAAGATCCCTCCACATGATGTGTTACTTGGTGGCTTTCCTTGTCAAGCATTCTCTCAAGCTGGCTTGAGACAGGGTTTCAGTGATACTCGCGGTACAATGTTTTTCGAGATTCAGCGTATTTTAGCTGAAAAACGGCCAAAAGCTTTTCTACTTGAAAACGTTAAGCAGCTTCAAGGGCATAATAAAGGCGAAACGTTAAAAACGATCCTTTCAATCCTCCGAGGAGAGTTCGAGCAAGAGATACCTGAAGATGTCCCTATGAGTGAAGATGCTCGTCATGCATTGTCTCAAAATCTGAATTATTGTGTTGATGTTAAAGTACTTCGAGCAGGTGACTTTGGTATTCCTCAAAACCGTGAACGTGTATTCATTATTGGTTTCGATAGAGATCACTATGGTTTAGAGCAATCGGTTAAACTTGAAGATATCTTCCATTGGCCAGTAGGTAGTAAGGAAAAAACTAGAGTAGGTGATATTCTTTTGAAGCCAGAAGAATTTGCAGCTCTTGAAGATAAGTACACCATTTCAGACAAGCTTTGGGCTGGTCATAGAAAGCGTAAGGAAGGCCATAAAACTAAAGGTAATGGTTTTGGTTACTCTTTGTTTAAGGCCGACGATGCCTACACTAACACCATTAGTGCTAGATATTATAAAGATGGCTCTGAGATTTTGATTGATCAAGGTGAGGGTGAGAACCCTAGGAAGTTAACACCAAGAGAGTGTGCAAATTTACAAGGCTTCCCTAAGAACTTCATTGTAGATGCTGTGTCACATGGGCAAATTTATAAACAGTTTGGCAACTCTGTTTGTATGACTGTTATTGAAGCATTAGCTGAAGAAATTACGAAGACGATGACGAATAACGCATCGACGAAGTAGAGTTGACTAGACACAAAAAAAGCCACGTTAGTGGCTTTTTTATTGAGTAACCGAAGCCACTCTTCTTTAATTTGGCCGATAAACTATAGCACTCTGAGCTGAGTATGGCTACGCAACACAGCATAAAAGCAGTAAGCGCGCAGTTAATAAGCTATTTCGGTGTTTTGTAACCAAGTAAGCTCTTACGTTTGGGATACTGCTTATATGCTCTTGGTTTGCATGATAGAAATTAGTCCAGCAAGCCAGTAAATCATGGTACTGTAAATAGATAAACGAACGGAAGTTAGACGTTAAAAAATGAGTCAATTATGAAAGATATCAAGATGTTCTTCTTTGATATGGAAGGTACGCTATTCAAGAAAAATCATGCGTTGGATAACGGAAAGGTAGCCCCTAGTGCTTGGACAGTTTTAGCTAAAGTAATTAGCCATAACTGTTACCTCGAAGAGGAAGAGAGCAAAGATAAATGGCTTCGTGGAGAGTACCCCAGTTATACGGCTTGGATGGCTGATACTATAAGAATTCAAATCAAATACGAGATGCGAAAAGAACATCTGGATAGAGTTCTAGAGTCATCTGAAATGCATAAGGGTGCAAAGGAGCTTCTAGAGTATTTGAAGTCAGAAGGGGTTGTAACAGCTTTGATTTCCGGCGGATTTAAACAATTAGCAGATATAGCTCAAGTAGAGCTGGGTATTGATCATTCATATAGTGCTTGTGAATACTTTTTTGATAATAATGGAAGAGTAAAACATTTCAATCTCCTGCCTACAGATGAACAAGGAAAGCTTATATTTATGCAGCATTTGGCGGATGAATATAATGTATCTCTGGCTCAGTGTGCATTTATTGGCGATGGAAAGAATGATGTGTTTCTAGCGAAAGCATGTGGTACATCAATAGCCTTTAATGCACAAAGTGAGTTAAAGGCTATTAGTACTTATTGTTTAGATCAAGGTAATGAAACCGACTTGGGAGCTGTTATTGAGTTACTTGGCAAAAATATTGTCAAATAGTTCTTCTTTTAGGACTTCATGATCTATCTGAGGTGAGGCTGTTATATTAAGGTGCTGGACCAGCACTGGTTCAGTCCTACCATCGTCCGGCGTACTACTTTCATTAACTTTGCTTATCTGAGCTTTTAGGCCAGTGATTTCAGCTTCCAAAGTTTGTATTTGTGTAGTTAATTTTTCCATAGAGTTTTGGTTTTCAATGACTTGGTGTGAGTAATCTTTCAAATCAAACTTCCAAGTGAAGTAATAATCTTTTAGTGCTGGTAATAAAGTAAATACTACGGCTAATAGCGCTAAGTAAACAGATAACTTTCGTATTGAAAAGTCACCAGCCTTTTTCTCTATTTCGTTTTGTAGCCTGTCTTCTAATGCTGCAGTGTTTAAAAAATTTTCCGGATAATCTCTTAGTTTAGACTTACATCCACCAAGATATTGGTCGTAGCTATGGGGAGAGTTAGAGAAATCTAAGTCGTCTTCTGAAGTTTCACTGATAAGTTTACAGTTATCATTCGAGTCAAATTTATGGAAAACAACTCTAAAAAAAGAACGATCATTAGGAAAGTTGTCATTTGGTATGGAAGCATGTTTCTTTGACAGATTAATAACTAATGTCGAGATTGGTCCATAATAACCCTGATCAATAATACCAGTGTTAAGAGCGAGTAAACCTCTTTGGCACATCCTATTTTTTAAGAAAACGTACGCAATGTAGCCTTTTGGAATTCTGATAAACTGCTTAGAAACTAAATACGCACACTGTTGTGGCTTTAAGTTTTCGATGCTGTCAGACGATACAATAGTCTGGCTTTTCTCATCTAAAGTAAGAATAGTTTTAAACTCTAAATCAAAAGAAGCTTTATCATTAAACAGAGAGTGATCTAAGTTTGTTCTGTTTTCATCTTGTACAAACCCCAACCTTACTGCATCTTGAGTACTAATTTGCATTGCTTGATTCCATCACTTCTTCTCCATAACTAACGCAACTCTACCCACAACTCTCACTTCATCTTCTTCGACTGTTAGAGTTGAGCCGTTAAAGCTGATCGCTAGCTTCTTGCCTGGTAAACGCTGAATGTCGTTTAGAGACAGTAGGCCGTCCATATCCACTAGGTAAGTGCCGCTTACTGCTTGGTGAACTTCTTTGTCGACAATGAATGTAGTCCCATCGTGCTCGATGCCCATTACATTCAGAACCCCAAGTTTGTCTAAGTAGCTCTTATCAAAAGCTAACGTTTCATTTCCCACAAGCTTTCCATTCGCCAGAGTGAAGTAATCGACATCAAAAAGTGTCTTAGCTTCATTTTTTTTAGACGTATGTTCTTGGACTACTTGATCAGGGAAAGCTTCACCTTCTCCTAAAGCCAGATATTTGATTGATGCGCCAGTCTTCAAATGAAGTCTCAAAATCACTTCAAAGGGAGTTAACTCTCGCTGGTGCCACGTAGATATTGTCCCTTTCGAAATGCCAAGTACGTCTCCAAGGGACTTGAAGTCTCTCGTTTTCGTGACTTCCTTCATCCTTTCTGTAACTTCTCGGCCGCCAATGTATTCAAAAGGTGGTATTTTCTCTTGTAATTCACTCATAAGAAGACTATATTTTCACTCAAATGATGACTGGACAATGCGGGGTGCGACCCTATTGTCCGAAATGAAACACTCAATAACATAACAGGATATCACTATGCTCTCATATCAAGTAGTCCTAAATACGCCTTTCATGACGTACGACCAATACTCTCAGTTCTCTGGAATGCCAAAACGCACCATTATGGATTGGGTCGCTGATGGTCGCTTACCTATTAAAAAGAAAGCAAAAGGTAAAGAAACCCCTCTCATCAACATGATCGCCTTAGTGGAAATGGCGACTCGTGAAGCTATGGAAAAGTTGGGGTAGGCCGTCATGCGTTTATCTTCCCTAATTCCAACTAAAGAGTATTGCCCGCTATGGCTCAATGTTCTTGGTTGGGGCTTCATTTTCGTCCCGTTTGTCTTCAATTGAGTATTGGTTATGAACGAAATTGACTCAATGTGCGAATTCCGTGGCTCTAAACAAAAGGCATTTAACGAAGCGTGTTGTGCATTTGCGAACTCGGAGAACATGACCAAGTTAGCAAAGGCCGTAGATATGAATGCCACTATGCTTCGCAATAAGCTCAACCCAGAGCAGCCGCACATCCTTACCAGTGTAGAACTTGTGATGCTCACAAAGGCGAGTGGCAACTTCACCATTCTTAATAGCCTTTTGCTTGGCCTCGGTGTGGTGACCGCACAAATCCCCAACGATGCGAGTGAAGAAACTTTCATTAAGCGTGCATTGGAGAACGCGATGCACTCTGGTGACCTGTCTCGTATGGCTTTAGAACATGCAGGGAATGCCCGCTTAACCCGTTCGCATAAACAGAAAATCATTCAGAAAGCTCAAAGTGGTATCAGCAACTTAGTGCTGCTGATCGCGGATGTAGAAAACCGCACAACTGGCGTAACCCCGTTCTTAAGTATGGGAGTCGACTTTATCGCCAACGGTGCACCTATTCCAGGACTTACATAGGAGAAACCTAGATGGAATCGACCAACCCAATCCATAGGCCTTGCCCAGATTTACCTGCATACAGCCTTAACCAAGAGCAGAAAGCGAGAGGCTTAGAAATGCTTAAACAAGTCAAAGCTCAAGTTCGCGAAGGTGTACTTAGCAAGCTGAGAACAGAATACGAAGAAACGGAGAACCCTACGTTGAAGACGGCGATTAGCCGTAGAGCGAGAAGTATTAAACGTAACTGGTCATAACATTAAGTTAAGGATTAAGCATGAGTACCGAGACGCAAGAAGTCGCTAATAAGCGCGCTATTCAACATACCGTGAATTCTATTTTCAATTTGGTATTTGAAAACAGTGAAGAGATTGACTTACGGATTGAGTTTTCAACCAAACGTAAGTACTTCGGTGTATTTCACTTTGAAGGGAATCGTACTAAAGAGCTTTATTTAATCGTTCTGCTTGATAGTGAGTCAGCACTGGCGGAGCTACTCGAAGTAGAAGATACGTTAATCGACTGTATAGCTGATTTGAAAGAACAAAAAGGGAAGGCAGCATAATGGAATATTCAGCAGTCTTTCTTTGCCCAAGCGGCGGCATTATTCGTCATGAAGAAACTCAACAAGTCGCTAATGTTCAGGTTGGTGATTTCGAATCGCTGGACGATGCAGTTAATCAGGCTTGCTTAACACTTGAGTGTTCCCATTTACACAAAGGGGTTATCTCAAAAGGAGAAGGAAAAAGTGGTTTTATGGTGATCACTAATCAGGAGTTGGATGAAATATGAGTGAAGCATTAAAAGTTGCCGCTGAAGCACCTGATTATATCGAAACCTTATTAGTAGAAATGCTGCAAGGTGATTATCCCGATAATGAAGTGCTGTTAGGCACTTTACTTTCTGGTGACGAGTCTATTCAAATTCAATTGAAGATTACCCGCAAACCAGAAGACTTCTTGGATGAGTGTTGATGTATGGAATTGAATGATCTCCTCTATAGCGCAGGGGCTGTAATGCCCCTCGATAAAATCCGTAGAAACGACGCCAGCTATAACGCTGGTTTTTTAGTATCCAAAATTTACACCGACCAAGAACAAGCACTTTTAGATTCTGGTTTAGTGAAGAAAATCCCAATTTACGATCGCGTTTTCAATCAAAAATCTAAGAGAGAGTTGGAGCTACAGAAGTCGACTGATCTTTTTAAAGCGCTTAATCATCGAACAGAACATGACCGCGAAGCGGCGGCGAGAATCGCCGGAGACAATAGGCTAGTCAAAGGGCGCAAAAGTCCGACAGAGAAATATAGGCATCGAATTGAGCGAAATCGCCAAACTATACGACTGTTAAATAGGGTAGTTAATCCGTCGGAAGTTTTGCAAAGCCCAGAGTCGTATTTCAACCACGACTCGCTATACGCCTCTACAGAGCGAAATGTACCTGCAGTTTTGCGTGATAAGGGGAGAGTGAATCGCTGTGAACCACAGATTACTCCAACTTCGATACAACTACAGCAGCGTAAGTGCTTTAACCAATATCGGATTCAACACATTACACAAACGCCAGCTAGTAAAGCACCAACAGCAAATAGTGGTGAGAGGTATACCGATAAACTTACCAAGCGTGCGGTGACTCAGATATTCGAAAGCGCTGCATATTCGGCGGTAAGTAACGAAGGTTTTACAACATTTTTGACGCTTACTTTTACTCAGGCTCAGCGCTTGGCCATCTTCGGTGGGATGGCTAGTAAATCTGAAATTGGTGGGTTAGGGGCCCGGCATCCCATTCGCTATCGAAGAAACATGGTGACTTACTCGAGTAGCGCAAGGGAAAAGCGGGTTGCGTTGCCGGTCATGGACATTGGCGGTCCATATTCGACGGTCCCATTTGAAAATAGACTTAGAATTAAGTTGATGAATATAAAGGGAGAGATTGCTGGTGATTATTGTCGCTTGGAAGATAAGCCTGCCACTGAATTTACGTTAGAAAAAACAATTGAAACCACTATGGGAAAAGAGGTGTCTCGGATTCTTGATGCGATGAAGAAGATGTACCAAAGAGGGTGGGTAGCTGATCATACTTTGCAAATAGACACTGATAGCGGGCAGAAATACTGTGATTTAAAAGCTGAAAAAGTTCTCCCTCATATTGGTAAATCCAGCGAAGTTGGCCCAACCAATAAACCTCTCGATTTCCATTACATTTGGGTCGCTGAGTGCCCTGCGAATGAAGACGGCGAACCTAATCCTCACGTACATGTTCTTTTAAAATGGAATGTTAAACCTAGGTTTTTTAGTGCTTGGGCAAAACGATTGGAGAAAATCTGGGGACATGGTTTTGCAAAGCTTGAGCGAATCAAAAAGCCTAAAGCTGCAGGTTCTTACATCATCAAAGCGGTGGGTTATGCCGCAAAGGGAGAAAATGCTGAACAAGGGTTGATAAGAGGTAATCGCTATAACATATCGAAATGTACGCGAGCGCCAAAGTGGGAATGCTTGGCCTCTTTTGAAGCTGACAATATGACAGCGGTGATTAAGGAGCTTGGCTATAAGCTAGAACAGTGGAAAAAGCCATTAAAACGACAGGTATCCAAGCTGATTGCTGCTAAAGCTCAAACGATTAAGGCTAAGTCGATAGCAATCCAACAAGGTAAACCGAAAGAACTAACGGACAAGATGCAGAGTCGCATTATCCGCTTAGAAAAGCAGGCTGAGAACGTGAATCGAGAGATCCGTGAACGAGGTGTGCATGTTTCTAGCAGTAACCGGTTTTCGGTGACATTCGAAGGTGATGAGTCACGAACCAAGGTTGATAAGTTTCTATTTTGGGCTGCCGGAGCTCGCGGCTGGTCGTTAGAATGCCGAGATGTTGATATGAGCGACATTAAGCAGGTTGCTACTTCAATGTATGCAGAGACTTATAAGAAGTTTGTCGATCGGCAATTTTACTGGAAGTCTGTCCTCTTCGACTCAATCGTACCACTTGAACCTGATGACGCAGAGATGAATTATTGGAACAATATTACAGTGGATTATTTGGAAGGACGGTTGGAACCAATGTTGAGTTGAATAATATTTGATCTTTATCCCTGATATGACACTAGGTAAGTATTTTTATTTGTTACCTGTATGGATATACAGTATATTCACATTGTCGTTGTTAAGGATATTGATATGTCGGATAAAAGCCAATTATTCCAGCAAGCTCTGGAGTTGATCATTGACGGAGTTGCGTTAAGTACGGAATCGGAGAGCAGAGCTCGGATTGGTACGTATTTGATGGGATTAGTCATAGTAGATAACCAAGGTAAATTAGACAGCGATAAGATTGATGCCATTCAGATGATCATCCAAATGGCTGATGATTCAGATAGCCCTAAGTTCAAGATTTAGATAAGGGAAGTCAGTTCATAAATCTAGCGCTGTAACTAAATCAACGTTAGGAGTAGATTTATGCTAATCACTTGCCCTGTTTGCGAAAGCAAAGCTCGAATCGCCACTTCACGTGCTATGACAAAAGAAACACGTGAAGCTTACTGCCAATGTCTAAACCTCAACTGTGGACTTGCGTTCACCACACTTACAACTGTTCACAAGATCATCGAACCTACAGGCGCAAAGCCAAACCCCGAATTGCAGCCAGAATTATGCAAAGGTGATTCAAGTCAGATCGATATTTTTGAAAGCGTCCAGTGATTACTGAACGCGAATTGAAACAGAGGCTTTAGAAGCCTATTTTCTCCTCCAAGTAATACTGGTAATTATCAGCATTCTGTATTGCAGAGTCAGGATTTCTCTTCGCGAGATTTAAACAATCTCTATGGCCGTATGCGGAGTCATTAGTTCGACCATAAGCATGTGAAAACTCGTGGGCTAAAGTTCCAAGTTTTGAGTCTGTACCACCATGAGGAGCTTTGAAGTAAAGCTTGGTTAGTCCCAAAACGCTCAACTCTCGCGGGTCATTGCTTTGACGCCAGTAAGCAATAGTGTCACCGTCACTCCAGTCAAAATAAATGTGGAAGCCAAGGCAGCTTTTTATTGAAGCGATAGAGCGTAAAACTTGAGCGACGTGTAATGCTCTAGTCTTGTTATATGCCCCAAACCACTTACGGTATGTCGGGTCTTTATGAAAATCCCATTTATTTGGATGCCAAGTTGTCGATTGACGCAAACATGCTTTATGCATATCAGCGTATTGCTTTATAACGCCTTTGTCATTTTGAAGCTTAGTTAACTTTGGGTATGCTAAGTAGTTTAAATGTACACATTCGCCCCCGTTTTTATATGCAGGAGGAAAGCAAAAATAATTCGGTGTGCAAACTGGAGCACCACTCATTAACTCATCTTCAAATGCATCGATCTCTATGTTATCAAAAGGAGCAATTTCAATATGGGTTAGCCATTCTTTAATTTTTGGCTTCAATAACACTTTTACCTTTAATGACTCCACAGCCATATCAGATAAACTGTCATACTGTACATTTTCAGTTTCATTTTTGACTTCGCAAACTTTGATTTTTTTGTTTGCTAGTTCGATCGTGTATACAGCATATGTATTTATATCCCAGGACTCTTCAATTGTAACCTCTGATGAGATAGTTCCTTTCGGTGGTATGTAAAGAGTACTGTGCTTGAAATCGTAAATTCTTTTTGCTCGAACTCCTATGAAGTTTGCCTCAGCATAGTCATTGAGTCTAATAATCAAACTATCATTTATTACGTTGTCGAAGGGGGTTTTCCACTTCAACATACGTAAAGGTATATGAGTGTTATTAGTTAGAGTGACCTTTACTACATTTGTATCTTTTTGATGTTGCTCAATGTGTATTGTTATCCTAGCCATAATTATCTCCTTATAGAAACAAAGAACATACTTACTCTAGACGTATTGTTTGGCTTATATCAAATGGCTAACTCATATCTTCGACGATTTAATCAATAAGTGAACAAAAACGATCTCGAAGGATCTCTAAATCCCCAATCTAAAACAGCCCTCGATGTAGATACATCGGGGGCTGTGTTCCAATACAACTACCGAAATGAAATGCGGTTCTAAGATCGCATAATTGCAGTGCGGAATTTTGGTGCGGAGGGGTGGGTGAGTCCGAACAGGGCCTGAGCGTCCAACTCCATCACTCACTTTATTCTCGCTGCCTAATTCTGATTTTCTTCTGTAGTTGGTGGCTTTTTGATGTGGGAACGACAGTACGAGCACGCTAGATGGAATGGGCTTAAGCTCAACATCCTTTCGACCGCCTTTGATGGTGGTAAGCGCTTGCAAGTGAGCGAAATCCCCTACGCGGACCTACCACACATCAAAGTCATGGGAACAAAAGCCCGTACCTACACAATTGAAGCGGTGTTCGTTGGCTCCAGTTCTCTGGCCGATGCCAATTCGCTCATTGAAAACCTAGAAGCAAAACCAACAGGCGAGCTCGAACACCCTTGGTTGGGTGAATTGCCGCTTGTCTTTGAAGACATATCTCAAAGCATCAGTACCAAAAAAGGCTTAGTCACGCTGAGCCTGAAGTTTGCTCGCGCTGGCTCTTCCCCTTCAATCACTGCTCCTACTTCAGTTCGTACAAAAACACAGGCCAACATAGTCGAGAGCTTGTCGAAACGTTCTTTCGTAAAAGAAGTAAACGGCTTGGATGTATCGGACATTCACAGGGTTCAAAGTGATGTCACAAGCGCATTGAACGTTTTGGTCGACATCACCAACCGTTTGAACCTTGAAGATGAAAACCTTCAAGACATTAACTACGCCATCAATAAAGCATTTTCGGCAGTGAGTAGCCTCAGCACCAACCCAACTGAGTTCGCTGACCTATTTTCTGCGTCAGTGAATGCGGTGGCCGATGGTGTTCAAGCTGAGCCTAATTCAAGTAATGAAGCGGTAGATAATTCACGCAGTGCTCAAGCTTTACTACTAGGTGAAGTGAAACCGGACACGCCAACTCAGCACCACAATGTACAAATGGTGACGGGCGCAGTGAAGATGAACAAAGACATCACACACCTAGAGAAAGGCGATCGTTTTGATATTACGCAGTCGGCTAAGCAGCCTGAAACCATCAATAATGATCTATCTACGTTGATTGTCGGTATCGATGAGCGCATCAAAGAGACCACCCAAGTATCGACGCTTGAAAGCATTGAGTTGTTCGACGCAGTCACGACATTAAAAAGTAATGTAAAGGTTCAGCAGGATAAGGTGGTCAGCGGCACTGCGCCTCATAGAACGGTGCAATCACCACGCTTTCAATCCGCGCTGACGATTGCGCACGATGAGTTCACTCAAGAAAAAATCATCACCAAAATGAATGCGCTGCAGCACCCGCTCTTCATTCGTGGTGACATTGCCGTGAGGGATGTGTCATGAATACGCTAACGATGCACATTGATGGCAAGCCGCGCACCTTCTATCAAGCGAATATCAACTACTCCATTGAACAGCTGGCCCACACGTTCAGCTGCTCAATTGAGCCTATGAGTATTGAAAGCCCGTTATCGGTCGAGTTCTTCCTTAACGACAAGTCGATTCTGATTGGTCAGATTGATGGTGTGTATCCCAATACCGATCCAAGCGCTCACGCTGTTTCCATTTCTGGCCGCTCGAAGAGTGCCAACATGATTGATTCACGCATCACGATGGATGCACTTTATAACTTGAACGTGGAAGAGCTACTTCGCCATGTCGCCAAGCCATATGGTTTGAAAGTGAAAAGCCTGGTGAAGAGTATGCCGGTCATCCCCGAGTTTCAGATAAATGCCGAATCACCGGTAGAGAACGTGGCGCAGCTCATTCGAGAGCAAGGCTTTATGTTGGTTGAGCGCAATGGCATGTTGATCATTGAAAACACCGCGCATGCAACTATCAGCAACATTGGCCTAGAAACGGGCAACAACATCGACAGCCTGAACATCAAGCGCACCTTCAATCAGCAATTTCACACCATTGATGTGCAAGGCCAGTGGGATGACGCAAGCTCACAGGTCGTCAATCCAAACGTCGATAGCTCACGCACCATGGTGATCACCTGTGACCAATTACAAAACCGAGAAGCTTGCCTGTCTCGTGCTAAATACGAGCACAACCTCGCCATTGCTCAAAGCCTGACAGCATCAAGCACAATTGCCGACATATTCCCTGAGTTGGCCATTGATGGATTAAACCGAGTGATTCGAGTCGCTGACCAAGAGCAAAGCTTCAGTGAGATGTTGGTGATCAAGTCGCTTGGCCTATCAGTGTCTGAAAGCTCTACAGAAACATCGGTTGAGCTGTTTAGGCCGTTTAAGGAGCAAAGCTATGTCTAGTGCTCTGCAGCAACAACAGCGATTAATGGCCAGAATCAAAAACGTAATTGGTACCGGCACTGTCACAGGGGCAACCACAGGCCGGCTACAAATCAAAACCGCGACAGGCCGAACCAACGACAAGATAAAACGCGTGCACAACTACGGGTTTATGAGCCGTCCATTACCAGGGGCGAAAACTTACAACCTGTTCATTGGTGGAACCACATCTCGCGGCATTACCGTGAACGTAGAAGACGAACGTCACCAAATAGAGTTGCAGCCTGGTGAAGTCGCGATACTTGACGACAAAGGCAACCTTGTTCATTTCACGCAGCAAGGCATCAAGATACACGCCTGCGCAAAATTAGAAGTGATATCGGCGCAAGAAACCACAGTGAACGCAACGGCTGTGAACGTTACCGCACCTAAATCCACGTTTTCCGGTGATGTAGAAATCGGCGGTAATCTGAAAGTCACCAAGAACGCTGATGTCACCGGTTCTGTGGGTGGCGCGTCCGGTACGTTCGGCGGTGTCAAAGTTGAAAAGCATGACCACGACTACACCGACGATGGGACAACAAGAATAACCAAGGGGCCAAATAAAGGATGAGTCATTTCAACTTAACCGCCCTGACAGCGCCGCTCAGCTCTACAGAGGGATTAACCCACGCCGTTCTGCAGAGTGTTTATAACTACGCCGAATCCACTCAAAACGATCGCGCCCGTATGGCAAGCAATAAGCGTGGCGGCACTTGGAGCAATGAGTTGATAAACGTGGTCGGCTCTCGTGATTGGACGCTCAAGCGAGCAAAGCTGACAGACGAAACGCTCAGCCTCGCTAAACGGTTTTGTGAAGAGTCGCTCGCTTGGCTCATTACAGACGGCCACGCTAAAGCGGTTGAGGTTTCAGTATGGCGAGAGAAGCCAAATCAGATGGGGCGTAATGTGATGATCACCTTAGCCGATGGCTCTCAGTTTGATGTTCCACTTTCAAAGGTTAACCAATGAGTACACAACGAAGCCTAGACAGTTTAATTGCACGCGCAGAAGCTAATCTGGTATCTACTACAGGGCAAAACAACCCCGCAACCAAAGCGATAGCCGCGGCCATTGCAGGCGTTAGCTATGGACAATATGGTTATCAAGATTTGCTTTTCAGGCAACTGCATCCAGAGACCTGCTCTGAAGAGTGGTTATACCTACACGCCAATCGCCATAAAGCCCCTCGATTGTTGCCCACGTTCGCAACGGGCCGAGTACAGTTCATTGAGCTTGATGGCACGGTGGTGATCAAGAAAGGCACCCGTTTAACACATGCTAATCATGAGTACGAAACCACCAAAGAACAATACAGCAACGTCCCCGTTGACGTTATTGCGCTTGAATCTGGTGTGGAGAGTAACCTCTCCGAAGGGACCGTGCTTACGTTAAGCGAAGGACTAAGCGGTATTGACCCAAACCGTGTGCTTTCACTTGGCATTGGCGGAGGCGCCAATATTGAAGAGCTCGAGCACTGGCGAGCGCGTGTCATCGTGGCATTTGAAAAGAACGAGCTGATTGGCAAAGCGGCAGATTACGAGGTGTGGGCGGTATCGGCTCACTCGGATGTGGATTTTGCTTGGGCGCTTGATAACACCCCAGAGCGAGGCATGGTTGAAGTGTATATCGGTGCTCGAGAAAACACCCCGACTTTAAGCGCCGAAGTGGTCAAGTTGGTGCAAAACACGTTTGAACAAAATCGACTCGCAGGTTGCCACCCATTGGCTCACCTACCAGAGCAAGCGCCAATCAATATCGAGATCCAAGGTATTGAAGACCAAGTGGTGCGAGACGATGTGGTCACTGCACTCGAAAACTTAGTGAAAGAGAAAATGGGCAACATCGACCGGACAACCCAAAAGCCAGAGTCCATCACCAACACCGAAATTGTTTTAACTGTCTCTACTGTGACCAACAACTTTATTGTTCGCTCTCCGGTTGGAGAAGTCGCCATTGAGAACAATCAGATACATGTATTAGGAGACGTGACGTGGACACCTCCGACTTAATTATTGAATACAGTGTCGGTGATTTTGAAGGCGCCTATCGAGGGTTATTACCCAAAGGTGAATATTGGCAAGACATCGAGAACCTAGAGCTTGCCAGCACCATTCAAGGCATTGCCAAAGACTTCAAGCAAACCCATGACGATATTGAACTGTCGCTATTAACCGAGTTTGAAGAGCAGCAGTTTGGTTGGAAGATTTCCGACTATCAACGGCTCTTGATGACTATGGGTTCAAACGGTTTTGTGTATGACGAAGCCGAAAGCCCAAACCTCATCAAAATAGACCTGTATAGCTACAACAATGAGGCGGCCTTTAAAGCACTAGAAGAAAAACGACTTCCTCACACCGAGTTTCATTGGATTTATCCTCTCGATGCAGAAACAAAGTTTGAACAGGTCACAGCCTTAACCATTAAGCCAGAATTTAGCTCTCAGCTTGAACTAGAAACTGAAGCACCATTCCTGTGCTGCACCGCCATTACATGGCAACTTGAAATAGGAGACACCGTATGAGCGCACTGCAAGCCATCCCTACTCAGCACGGGATAGACGTTTTAAACAGTGAGTTGAAAAATACTGTAACCAAGTACCGGCTCATTGGCTCGCTAACCCATGAGACACCAAGTGAAACACTGTATTCATTCTATGAAAACACCATTGAGACCAGTTACTACGATGACAATGGCGTTTTAACTTTCATCTTGAATTTGCCTATTGAGCAGCACTTTGATGAGTACCTATACCAAATCCATGTGCTTGATAGCAGCAATCAATCCGTGGTCGAGTGCTCGACGCCCAAAGTCGCCCTACCGAAAGGCATTGGCGGTATGGTCACACTCAAAGCGGCGATATCGGGTGAAGCTGGCGATGTTATCTTTAAGCACGGAGAGTTTGTGACTGAAACTGAGTTAAATGAATTGCACTTAGCGCCTATTCAATCTGATTTAAATCAGCTCAAAAATGTTTCAACTCAAGAGGTATTCGCAGTGGGGTTTATTGATAATGCAGCATACCAAGTGTTTCACCCTATACCAGGTGCAGTCTTAACCGTTCCGGAAACGGGGAAGTATCTTCTTAATGCAGCAACACGTTGCTGGGAGAAATTAAGAACAGGCGACTTTGCATTTTGGTCAATGGCTGTGTTTGTTAATGGCCAACAACGTTCCGAGCTAAAAGCTTTCGGTGTGAACATTCTTCCAACATATTCAAATAAAGATACAACCGCATCACTCAGTCATCCTGTTGAATTAAACAAAGATGATGTTCTTCAGATTCATGTCTTTATTTTTGGAGCCAATGGCTCACTGTCATTTTTTTATGGTGATAACGACAACGGTGGAGCCTGCATGTCATTAATTAAATTGGGGGCGTCATGAAGATAATTTTTGAATATGATTACCCTGTTGCCTTTGGAACCCATGGTATAGACACCGACATTCCATTTGAACACGCACGTAAAGTGGGCGGGGAAATCGTTGATGTGAGTATGGATACCACGTTTTTCATTGATAGTGGTGGTAGGAAGCATGTGCTCAATATAGATAACTATCAACAGTTGGATTGTCATATTAACGATGAATTGATTTTAGATAACGGCATTTGGCGAATAGAAACGGCGAGTGATGTGTATCAAATCAAACGAACCGATATAGCGCAGCAGCGGCAGTTAGAGTACACACAAAGAGTACGTCCATATTTTGAAGAAGCTGAAATCAAAAAGCACATGGGAGATCAATCTGAATATAATCGACTCATGGACTTAGCGGTTGAAGAAAGAGAAAAAGTTCAAACAGAAAACCCGTGGCCTACACCACCAACTAACTAATCCGAAACATATTCAAACCCAGCTCCATGCTGGGTTTTCTCTTCCTGCTCTCTGAACTTCTATATCTCGACACTAGAAATGCCATCAGTCCCCTTTAAAACTCAACGAGATACACTGCTTATGGGGGAACTAATCATCTAGCTATAAGAGAGAAATCCATGAATGAATCAGAGGCAAAGGCACTCGTCGTATCACTACTCGATGTCACTGGCCTAAAGAAAATCTTAGCCTCCGTTAGTGCAACCCTAATCAGTTTTGGCGTGAATGACGCACTCCAAATTTTGTCTGTTGCGGTCGGTATTGGCGCAGGCATTATGGCTATTCGTCACTACGCTATTGCAACCAAACTCAGCCAAGCGCAGCTGGACAAGTTGAACTCAAAAAAAGAGGGTTCAGCATGAGCATAAAAACCAAAGCAGTACAGACTGTGGTGTGCTCTGTTGCCTCCGTTCTTGCCATTGTTTTTACCATTGATTCAGAGCTTACTACCAGTGAGCAAGGCCTCAGCCATGTCGCGAATGAAGAAGGTTGCAGGCTCAAACCCTACCAATGCAGTGCCGATGTGTGGACTGCGGGGCTTGGGCATACAAGCGGCGTCACACCAGAGATGGTGTTTACCGAGCAACAAGCGGCTGAGTATTTTGTTGAAGATATCTCAGCTGCCGAACAAGTGGTAAACAAACACATCACCCAAACCGCTAGCCAGGGCGAATACGACATGATGGTGAGCTTTGTCTTTAACCTTGGCGCCGGCAATTTCACGCGTTCGACCTTACTGAAGAAGTTTAACCAAGGTGATCATCAAGGCGCTTGTAAGGAGTACCCAAGATGGGGGTTTGTGAATGGTAAAGACTGCCGACTCAAGCAAAGCAACTGTGCCGGCATTCCTAAACGCCGAACCAAAGAACAACACGTTTGTTTGAATGGGTGGTGATCATGCTAAATCAATATCTAACTTTGTTTAAAGCCATTGCCTTTGCTGCCGTCCTTAGCGGTGTCGCTTATTGTTCGTATGACTACGGCGTAACCACCACTGAGGTCAAAGCCTTAAAAGCACAAAATGCCCTATGGGACAAAGTAGAGCAAAAACAAAACGAGGCTTTTCAGCTCGCCGTGAAGCTCGCGAACCAAAAGCCAGATATTCGAATTGAGTTTCGAGAGATAGAAAAAGAGGTGATCAAGTATGCTCAAAAGAGCAGTGATAAGCAGTGCGTTGTTAACGATCCTGACTGGATGCACATCCGCGCCCAATCAGTGCGAGCGCATAATCGAGCAATCGGTATTCAGCAACCCTCCACCATCCCTGATGGTGCCGCCAAAACCGCTACAGGTTACGAGCGAGACGCCGAAGTCTTAGCGGAAGACGTGGCGAACCTGCAAACCTGTGCTGAAAATGCTCAGAAGCTCTTATCGCTGCAAACTTGGATAAGAGCGCAGCTTCAACACGAGCTGCAGTAAAGACAAACCTATCAGTACTCAATACTAAGCCGCATCCAAACGTTTATATTCTTTAGGGGTGATGACCGGTTGCCCCACAACATCATTCAACTCTTGCATCATATCAATGAGCGGTAGCAGTTCGTTCTTGTGGAACAGCCAATCCACTTTGTTCAAATCCAGTGACGTAATACTCTCGCGTCGAATGCTCATCAACTCGATTGGCACACGGTGAACCGAAAGCACCTCGTTCATGGTTTGGTTCTTCACTTCTTTGTATGAGTCTTTAGCTTCTACTTGACCAATTGGCTTAAGTTCTGGAGCTTTGGTGTCTTTACCTTTGGCATTTACAAATAAGTTTTTAAACGCCATGCCTTCTTGAGCCTGCAGTTGTTTTTTTATGGCCTTTTCTTGTTTCTCTGTCATGGTTGGCTCATTCATATACAGCAAGTAACCTGCATGGTTACCGTTACGGTAGTACTGACGACGAAACAAGGTGGCATCATCGTTCAACCAGATAGAAGTCAAAGAGCTAATGTGACTAGGCAAACCATACAGCTCTTGCGCTACATCGTAATCGCCCAAGTGGAACACTTGGCCTTTCTTGTAGTCGATACGCCCGTCATCATCGTAAGCTCTTGGCTTATACGTCCAACCTAAGTCTTCACGTCTACGCATATACAAAGCAGGTATGTGTTTGAGCTTAATAGGCTCACCCAGCCCTCCATAGCCTCGAATGACCTGTAAGTAGGCATTGCCAAAGGTTAAGTAGTCTTGAATAAAGCGCTTTGCATCTTGGCGTGAAAGTAATCCAATCAGCGCAATGGCATGCATTAACGTATTGCGCTTAAACTCAATCGCACTCGAATGCATCGGGTTCGTGCGCAGTGCCTTGGCTAAGGTATCGAGTGCAACCGGCGGTTCGTACAAACCATCAACCAACGCCACTTCTAAATAGCTCAGAATGTCGCTGTTCATCACGCTCACGGGGTTAGAAAATTCAATCTCTATCACTTGGCCTCTCCAAAATTAGGCTAGAAGAACTCGACACTGGTGTTGGTGTCATTGTTTATATCAATCGGCTCCCAACGCATTACATGCATCGAAGCCCAAGCTAAATCGGCATGAGAGCCAATTTTGCTGCGGTTGGAAACAAAGGTAATTTGGTTACTCACCTTAGTGGTCTGCTGGCGAATCATTAAGAACGAGTGAACGAGATCATCCCATTCCGCTTCAAACTGTAAGCGGCCACTGTTAATGATTTCTCTCGACTTATAGGCCATCAGTCGTTTCACTTCAGGTGAGTAATCCAGCTCGACCAGAGCTGGGTAAAATTTACGAACCAGCTCAGCGGTAGCCGAGCCTACGCCACTGGTATCCATGGCCATGTACACCACATTGTATTTCTCAGTAATGCCGCGAATGGTGTCGGCTTGTTGCTCATAGCTGGAGCCTTTAAGGCGAACCCGCTCGATGAATCGGAAAATCCCACCTTTGCGCTTTGGCTTCAACGCCACCACTAAGCCCGCATCATCCGAGCTTTCACCCGTACCGCCACCTCGTGGGTCATAACCGACCAAAACTTCTGCGTTACCCACTGGCCTTGCTTTCTCGTGGTCGACATCTTTCCAAAGTGAACTGTCTGCCTTACACGCCAGTAGTGCTTTCAGTGAGAAGAATGAAGCGCTGTCGTCCAAAAATTTACAACGCAATAGATTGTCGAAAATCTCTTTAACCGGATATTTACGCTTGAGCTTATCCATGTTGAAGAAGGTCGCGCCTTTCTTAATCGCATCATCCACCGTGATCATTTGACGGAAGATAAAATCAACACCTAAAGCACCGGCTTTTAGCGCCTTGTGGCTAATATCAATGCCGTGCTCTTTCTTGCCTTGCCATTTCGGGTAGGCTTCATGGGCCATGGTAGAAGGTGTCGAAATGTAAGTGGTGCGGAACTGCGATTGCATCGACATACCGCCCGCGTAATTATCTAAATCCGCAAAGCCTGGGATCCAGAACACCTCGTCCCAATACATGTGGCCGTTAAAACCTTGAGAGGTCGCTACGTTAGTGGACATAAAACCAAGGTTCGCGCCGTTGCTAAGCTCGATGTCGTCTTTACCTTTTAGGTCAACGTCGCCAATCTCTAGCGCAAACTTACGAATGTAGTTTTTGAAGATATAAGACTGCTTTTTCGACGCAGAGATAAACACCTGGTTGTCGCCAGTCAGCACCGCATCTTCAAACGCTTCAAAGGCAAAATAGAACGTAAGACCAATCTGGCGCGACTTAAGATAAAAGCGCACTTCATTGATCTCATCGTTTTGCTTGTGGCCGTGAATGTCCTTTTGGTATTCGAAGAAGGTTTTCTCGCGATATTCGTCCAACATCTCTTTGGTGATGTGGGACACACCGTTCTTCGTCTTATTTGGCTTACGACCACGCTTTTGCTCGCCATCGTTTCGGCCAGCTGGTCGGTTGCGCCTTTGCTCTGCTTCATCACGTTTGAATTGCTGTTCGAGTAACATCTTGAGCTCACGCTCTTGGCTCTCAAGCTTTTGATCAACCCACATCAAGTAAGCAATGCGCTGTCTCATCATTAATTCGACGGGCGCGTCATCCCTCAGCGTTTTCCAATCAAACTGAGTTATCCATTTTTGAACCGTGCGTGTGGCTACGCTAACCGTTTCTGCAATTTCAGCAGGCTTACGTTGGCGTAAAAACAATCCCAAAGCTTTCGTTTGGTCGGCGGTATAGAGCGGTTCGCTAACAACATTATTTTCCATGTTTGCATAGTGCTACAGCGCTTGTGATTACTCAGCTTGAACGATTTCTATATCAAGTGTTTAGAACTAGGACAAATACAAAAAGGCGGAGGCATTGGGTAAATTGGAATCATCGAATTTAGGAGAGTTTAGGCATGTTCCAATCAGAGCTAATTTGTATTTTACAGGCAGGAGCAACCATTGATGGTCGAGTCATTGAGCAAAAAATCATTGATGAGATTGCAGAAACTTACAACCCAGACGTTTATACAGCTCGAATCAATGCAGACCATTACCCGTGGAGCAGCAAGTATGGCTCTGTCCTCTCTGTCGAAAAGAAAGAAGACAAGCTATTCGCTGTACTGAAACCAAACTCAATGCTTTTACGTATGGCTGAGCAAGGACAGCTTTTACATACCTCATGTGAGTTCTATGAAAAGTTTGCAGATACAGGGAAAGCTTACCTGACCGGATTGGCCCTGACTGATGAGCCAGCATCGTTAGGTACGACGCAGATTCAATTGTCGGCTAACAGTAAAGATAAAGCGTGCGTTCCAACGAGCTTTCAAATTACCCCAGAACAACTCTCGAAAGACACCGAGGAAGAAGCCTCGATACTCCATACATTTAAACGCTGGCTTAAGGGCGAAGGTGAACTTGAGCAGCTCTCACAACAACAGGAAGAAGACGACATGAGTAAAGAACTTGAAGAGCTACTCAAGCAAAGCATTGAGCAAGGTAAAGAAAATCAGCAACAACTCAGCCAGTTAAATGAACAAGTTGAAAAGCTAAACACCAATGGTAAGCCGCCGGAGCAACCTGCTGAAGCTGAAGAAAGTACGGATGTCACCGAACTAAAAGATCAGGTAGAGACTCTGTCTTCACAGGTAGAAAACCTAACCGGTCAAATTGAAAAGTTCAGTAAGTTAACCGATGAAGAGCAGCGCAAGTTAGCCGGCGAAGGTAATGACGAAGAGCGCTACTTATAGGCTTCGACACGCCCTCAACCCATAACGAATTGAATTAGGTAAAAACATGCAAAAGCAGACCAAAATAAAACTCAGCGCCTACGTGAAAGCCGTGGCAGCGCAAAACGATGTAGATGATGCGACCGAGAAGTTTAACGTGAGCCCTAATGGTACTCAGCGCATTATCGCGGCTATCCGTGAAAGCAACTGGTTTCTAAGCAAAATCAACATCATCTCAGTGAAAAACCAAAAAGGTGAATCTATTGGTCTTGGCGCTACGGGCATGATTGCCAGTCGTACCGATACGTCGGGCTCGGGCAAACGTACACCTAAAGATCATTCAAGCATGGGGGCAATGCCTTACATGTGTGAGCAAACGAACTTTGATACCGCACTTCGTTACGCAAAACTGGACGCGTGGGCGCATCATAAGAACTTCAACGCATTGATTAGTAAAGCCACCCGAGAGCAGATTGACGCCAATAAAATCACGATTGGTTGGTATGGCGTAAGTGTCGCTAAAAATACCGATGCTAGCGCCAACCCGAACGGTGAAGACGTGAATAAAGGTTGGTTCCAAGCCATGCGTGACCATAACGCAGAGCGCTTAATTACCACGGGACAAAAAGCGGATGGTGAAATTCGTATCGGTGAAGGTGGTGACTTCATCAACCTAGACCTAGCTGTGCTAGAAACGAAAAACCTACTGCATGACGCCTGTGAAAATGATTCAAACCTTGTGGCCATCATCGGCTCCGACTTGCTCGCTTATGACAAAGCCAAGTTCTACGAAGCGCACGGTAATACGCCAAGCGAAAAAGGCAAAATTCAAGAGCTGCAAGTCATCGGTACCTATGGCGGTCTGCCTGCAGTGAAAGTACCAGGTTTCCCATCAACGGGCATCATGGTGACCAGTTACGACAACCTATCCATTTACATTCAAGAAGGTTCAGTTCGCCGCTCTGCAGGTAAGAAGAACGATGAAAAAGACCAAATTGAAAACTTCGAGTCGATGAACATGGCTTACGTGCTCGAAGAAGTTGGTAAGGCCGCAGCCATTGAATTCAAAAACGTGAAGCTATGGATTAACGAGGCTTGGCATTAAGCCTGCCATTACAAACTAACACCCCCTCAATGCAGGCTCTATTGCTGTTTCAGGTGCGCTTTGGCGCCAACTGTTATTCGCGATTGTCGGCCTGCATTCCCTAACACGGTAAGGATACATCATGGAATTTGTCGGTGATAAAAACGAGTGCTATGAATCTGAGTTGCCAGCCTCGGGCAAATATCCAGCCCTGAAAATTTCAGAGTTTCAGTCTCTGTTCCATTTCCAAAGCAATGAAACAGAGGCAGGCATTCTGCACCACGCTACGGTGTCACGCATTAAAGTGCATTCTGAACTTAAAGACACCTTCGCGCCTTTTGCTAGCTTGACGGAATTATCTCAAGAGCGCTTTGGTGATGATGACTCGGCCGAAACACTTTATAAGCAGGCCGTATTCGCACTGACCGCCGCTCAACTGATTAGCGTGCAAATGAGTGGTGACGCCACCGCTGAAGCGGCAGACCGACAAGAAGCGCTCACCATTAAGAAAGAAGAGTGCGAAGTTCAGTCCCGCCAAGCTATAGACATGTTGATTCACGCAGAAGAAACCTACTGCTTTGAGAGGGTGTAATGAAAGCGCTGCAAAGCTTAACGGACTTATTCAAAAGCCATGTCACTGACGCGGCCAAAATGGATGTGTGGGCGGAAGATGGCGCCTTATTCTGTGGTCAGGGTGCGGATGTCGATGGGTTTGAAATTGAATATACCGCCATCGTTTTCTTGCAAAGCGCCAAGTTAGAGCCGCAAGTGTTGTTTATGCATTTAGTCAGCTGGCTCAACAAGTACGACCCTGAGCGAGCGGAAAAAGGCTTACCTATGCCGACGTTCGCGCTAGAGCCTCTCGATAAAGGTGCGTTTGATCTCAAGCTGAAAATTGATATTCGTGAAGAGTTCGACCTTCAAGAAAACGAACAAGGCAATTGGAAGCAAGGTGATACCCGTTATGAATGTATCAGTGGTTTTGAAGCGCGAGCCGATGAAGACCAACTTGGTGAATTGGTCTACTTTGTCGGCCACTTAAATGATTTGCCATGAGTGAATTAACCCTCGCGACGCCTGAGCAACTGACTCAAGTTTTGGAAAGTTTAGTGCTGACGGCCAGTGATAAGTTTGAGCTGAATAAACGCATGGCCAACCGCGCAAGGCAGTTCTTTCGTCAGCAAATTCGAGCTCAGCGAGATATAGACAACAACCCGTACCAAAGCCGAACGCGGAGAAAAACAACCCAACTATGGGATGGCACTCAAGCGCAGAACACCGTGAACAATAAAAACATGTTGCTTGGTTTTGGCCAGGCGTTAAGAACTCGCGTTACAGACGATAGCTTTGAGGTTGGCCTAAAAGGCGTCGCAGGTCGCATTGGCCAAGAGCACAACCAAGGCGCTCAAGTATCATTTACGACTCGTGTTAATGGTCACTACAACAGTAAAACAGGTCGATGGACAGGTGGCGTAAAAACCAAGCGCAATTACCAAATGCCCAAGCGAACCTTCATTGGTTGGACGCCTGCTCTAGAGCGAGAGTTACTCGCCATGGCAGCAGAACACTTTGCACTAGAGGATGCAGCGTAATGGATAAACAAGAAGTAGAGAAAACGGCGCTACCCACTTTCAAGATTAAGCCAGCGAAAACAAGTTTGATCGTGAAAGACCCAACAACCCGAGAGCCACTGAAAGCGGCAGGTGAAGATAAACCTCGTAACGCTTACTGGCTACGTCGACTTGCTGAAAAAAGTATCGTGGTCATCGATAAAACAGCCAAGCCCACAGCCCAAAAGGAAACTAAATAATGAGTATTGGTTTTGCTGAAGTACCCAGCACCGCTCGCGTTCCCGGTGTCTACATTGAAATTGATAATAGCCTGGCAAACAGCGCAGAAGACTTGCAAGTTATCTTGGCGATCGGTAATGCGGTCAGTGATGCAACGGTCGCGCCAAACAAAGTTACGCTTTGTATGGATGAGACGATTGCGGCAGCTTCGTTTGGTGCCAATAGCGACATAGTGGAAATGATCACCTATTTCCGTAAACAAGATAAGACCATGCCTATCTTTGCGGTCAGTGTTGAGGATAGTGATACCGCAAGCGCCTTAGCTACATTGGGTGATGTTCAATATCACCACATCATGTGCTCATTGAATGACAGCACCACCATTCGTGAGTTAGGGACTTTTCTTGAAGAGCGATATGGCGCATTAGAGCAAGTACCAGGTATCGCGTATCTACCCAAGAAAGGCACACACGCAGAGCTCATCACCTTTGCACCAACAAGCAATTGCGCGTTGATCAACTTTCTGCCCATCAATAACTTGGGTGACTCTGCAGAAGCGCCACTGTCTGACGCGGCAGCGATTGGCGCATGGGTTGGGCAAATCGCCCCGTCACTGGCGATTGACCCTTGCAGGCCACTGCAAACACTCAAGTTGAACGGTGTTTATTCACTGGCAGCACAAGAATGGGACTGGGCTGAACGTAACCTCTTTTTGTATGAAGGGTTGAGTACGTACACGGTGAACTCAGCGAATGAAGTGTTAGTCGAACGTGCCGTTACCGCTTACACAGAAAACGCAGCTGGCGTAACGGACAACAGTTACCTCGATGTCATGACACCGGCAACCGCCATGTATTTTCGTCAGAAACAACGTTCGTTGATCTTAAGTGTCTACCCTCGCCACAAGGTAGCGAAAGACGGAACCAAGTTCGCCAAAGGTCAGCCGATTGTTACGCCGACTATGTTCAAAGCCAAGCTGTTGACCTTGTATCGAGATTTGGAATACCAAGGCATCGTGCAAGATTTCGATGGCTACAAAAAGTCGCTCATTGTCGAGCTAGATGAAACCAACAAGCAGCGCGTCAACTACCAAGATTCACCGCAGTTCGTGAACGGTTTGATTATCGTTGCAGGCAAAATTCAATTTAGGAAGTAAGTCATGGGAACAAAAATTACTAGCCGTGCTGTCCTTAACGCCGGTTCATTGGGACGCCTTCCCATCAAAGAAGGGGCGGAATATGGCCTCGGCAACATGAAGCGCGAGACCATAATGGGTGACGATGGACCTTTGGGTTTCTCTGAACAGTTCTCGGATGCGCCTTTTATCAAATGCACCATCATTCACGCTCAAGACACCGATGAGAAAGCCATTGCTGATTTTGTGGGTGAAGATATCACCTTAGAAACCAACACAAACCGCGCTTACACCCTGAAAGGCGCGTGGACAGTCGACCCGCTTACCGTTGCGGTAAAAGATGGCCAGCTTGAAGTGCTCTTTAACGGTGACGAGCTCATCCCACAGTAAGGAGAAAGAACATGTTATCCATACTGATGAAACGAGAGGCTCAGAAGGCAAAGCCAGAACCGGTTAAAGCCTTTGAAGCTATCGACAGTGTTGACGCTATAAACGAGTCAACAGTAAGCCAAGCCGTTCGCACCGCTTTTGCTGATAGACCCTGGGAAGAAACGCAACTCGTGTTTAAGCAAGACCAAAGTTACCTGCGCACTTTGTCTGGCTCGAAAGAGAAAGATCCGTACAAGCAAGAGCTCATTAACAAGTACCGTCCATTGGTTGAAAAGCTATTGGACACTCATAAAGGCGATTACGGCAACCTCGATGTGATGTGGTGCTTTTATATGTGGCACTTTGACCTTGGCCAGTTTGACGAGATCCACGATGACTTTCGAGCGGCCATCGATGGCGGATTAGAAACACCGGCTAATTTCAAAGTGAATGGTCAAACGGGGTTTTGTGATTACGTCTTTAAGTACACGCACAAAGCGCACACCGAAAAGAAAGCGTACAAGCGTGAATACCTACTCAAAGCCGTGAGTGACTTACTGGCTGGCGAACTTGCTACTAACGCCCCACTCAAAGTGAAGATGTTCCGCCTAGTCGGTGATTGGCACTTTGAAGCTGGTGAAAAAGAAAAGGCGCACAACCTGTTTGAGCTAGTGATGAAGCTAGACCCGCAGAAAGGCGGCGTGAAGAAGAAACTAGAAGCATTACAAAAGGAGCTTGGCTATGACCAACCCCATTAAAGACGAGTCACAAGTCAAGGTCGCGGAGTTGGCCTCGCCTATTGAAAAAGACGGCAAAGCGCTTACGCATATTGATATCAGCAAGCCACACTCTGGGCATTTGCGCGGGTTGAGCTTGATAGATGTGTGCGGAATGAAGTTTGAGGCAGGACAAACCCTATTACCTCGAATCTCTTGCTTGAACGAGCGTGACATTATCAATATGCCTCCAGAGAACTGGGCGCCATTGCTCACGACGCTTGCCTCTTTTTTCGTCGCGACGGAATAGTGATAGAGCGAGTTGAAGACTATTACGCAGATATCGCCCTTGTGTTTCATTGGCCCCCAAGTGAAATAGACAAACTCAGCTACGACGATCTATTACTGTTTCGAGAGCTTGCCCGAGAGAGGCACGAACAAACACCACAAGAGAGCGAATGAGCTCTCTTTTTTTGTATCAACAAAAGGCTATCCAGAATGAAAATGAAACTGTCTGTTCTCATGGATATGAAAGATAAAACTTCAGCCGTTCTCAAAGGGATGAGTGGCGAGAGCGATTATTACGCCAAATCTATCAAGAAGGTACAGAAGACACAGGCTGATGACTCGGCCGTAATGGGGATGATTGACTCTTTAAAAACGTCACGAAAAGCGATGGACAAGAACGCGATTGCGGTTGCTGCGGTCAGCGAAAAGCTTGAAGAGTTAAAAGTAAAAGCGGCAGGCGTTGAATCCCCAAGTGCGGCGCTAACGGAGAAAATTACAAAGCAGCAAGCCAAGCTGAGCAAACTGAATACCGAGCAAGAGGGTTACAAATCCCATTTAGAGAAGCTCGATACCCAGTTAAAAAAGACAGGGGTAAATACAGGAAATCTTGATGATGAATACGACCGACTGAATCGAAGTTATAAGAAACACGGTAAGGAAATTGGAAGGCTTAGTAAGCGTTATACCACCTTACAAAGAGTCATGAGCCCGATTCAAAAGCTGAACCGTTCCATCAAGTTTCCCAAGGTCGGCGCTGCAGCGGCAGGAAAAGGGGCAGCGCTTTTAAGTGGTTTGAGCTTTGCTGGGTTAGTAACACAAGTGAATGGCGCAGCAGGTGAAATGGACAACCTGGCAAAGACATCGGCGACCCTAACCCTACCCATTCAAGAACTCCAAGCTATGCAATCTCAAGCTGAACATGCGGGGGTAAGCTCTGACGCACTGTCTAACTCCATGCTTCGCTTCACCAAACGACTTGGCGTGCTGCAAAAAACAGGCTCAGGTGCGTTAGGCTCTTACCTCAAGAAGAGTGAGAACGCGCTGCATAAAGATTTACAGGGAGCGAAAGACACTAAGCAGGCTTATGAAATGCTCCTTGAAGAGTTCTCTCAGCTTGAAACGCCGCAAGAACAAATGGCCTTTGCCGATGCAGCCTTTGGCCAAGACGGTCGCAAAATGCTGATCATGTTGCGTGAAGGCACTGAAGGATTAACGGCGGCGAGAAAAGAACTCAATGCATTGGGTGGCGGTGCGACTGCAGAAGATGCGGCGAAAGCGGAAGCCTACAACGATGCTCTGCAAAAAATCGAAGAAAGCGTTCGCTCTATGAAGTTTGCAGCACTTGCACCCATCATGGAAAAAGCAACCAAAGCATTCACCCAGTTTTCTGAGAAGTTTAAGAACGCTGCTTGGCGAACCGATTTTATCGAAAAGCTAATCCAAACCGTGGACGGTCTTTATCAAGGCTTTGAACTGCTAGGCAAAGGGCTTATTTGGTTAGCGCAAAACTTCAAAGGGATTCTCGCGACGGTCGCCATTCTAAAAGTGGCTCTGATAGCTTTAAATGCGGCTGTTCTGGCAAACCCAATAGGGCTTATGGTGGCTGCTGTTGCTGCTGCGTTAATCGCGATTACTTATTTAATCGATAAGTTCATTGGTTTAGATAAAGTCATTAAATGGATTGGTGACGGCGTTGGTTGGTTATGGGATAAATTCAAAGCCCTAATCAACAAGCTGCCGGATGCGCTCATCCCCGATGGGTGGAAAATTCAAACCGATGAAGCTGGCCAAGAAGTCGATAACTTAGCAGCCAAACTCAATCGTATTGAAGATAAGAGCGCGACGCTTGGCATTACGACCAATGAAACCCAAAACAAAACTGAGCGAACCCAAACCGAGCAGGGATACCACGCTTATCAAGCTGGAGGGATTCAGCCTATTAAGCAGAGCACAGCGTATAGCCCACTGGGTAACCAAACTGTCAAAAGTAAATCTGAAGTGTCATTGACCATCAAATCTGATAAGCCAGTCGCAATAGATAAAGCGAAAGCAGAAAAAGGCACAGATTTGAATTTGGATGTGGGGAATATGGCGACAAGCTTTTAATTTATAGAACTTGTCAGGGAAGCATTAGGAAAGGCTTATTAGTTGTTAACTGGCTCGATGTTGTAAGCAACGGTGATTGTAGTTCTTACAAGCTTTGTTAAAAAATGAAGCTTGAATGAGGGAGGAGTATATATGGTTGTTAACCCACCAGAGCTAGATCCGTTTTTTCGATTCGTTCGAGTGGCTATCGTTAAGGCTCTTGGAGGTAAAGAGTACGCTTGTTTACCAAACGAGAGCCTTGAGCAATATATATCAACAGTAAACCCTAATATCATGCCTTTGCTTTACGACTTCTTTGTAAAGTTCGATTACTTATACGTACTACGCCTGTCTAATTCCACATTAAATGATGAAGAGTCAGAAGTGTTGTTATCTGTTGAAAACTTAATTTATGAAGTGCAACTTACAATTATGTAGCCCTATCTTTTACTTGACTGATTGTTTAGTGTCAGTGGTACAAGTAATTTTTCGATTAGTTTGGAGTTGTATATGTTGTCAATTGGTTGGTCATTAGAATCGGAACAACGGAGAAAGGATCTAGAGCAAAATGGCTTGTCTATTGATGAAGCTCAATCATGCTTAGGTATGTACCGAACCTCAGTTTATCCAATAGCAACAGAAGTCGCTGATTTTATATTCTCCAATTGGGGGGCTCGAATGGTTGCTAGGCTAGATAAAGAATCCCGAGACATCCTTTTTGAGATTTATGATTCTAGTGAGAAAACGAAAAGTGAACAGAGCTTAGTTACAATTAAGGGTACCCCGTTTTATCTTGGGACTAAACTCAGGTTGAAGAGTAATCATAGAGTTGGCGCGGTTATTAATTCTGAAGGGATTTCTTTAAATGGTAAGGTGTTTACTTCTTTCTCTTCGGCAGGAACTGAAGTGACCAAAACGAGCGTGAATGGTTGGTTGTGCTGGGAGTATTATTGTACGAAATCTTCTTGCTGGTTGATTGTAGACAATCGCAGGAAAGAATACAGTGATGAAATTTTGAATGGAATTCTAAATCAAGTGTGACAAGTTTTGTATAACCCTATAACAACTGATATTGAGCAACAATACCAGACGATTTGTTTGGGTAAAGAATCTAGATTGGAAATAAGACGGAAAATAGGTTTATCGTTACCTTGTTTTATCTTAGAGTTCAAAAGTTGTCGCCATTTTGTCGCCATTTGATTTTTTGCTTCTATCTAATGTACTGATTTTTAAGTGTTAATTTTGGTAGGGAATATTATGTGGATTAATATTCATGACGCAATTGCTCATAACGAGAAGACGATGGCCGAGAGCCCTAAAAAGGGCATGAGCATTGAGCGGGAAACGTTTCTGCTGCATTTGATTGCCAAAGAGATGCTTTAGCCGTTATCAATACTAGCCTGCTAAGCTATTTATTTGCCGCCACTTTTGGCGGCAAAGTTGTTTCTAGCAATGCTAAAACTTAATACCCGAAACTAATTATTGAATATGGTTGATATTGTCAACTAAGTGTTTTTGATGTATCTTTACCTCAGCGATGAACCTATCTAGCTTAACTGCCCGGTTATATCGTTAAATCTCGCTGTGAGCCTGCCCTAAACAAAGAATACTATGAATAAAAGACAGTTTATTGCCCATTATCTGCGCATGAATCGCACCTCGTACTTATTGGCGATTGTGTTCATCTTTCTCGTCAACTGGTTACAAGTAGAGATCCCTCGCTATATCCAATTGGCGATAGATTTGATTGATGATGCCTCTTCAACTGGCCACCAACAGCTTCAAACCTATGTTTGGATTGTGGTCGGGATGTCGGTTGCCATGGTGGTGGTGAGAATTCTGTCTCGTATCTATGCGCTTAATCCGGGGCGAATTACAGAGGCCGCACTTAAAAGTACACTTCTACAAAAGTTGAATCGCTTACCGAGCAGCTTTCACGAACGCTTTGCTTCGGGTCGACTGATCTCGATTATCAACAATGACCTTAGTGGCATTCGACTGCTGTTTGGTGTCGGCTTCTTGCAGTTCTTCAATGCCTTGCTTGCGTTGTCGTTGACGCCTCTTTACATGTGGCGCATATCGCCAGCACTCACACTGTATTCGATCATTCCTATCTCAATCGCTTTTGTGATTTTCCGTGTGGGCTTCAAGCGTATGAAAGCGCTGCATTTAGAGCACATGAAGCGCCTACAAAATCTGTCTGCTCAGCTAATGAGTTACCTGTCTGGGATTGATCTCATTAAGAGCCAGCAGATGTCACCTTGGGTGAAAGCTGAAACTGAAAAACTGAACCAGTTATTGCTTGAATGCCGCCTTAAAATTACACGCATTCAAGTCTTCTTTATGCCGGTACTCGACTACGCCAATGACCTGATGAAAATCATCATTCTTGGGCTTGGTGGCTACATGTTAATGAGACAGGAACTCACACTTGGTGAGATTACCGCCTTTCTGACTTACTCAGTTTTGCTCGCTATGCCATTGATGCAACTTGGCAGAATCGCGACCATTTATCAGCGTGGCATGGTAGGTATTCAAAGTGCACAAACCATTCTTAATGCCAAAGTCCCAGAGCTAGATGAAGATAAGCTTACTGAATTAGATGTTGAATCGCTGAAGGGAAAAACGTTTTCCGTTCGCAATCTCAGCTTCAGCTATTCAGGTGAAGAACGCGTGATTCTCGATGACATCAGCTTTGATATTCCAACAGGTAAGAAAGTGGGTGTGTTAGGCGGGATCGGAGCGGGTAAAACGACATTAGTGAACTGCTTAAACCACCACTTGGATGTACCACAAGGTTCTGTTTTCCTTGGTGAAAGAGATGTCACTAGCTTCTCACGCAGTGACTTACGCCGTTACGTGAAAACCGTGACTCAAGACCCTTACCTGTTTTCAGCAACCGTCGAAGACAATATCCGCTTTGGTAGCCTAGATACCGATTTGGCAAAGAGTCAGGTTGATGAAGTGCTAGAGCTCAGCCAGTTGGCTAGTGATGTGACACGTTTTGAACACGGCGATCAAACCTTAGTCGGTGAGAAAGGGATCATGTTGTCAGGTGGTCAGAAGCAGCGCTTAAGTATTGCGCGTGCTTTATTGCAACCCACCGACCTGATCATCATGGATAACGTTCTATCGGCTGTCGACTATGAAACAGAACGTAAGATCTTGGAAGGTTTGTTTAAACGTTTGGAAAATCAATCGGTTCTTGTGGTTTCACACCGCGTTAATGCCCTTGAATATATGGATGAAGTCATCGTGTTGAACGAAGGTAAAGTGATCGCGAAGGGCGACCACGCCACGTTATTGAAAACCTGTGATTACTATTACGATACATGGCAACTACAGCAGAATGAAACGGAGGCAGCAGCATGTTAAAACGTGTTGATCTCAAGTACCTCAAGCACTTTTTTAAGTTTGCTAAGAAATACAAAGGCTCTGCGATTCTGGGCATCGCTATGCTTCCTCTTTCTGTCATCACGAGCTTGTTGTTCCCTTGGCTGATCATTCAAGTGATCGATGTTCACCTGAGTCACGGGGATATGGATGGTCTGCTCGAATACGTCTTCTATCTCGTTGCCGTGCTGGTGGCGAGTTATGTGGTGGATACCACCTATTCGTACAATCTGCGTAAAACTGGTCAATACACGATAACTGACATGCGCTCAGTATTGTTTGCTCGCGTGCTCAAACTACCGCGCAGCTATTTTGATAACACACCGATTGGGGTAACGCTTTCACGATTAACCAGTGACTTGGAAACCATCGGCGAGACGTTTGTTCAGTCGGTTGTCGGGCTAGTTAAAGACAGCATCAATACCATTGCTCTGTTAGTGATGATGTTCTTTATTGATTGGCAGTTAACGATGATTGTATTGATCATTATGCCACCAGTGATGTATTTGACGGTTTATGTACGAAACCGACTTCGTGCTCTCTATAAGGTGACTCGTTCTTCTCTCGCTCGCGGTATTGGCTTTTTACAAGAAGTCTTATTTGGCATGAAAACCGTTCAGATGTACCGAGCGGAAGAGCAAGTCGAGCAACGCTACCAAGGCTATACCGATGAGTTTTTAAGAGCGCAGAAGAAGATCAATAAATACGATGCGATTTTGTTCTCGTTTATCTCTGGCATCACCTCCATCACTATCGCGATTATGATCTGGTATGGCTCTGAGCAAGTGTTAGAAGGGGCGCTCACCTTGGGTGTGCTGATTGCGTTCATCAACACCTTAGAGAAAGTGTTTGTTCCGATTCGTGACTTTACTTCGCAGATCGCTTCGATTCAGAGTTCATTTGCAGCGTTTGACCATATTGAAGAGCTGTTTGTTGAGCCGACTGAAGAAGAAGGGCGCAACCTGTTGTCATCTAACAAGGTTGAGAAGCAGCTTGAACAGTTTGTGAGCCTAGAGTTTAAGAACGTAAGCTTCCGCTACAAAGACGACTCTCCCTACGTTCTAAAGAATGTCTCGTTTGTATTGGAGAAAGGGCATCAAATCGCGCTTGTGGGTTCGACGGGCTCGGGCAAGTCGACGATTCTGCGTCTGATCTCTAAAGCCTACCAAGACTATGAAGGCAGCATTTTGTTGAATGGAATAGAGCTGTCACAGATCTCAAGTGAAGACTCTGCTCATTTGTTCTCAATGATGATGCAAGACGTGCACTTATTTGAAGAGACCATCCAATTCAATATCGCGCTGGGCAAAACGCATCTATCTAGAACTGAGGTTGAACAGGCGGCGCGCTATGTTTATGCCGATAAGTTTATTGAACAATTGCCACAAGGTTATGACTTCCACTTGGAAAAGAACGGCTCTAACTTGTCTGTAGGGCAAACGCAGCTTATCTCGTTCGCTCGAGCGGTTGCACAGGGTGGTCAATTGATGATGCTTGATGAGGCGACCAGTTCGGTAGATTCAATCACTGAAGACCTGATTCAAAAAGCAATGCAGCGCCTTTTCAAGGAAAAAACCGTGATTGCGATTGCACACCGTTTGAGTACCGTTCGTCACTCAGATACGATTTTGGTGTTGGAAAAGGGTGAAATTGTTGAGCAAGGTAATCATCAACAGCTGGTGGCACACAATGGTATTTATGCTGGCTTGTTACAAGAATCGATTGTAGAAACGGGCGATTCTCAAGTAACGGTTGCCTGATCACCTCAAATCAGGTTTACCGTTATCGATACTATGAATTGGTGTTGCTTATGTTTCACCAATTTCTATTCTTTTCTAGTATTCCCAGTAGCTTAGGGAAAATAAAACATATTTTACGATTATTAATATGTTATGATCTCCCTACTACTAAAGGGGTGTCTTAGGGCATCGGGATGTATGCAAGCAAAAAGAACCGGCTTGTGTCAGTCACTTTCTGGCGAATATGGAATCGAAAATGTTGTTGGAAGAAGTTGTAGAAATTATCGAATTAACCGACTCAGACCATTTATCTCAAGCAATGGAACTGTTTAACGAGCATGGTTTTGTTGATGCTGAGTCTTTACCTTTTATGAATGTTGTTTTTGAAACAGCACCAGATCAACTTGCGAAGAAGCTGTCGCAAATTGGTTTTAAAGGTTTAGTGCAAGTCGAAAAGAATGAAGATGCATCAGGCTTCACCATTATTGATGCTGACCGTGTTCTGCTAAAAGATTCTGCTTAGCTGCAAGATTCAGCTTAGTGAAAAGACTCTATCCAGTTCAGTAACACCCGTTATGATTATTTGAGGTTAACACAGTGACAACAGCAACCGTTTCATCAACAGAGCAACACATTTCCAATGAACATGCGCTTTTAGGTGCATCGTTATTAGCGTCTCAAAAAGTTGAGTTGGCTCTGTTCAGTGTGATCTCTAAATTAGTTAAAACCCTATCAAAAGATCAGCAACAGGCATTAGGTCTGGATTTGGATACCTTTTTAAGGGAGAAGCCAAGTGAACAAGCCTCGACTCTGAGCCGCTACGAAAATACGTTTGGTGAACAACTTCCTTTGAAGGCTAATGAACTCAACGATTTTATTTATCATCGAAACTTGGTCACTCGTGGCTTTTGGCGTGTGACTGGTGCTGATGTTAAAGGCGGTGAGAAACTTGCTAACCCAGAGCTTTATTTAAAAGAGTTCTTGGCTAAATGTGAATACTGGCAAGTGATGATTGATACTCAAACCAAGTAATCAAATTGAAATAAGAAAGCCATAGCGAACATGCTATGGCTTTTTTGTTTGTGCAAACCGTGTTGAATTCTCTGAATCTAGAGCATCATCTTCAATACATAGTTCCTAGAGACAAAGTGATGTTTAAGTGCGGCACTGATATGCAGCACAATTAAACAGGCTAGGGCAATACAACTGGCACGATGTAAATAGAAAAAGAAGCCGTTGATTGCAGAGTCGGTAATTAGATTATTTACGCTCACTAACCAAAATAAAGAGTACGGTTCTTTTAGCATTAAGTAGCCGGTGCTGAAAACCATAAACATCACAAGATACATCAAAGAGTGTGCAAGCTTGGCAACGCATTTTTGCCCTTCAGGCACAGAGGTTGGCATGCTTGGCGACGAGCGAAAGTGGCTCCAGATATAACGAACCACAAGCAGTGGCGTCGCAACGGTCGCCAATGACATGTTGAGCACTGACAGAAAAGAAAACAGCTCTGGATGACTGGTGACATAGTGCATCACATACCCTACGATCGTTGCATAGATGATTACAGAAGCCATTACCCAGTGCAGTACACGGCTTACTAAATCGTATCGTGGATTATTCAAATTAACCTCGTTCTGATCGTTATTAATATAAGATTCATCTCGATGCAATAAACCATTTTTCGGTATATTCGCATCGCGAATTAATCATATAGAACAGTATTACGCGGTATTTTTATAATTTAGAAATTAATGATGTTGCTTCAGGTGTTTTATAATTATCAATGATGTTTTAGAGTGTTAATTCCAATATGGACATAGCAAACTTGTCGACTTCCTAGCTTGTATGCCTATTACGAGATACAGTTAGTCTAAATATAAACATATAAGGAATGTATAATGCTTCGAATCTTATTGATTACAGTTATCTCGGTGTTTAGCTCGATGAGTTTTGCAAGCGAAGAGGATAAATACTCTGAACAGGAGTATTTGGATAGACCGCTGATGGAACGCTATATATTGGATGAGCTGAAGCAACTGCGAATGGAACAGCAGGATCTTGAAAGACGCTTGACCATTCAGATGACTGACCGGGAACTGACTGTGGCAGACAAGTCTCTGAATTACGCCAATGTAACCGTAACCTACTTCTTCTACATTATTGCTGGTGTGGCCTCTCTTATCGCGCTGGTGGGTTGGCAATCCATCAAAGAGCTTAAACACACAACTCAAGACATGGCTGATAAGCGACTTAATTCTATCGCTCAAGACTATGAGAAGAAGTTTAATGTTCTTGAACGGGATCTTAAGCGCAAGACCAGAATCATTTCCGACAACAACCGCGAAATTGAAATTATCAATGAGATTCATAACCTATGGTTGAGAGCACAGAACGCACAAACGGCAGAGCAAAAAATTGAAATCTACGATGAAATACTGAAGGTTCGTCCTGGAGATTTAGAAGCACTTACTGCCAAAGCTGACGCTGCTATGGATATACAGGAATACCACTGGGCAATGAGTCTTTGTAACCGTGTATTAGAAGTCGATGACCAAAATGCTCATGCCTTGTATCAACGTGCTTGCGCCTATGCTCGATTAGGGGCAGAAGGTCAAGCTATCGATGACTTAGAGCGCGCTATTGAAGCCAGTGGGTCCATGAGAGAGCTGCTAACTGAAGAGCCGGACTTTGAGATGCTGCGAGGCTTAGAACGCTTCGAAGTACTTCGTGAAGAGTAATATGAGGTAAAGATCCGTGTTAACTAAGGTGGTGGGCTTTGCATGCTCACCATACTTTCACACCTATCGCGCTATGGTTTCTTACATTTCATTTATTTTTTTGATTTAATTGTTATGTTATAACACTTTCTAAGTTCCTCGTTATAACCGCTAAGTATTTTATGAAGTTCCTCCGTATTGGTCTGATCGTTACTGCGATCAGCGCATTTTCCCTTGCTGCTTTGCTCTCTTTTCACTCCAAACCAGCACCAGAAATCTCTATCAAAATAACACCTTACCAAGGTTCTCAACCTAATGATAAGGAAGTCATCGACTCGCAAGCGACTCCCAACTCTTTGGTTAAGGTCCATTATTTTGTGAAAGTTGGCGATACGCTAAGCAACATTTTTTCGTCATGGCAACTGCCATATGGAACCGTTCAAAAGGTGATGGAAGCGGATCTGGAGTCTTTGAAACTCGACACAATAAAACCTGGTGACCATCTAGAGTTGCTTTTGGATAGTGACTCAAAACAGCTTGTGGAGCTGATTTATCACGAGAGTTTGGTTGAGCAAGCAGCCTTTACTCGAAACGATGATGGTAGCTTCACCTATAAATTCCACGAGATCCCAGGCGAATGGAAAGAAAAACTCTATGCGGGTAGTGTTCACGGTAGCTTTTCAACGTCAGCCTACAAAGCGGGGTTAACTACTAACCAGATAGCCAATATCACCCGCACACTAAAAGACAAAGTCAACTTCGCTCGAGAGCTGAGAGCTGGTGATAGCTTCAATGTATTGGTCAAAGAGCAGTACACGGATGATCACCTAACGGGTAAAACAGAAATTCAAGGTATCTCAATTCAATTAAGAAACCGAGAAGTCGCAGCTTTTCTAGCACCAGATGGTCTTTTTTATGACAGAGAGGGAAATAGTCTAGAGCAAGCCTTTGATAGATACCCAGTCGACAGAAAATTCCGAAGAATCACTTCTTCGTTCAATCCGACACGAAGACACCCAGTAACTGGGCGAATCTCACCGCACAATGGTACCGACTTTGCGACACCTGTTGGTTCACCTATCTACTCAACTGGTGATGGTCGAGTGGTGGCACTTCGTGACCACCCGTATGCTGGTAAATATTTGGTGATTGAACACAACAGCGTATATACGACGCGTTATCTTCACTTGAGCCGCTTCTTAGTTAAGAAAGGTCAGCAAATTAAGCGAGGTCAGAAAATTGCGCTATCGGGTGCTACTGGTCGTATTACTGGCCCGCACTTGCACTTTGAGGTATTGGTTCGTGGTCGCGCCGTCGATGCGATGAAGGCGAACTTACCAATGGCAAGCTCAATTATGCCTAAAGATAGAAAAGAGTTTTTGGCTCGAATTGCCTCTTTTGATGCCATGATTTCTGAGCCAGAAGATCGTGCGAGTTAGAGATATTCAAGCCTAGTTTGGCAGCGAATACAATAACGCCCCTTAGCTAGCGATTCAGCTAAGGGGCGTTTTTCTAGGTAATCGCATGATTTAGCGAGTGATTCAGTTAAGCAACCACCACTGCCGTGCCACTAGCAGAGACCATCAACATGCCATTACCTGTTCCCAAGACTTCGTAATCAATATCTACGCCTACCACCGCGTTGGCACCCGCTTCAATCGCTTTCTGTTCTAACTCTTTGAACGCGTAGTTACGTGCTTTTTCCAGTTCTTTCTCGTAGGTGCCAGAACGTCCACCCACAAAGTCACGAATTCCTGAAAACATATCTTTGAAAACGTTCACCCCTAGAATGGCTTCTCCGGCAATAACCCCTTTGTAATCGACAATGCGCTTGCCTTCGACTGATTGTGTGGTGGTAATAATCATAATGGCCTCTTGTAAGCTTGCTGAGCTGTCACTCGCTTATTGATTGATAGTTTGGTCTTGCTCTTGAATGTCATCGTTCAGTGCTGTCTCTGAGCGTGTGAATTCATGTCTTAACCATGTTCTCAGTTTTAGCACACTTTCTTGTTTTAATTTGTTTTTTGGGCAAACAAAGTAAAAATCTTGGTGCGGGTTAGCAACCGGTTTACCCAGTTCGACAAGCATCCCGTGGCTGATGTCATCCTTCACAAACAAGCGATGTGTAACCAATACGCCTAGTGAACGAATCGCAGCTTGTACTGCTTGAATGGAGACATCGAATGTCAGGTTGCTATGGAATGTGGGCATTGGGATTTGGTAATTGTCGCACCACACTTGCCAGTCGTGTTGTCGCCTGAGGTTAAAAACGCCAATGGTCGGGTTTTGTTTGACGAGTTGTTCGACGCTCAATCCGGTCTGGTTTTTTAATATCGTAGGGCTACACACCAAGATTAGGTCATCGTCGCCCAGTTTCTCGCTGTAATATTGTTCCCACTCGTTGGGTTTGCCATGTACAAGCGCAACATCGACCCCTTCCTGCTCGATATCGAAAGGGCCAGTTAGCGTCGAAATGCGGATATCAAGTGAGGGAGCGAAGGCTTGGAAGTCGGGAACTCGTGGGATCCACCAGTGCATCGCGAGTGAGTTCACCATGTTGAGAGTAATGCGGTGATCGTTAGGTGTTCTGGCAAGCTCTTCGGTCGCCTCTATCACTTGCTCAAGTGCGGGAGCAACTTTGCGGTAATAACGCTTACCTGCGGCATTAAGAACAACACGACGGCCGACTCGTTGAAACAGAGGCTTGTTGACCAGTTGTTCTAACGACTTTATCGCTTGGCTTACCGCAGAGTGACTGACGTACAGCACCCGAGCGGCGTCGGTCATGCTGCCAGTCTCAGCGACAGCAATGAAAGCGTAAACGGATTTAAGCGGAACGAGTTTTTTCATTGGTAAGTTTTCCTTACAGTTATCGTTAATATTACTCGCTATTTTTCATTACGTCACGCCTCTAAAATAGATGTCATAGGAGGTGATAATTATGTCTGATATTACCAAGGCGACGACTTTCATGTTGTTGTCGACGTTCAGTTTGTCTTTAAGCGGCTTAATGGCCAAGTATCTATCTGAAGTGATGCCCACTTCGTTGCTCAGTTTTGTGCGTTTTTTGTTACCCAGTCTGTTTTTATTTCTTTTTCTGACTTTTTACAAAATCAGCAAGCCGACACGAGAAATGTGGAAACCTTTGGTGATGCGAGCGATCTTTATGGTGGCGTGTCAGTGGTGTTTCCTTACTTCACTGCAAACCTTAACGCTGGTTGAAGGGGTTGTGTTATTCAGTACGGGTCCTCTGTTTATTCCATTGTTAGAAAAGTTAATATTTAGAACCAAGATTCATACAACGACGATCGTGTGTTTAGCTGTCACTTTTGTTGGCGTAGTGATGATGGCGGGGGATTGGTCGCAGTTTGAGTTGGGTTCGGAGTTCTTTAGACCTGCGCTTCTGCTTGGGCTTCTCGCGGGGGTATTTAATTCTGGCTCGCAAGTGAGTTTGTACCGAGCGTCTAAAACCAGCCTGACTCCGGCAGAGCTTAACGCGTGGACCTTTTTAGTTGCGGCAATTATTGTGATACCAATGGTTGTGTTTACTTCTGTTTCTGCGGTGCCTGATGTACTTGAAAGTGCAGAGAAAGGAACCTTGTCGGCGTTGCTGTCTTTTGACGATTTACGCTGGATTGTTCTCGGATCACTTGGTCTTGCAATGTTTACCATCAATACCCAAATCTTCCGTTCCAAGGCGTATAAGCTTGCAGACAGTGGCTCCCAGTTGGCACCTCTGATTTTTACTAACATGCTGTTTAGCGCGCTTTGGCAGGGCTTGTTCTTTGATGATGTGTTTTCTACACAGCAGATGATTGGCATTAACCTGATTGTCGTGGCGAGCATCACCAATACATTGCTGGCAAAAAGACACAGCAAGGCGAAAGCCAAACAAAAACCGCACACCACAGTGGCTGTAGCGACTGTAGTGGACGTTGCGGTATTGGACTCGGCAGCTAAAAGCTAACCATTGAGTTATGGCTTATCCTCTGAATGGTTAATTTAAAACTTAGAACAATGAGCGTATGTATTCTTTTACTCGGTCGATGTGTTCGTGCGGGTCAATCTCGCAGCGTTGGTTCATTTCTAGGAATCGCTCAGCGTATTTATCGTAGATTTTGTTTTCCAAAAACAGCAGATACAACTTGGGATCGATATGACCGCTGGTGGCCATGTCGGTCATGATGTTGAGTGATTCGCTTAAGAGTTTACCTTTCTTATAAGGGCGATCACTAGAGGTGAGCGCTTCAAAGACATCAGCAATTGCCATTGCTCTGGACGGCAGAGGTAACTGGTCTTCGTTTAAGCCTCTTGGGTATCCCTTACCGTCGATACGTTCGTGGTGTCCGCTGGCGATATCCGGAATGTTTTGAAGGTAAGGCGGGTAAGGCAGCTTGTTGAGCATGGTGAAGGTTTGGATAATATGATCGTTGATCATGAAACGTTCTTCATCGTTTAGCGTACCACGGCGTACTTTCAAATTGTGCAGTTCACCTTGGTTGTATTTAACTTCTCCGGGCTTAAGTACAAACGCTTCTTGCCATACATCGGCAGGGTTAAAGCCATTGTCCCAAGGTATTTTATGCTCCGGTTTGTCTGCAAGCAGAGGCTCCATGACAGGCAAACCCTTTTCCTGACTTGTTGGCTCAGTTCTCTCTTTCTCAACCGACTCTTTTTGGGTGTTAAATCTCTCTTTTTCAGACCAAGACAAACCCAATTGATCATCCAGTGTACGTTTCCATTGGCGTTTGGCTATTTGATCTAAGCGTTCTAGCTGCTCTTCCGTCATAGATTCGCCGCCAAGATTACACTCAGCAACGAAGGCAAACTCCTCATCCAGTTCAGACAGGTTTTGTTCGAGTATTTTGAGTTGTTCTTCTTGTAGTGCACCGTTCGCCATCGCTTTCCAGTAATCGGTTTCCGCTTGCTGTTTCAACAACTCAAAACGCATTCGCACTTCGTGGATTCGGTCGTAAATGGTTTCCAGTTTTGTTGCCTTATCTACCACATATTCAGGCGTGGTCACCTTGCCGCAGTCATGAAGCCAAGCGGCGAGCATCAACTCTTCCCACTGTTTACTGTCCAATGAGAATTGCGGGTAATAGCGGTCATCATCTATGGTTGCTTGAGTTAGCCATTTGGTGAGCTCAGGCACTCGTTGGCAATGCCCGCCCGTATAAGGTGACTTGGTATCAATCGCCGATGCAATCAGCTCAATAAAGGCATTAAGCATGTCTTTTTGTTGCTGCATTTGGTCGATGTTGTCTTTCGCTATTTCCGCAAAGCTGAGCAACTCTCTTAAAAAGGCGTGCTTGTCTGCCTGCATCTTGGTAATTGGTCTCTCATAGCCAATTGCCACAATCCCTACCAACAGTTTCTCTCGGTTTAATAGTGGAAATAGGTACAGGTCTGAATTGAAGATCGAATCTTGGTAATAGTTGAGAACATTGTCTTCTCTGTTCAAATGGATCGTCTCACCAGATTTAAGCTGACACAGCAACCAAGGCGTGTGTTTGATGAAGTCATTGATGTCGGCCTTAAAAGGAAGAATGGCAAGGTTGGCTGCCGTATCAAACACGTCTTTCTCTTTGGATTGAGTGAAAAGGACAATGGTTTCTGCTTTGGTAATTAAATAGCTTTGATGAGCAATGTTCTTGGCTAAGAACGAAAACTCCTGATTCCCGGCGGTGTCTCGAAGTAGGGTAATCAGATCATGAAGCGTGTGTTCCATTAGCTCAATCGAGTGGGCGAGGTTAGCCACTTCTTGAATCATGCTTTTGGGATAATGAGTACGCCTGAAGTCGAACCGAGCGATGTTGTCGGTGAGTTGCATCAGCGTATTGAGCGGCTGAGACAGTCGATTAGCAACAAACCATACGATAGCGAAGCAGATGAACAACATCCCAATCGCGACCGCAACTTGCTTGTCTCGCATCGAGATAAGATCAGCGAGCAGCTCATTGTGTGGCGTCGCTTCTGCCAAGTATAAGGTGACATTTTGAGTCAGTTGAACCGGCGTTAGCGTTAGTGCCCAAGTGTTTAAGTTGTACTCAACGTTTTTTAGATTGAGGTTAAACTTCTCTTCATCAGAGATAAGCGGCGCAATAACGGACGCTTTCAATGCTTCCATCTGTTCACGTTTGGGCACATTAAAGAAGCTTTGGTCTTGCTCACTGCCAGAGAGATTCCCCGTCGTTTGGTTGTTCGTTTGCTCAGTTTTACTTGTGTCATCAGATTGGGAGTCAGGCTTGGGTACTGATAGCTCAAGTTGATGCTGACCGAGAAGATTAAAATGTTGATCGAACAAGGCGAGTCGGGTTTGCGGAGAATAAGCTAATTCACTGATCTGAGAAGAGAGGGAACTCAACGTAAAGTCGGCACCAACCACATGCTTGCCATCGGCAGAACGCCTAGAGAGTGTAATGCCATTGGTTTGCAGGAAATAGAATAGATAGGGCTCAGAGAGTTGTATTGAGCCATCAGGCTTTGCGTTACGAAACCAAGGACGAGTGGTGGGGTTGAACTTACTCTCTGCTTGTCGAGTACTGATCACTTGATGTGCGCCATCAAGATAGGTAATAAAGTTTTCACCGTCTAGATTGGTGCTGCTGACCATCATGGTCGCTTTAGCGGGCGCGCTGTTTTCGGCTCTCTGTTTATTGGTGCTTAATGGACGAAAGATTCTGAAGTCACCATCTTCAGAACCATAAAATAGAGCGACCAAATTGGTGTTTTGCTTGAAGATGATATCGACCGAAGCAAGCCAAGAGTCTTTTTCGACAGCGGAAGCTTGATGAGCAACAAACGGGCTCACCGCCATCACATTTAAGGTTGTGATAACAGGGGCAATGGCTTGTTTAAATACTGATTCCAGTTTGTCGCGGTGCTCATTACTGATCTCGCGCACTGTGCCTAGCAGCAGCTCTTGGGAGTGCCGATAACTAATCGAAATCAATACCGCACCGACAAGTGTTGTCAAAATTAGGAAAAGGCTAGTGATGTGGATACTCAGCGGATATCGTCTTCTTCTCATCTAACACTCCAGTTTGTAGGCTGGTTTAAGTATTGACGAACTTGGGTAGGTTGCAAAAAATTGGCGCAATTACCGAGTGTGTGCGGTTCGACTTAGATAAGACCAAGCGCTGGCTGGCTCTGGTTAGCCACGTATTCCCGTGTCGTGTAAATGAACCAGTAATAAACCTTTATGTTTGGGTGCTAATTGTCACTTTCAGCTGATAAACTGGCCGAATTGTTGCCATTAGGCATTCATTTTCTGAAGTATTCTTTTCCTGAAAGAGATTCAGAGTTACTTTCTGAAAAACGTATTTTGACCGAGCGAAGAGGGCATTGATTCATGGAACTCAAAGTAGATACTCACACCCACACATACGCAAGTGGTCATGCTTACAGCACATTGATCGAAAACGCCAAGTCGGCAAAGCAAAATGGTTTAGCCATGTTTTGTACTACTGATCATTCAGGATCAATGCCGGGCGCGCCACACTATTGGTTCTTCAGCAATCAGCGTGTGCTCCCTCGTTTTATTGAAGATGTCGCAATTATTCGAGGTGTTGAGTCAAACATCATGAACACACAGGGTGAAATCGACATTCATCCGAGTGTGGATAAGAACTTGGATTGGGTGATCGCGAGTTTTCATGAGCCAGTATTTCGCCCATCGGATGTCGCTACCCATACAGAAGCATTGTTGAATGTGATTAAGGGCGGTCGAATTGATGCGCTTGGTCACTTAGGCAATCCTAATTTTGATTTCGATTTCGAAGCCGTTATTCAATGTGCGGTTGAGAACAACGTGGCGATTGAGATCAACAACACCACACTCAAAGGCAATAGCCGAGTTGGCAGTGTTGACCGCTGCTATGAGATTGCAAGAATAGCGAAAGCGAAGGGTGCATTTATTACAACAGGCAGCGATGCGCATTTCTGTTTAGATGTCGGTGGCTTAGACTTAGTCGCAGCATTGTTAGATGAAGTGGGCGTAGATTCGAGTAAAGTGATTACCCATTCGCCAAAGCAGTTCCTAGCCTTTTTGGCCTTGCGCGGTCGTAATGAAATCCCAGAATATTCAGATCTTGTTTAAGAGAATGTCGGCGGGTTTGCATTTCGACACAATCAATTTTTGTGCCTGAAAGATTTTTGTATACACTAGCCGAAAATAATAAAGTCGAAGTGCCACAGTAATGACGGCTCTAACTTCAAAGACACCGCTTCACCTGGAGAAACAATGAAAACTCGCTCAATCCTTTTATCTGGCTTAATCGCTGCTTCAGTATTGTCTGGCAACGCATTTGCTAATGTAGACCTTAAGAAAAACATGCAAGAAATGAAGCTTGCGTTCAAACAAGCGGCAGAAGCTCAAAGCATTGAAGAGATGCAAAAGCCTATCGTTCGTTTAGATACGCTAGTGGCAGAGCTGAAAACGGGTGTTTACCCAGTCGAGAAAGAAGACAACTTCATGGAAGGCTTCAAAAAGATCAGTGCATCACTGGATAGCATTGAGCAGAAGCTAAACCAAGGTGACTTAGCGTCGGCACAGCAAGAACTTCGTACTATTGATGGCCTTCGTGAAGAGTACCATGAGAAGCGTAACCCAAGCATCTGGAGCAAGATCTTCGGTTAATTCGTTAATCATGAACGTTTGCTAGATAGGTAACAAAGAGCAAACCTCAAGATTCGATTTCTAAAACGCCGCCTTACATTACCCTCTTTCGAGGAAGGTGTAAGGCGGCGTTTTTATTGTCTCTTTTATCGAAAGCCTGCTGCAAAGAGATGAGTATTACTTTCTTAGTTTTAGTGTTGTAACCAGTATTTAACGAAAAAGAGTGTGCGTTAGCTTCAATTTTTTAACTTGCTGTTAATCTTTACGTTTACCTATATTCCAAGTCCCTCATAATAAGGGAAATTTATAAAGACTTGGAATAATGCGCCGAACCTCGTTCAACTTCTTCATGTTACTTGCAACAGCATTAAGCTGGGCGCTAGTGACATTAATGCCTGTTATCAATGCTCATGGTAATAGTGCGGGAGTATGGGCGTCGTTATGTACGGTCAATGGCTTTGAATTGGTTCAAATCGAAGAAGGCGAACCTAATACTCATAAAGGAAAGCCGTGTCCGTTTAGCCATTTTTCCACGTTTCACCAAGATGAACTTCCCACTACACTACTGACAACTCGACTGAGTTCTATTGTCTCCGACAGCTACGCTTTTTTGGCTCTAAGCGAACGCTACACGAGGCAAGCCCCGCGCGGCCCTCCCTTTGTTATTGCTTAAACCTAACCCATTAAAATAATTAAAAAATAAAGTATTAAGTAAAGTTAAACATGCTCAGATTACTTTCTGATTTTTCAGAAGGTATGTTTGCGTGTGTCAAAGGAAATTATAATGTTGAGAAATGAATCTCAAACCCCTGCGAAAGCACAAGCAACTTCGCAGTCTAAAAGCAGTGCAACAACCGGTTCGGAAACCAATATAAAAAGCAAAGACCGCAATAAAACCCTCTATTTCCTCACATGGCGCTGGCACTTCTATGCTGGGCTATTTGTTATCCCGTTTATGTTAATGCTGAGCATTACAGGTTTGGTGATGCTGTTTGATGATGAAATCGAATTGACTTTCCACCACGAAGCCCTAGAGATTGTTGCATCGGGCGAGCCGATTAAAGTGTCACAACAGTTAGCTGCAGTACAACTTCAATACCCACAAGGTTCGGTTACCCAGTTTGTTCCGAGCAAAGCTCCTGATCTGGCTAACCGCTTTTCGGTAGCACTTGTAGACGGCACATCGGTCTTCGCCACGGTAAATCAATATACGGGCGAAGTGGTCGGAGAGATTCCGCGTAGCGACAGCCTGTACCAACTCGCGAATGACATTCACGGCACTTTGTTGATTGGTGATTGGGGTGATTATCTAATTGAAGTCGCAATAAGCTTGTCTATTCTGTTGCTCATCAGTGGTATTTACTTATGGTTACCTAGAGATAACGCGAGCCGCGCTGGTTTTCTTAAGCTTCGATTTGGTTCAGGAACGCGTATTTTAATGCGTGATCTGCATGCGAACATTGGAGGTGTGTTATCGCTCGTTCTGTTGTTGTTTATTCTGTCTGGATTGGCATGGACAGGTTTTTGGGGCGGTAAGCTTGTTCAAGCATGGAGCACTTTCCCTGCTCAAATGTGGGACGATATTCCGTTGTCTGATAAGACGCACGCTTCCCTCAACCATGGCTCAGAAGAAGAGCTACCTTGGAACTTGGAGCAAACACTATTGCCTTTGTCTCAAGATAAGCCAGCAGAACACGTTCATCATGTGGAAGAGGTGACGGAACCTCATGATCACTCTAAGATGGGTGAAGATCACTCTCAACATGTGTTGTCAGCAAGCAACTTCGACATTGATGACGTTACTGAAAAAGCATACTCACTTGGTTTCACTCAATACAAGGTGAATTTCCCGCGTTCAGAAACAGGTGTTTACACGGTCACAGCCAACACTATGGGCGGTGACATCATCGATCCAACGCAGGATCGTACTACGCACCTCGACCAATACTCAGGTCGTATTCTGGGTGAGGTGACATGGCAAGATTATAACTTCATTGCCAAAACGTTAGCGGTAGGTATTTCATTGCATCAAGGTGACATCAGCATCATTAACAAGCTTCTAAATGCTTTGTTTTGTTTGGCGTTCATTGTTGTGTCCGTGACTGGCGGTGTGATGTGGTGGATACGTAGACCTTCAGGTCAAAGAAAGCTTGGCACGCCACCGAAGTTTGGCGATGCAGGGCTTTGGAAGACAGGTTTAGTGATCGTGATAGTTATTTCAGTACTGTTTCCACTGGCGGGAGCGACGATCGTGACAGCAATGCTGCTGGATTGGTTACTATTTTCACGCGTTGAGAAATTCAAGACGGCATTGAGTTAATTGATATACAAACTGACCTCCTTTTTGAGGAGGTCAGTTTCATTATTCAGATGACATGCTCTGTTTATTAAGAAGACGTTAGACTTGTACAGCTCTATATTTGATAAAGCTCTAGATTTCATAAAGCTCTAACGGAAGCCCGTCAGGATCGGCAAAAAAAGTAAATGCTTTACCTGTAAATTCATCAATTCGGATCTGTTCGACTTCGATTCTTTGTTCTTCCAAATAGCTTTTGATTTGTTGAACGTCATCAATACAAAAAGCTAAGTGTCTTAGCCCTTGAGCTTCAGGAAAGCTAGGCCTTTCTGGCGCGTTAGGGAAGCTGAATAGTTCTATTTGAGCACCATTAGGTAGCGCTAAATCAAGTTTGTACGACTGGCGAGCCTCTCGATAGTTTTCGGCAATGATCTCAAGTTTTAAAATCTCGGTGTAAAAGTGCTTCGATGCGTTGTAGTTTGAACAGATTATGGCTGCGTGGTGTATTCCTTTCAACATCAGTTTATTTCTCCTGCCAACTTGTCACCTAAGTGCTCCATGGCGTAATCAATGAATACACGCAGTCGAGCGGGCATGTACTTGGTTTGAGCAAACTGCATCGCAATCGCACCATGGTAATTACTCTTGATGGTCCAATCTTCCAACACTTGTACTACAGACCCTTCAGCCAACGCATCTTGAATCACGAAGTCATGGAAAATACCGACGCCTAGACCTTCTTTCACACCTTTCAGTCGCATCTGCGAGTGGTTAACTGCGTAACGTCCACTGACGGGTACTGTGTGAAATTCATCATCTTTAAGAAAATCCCAAATGTGATCTTTGTCTGTCTCTGCAAGATACAAACAGTCGTGTTCAGACAGCTCGGTAGGGTGGTGAGGAATCCCCTTGGCATCTAAATAGTCAGGGCTTGCACACAACACGAGGTTTGTTTTTCCTAACTCTTTCAATACTAAGCTTTCGTCGGGCTTATCAGTCAGGCGGAAAGCAATGTCGATGCCTTGACGTAAAATATCGATGTCGCCGTCAGCCGCTCTCAATTTAAGTTGGATTTCTGGATACTGATTTAAGAATGGAACAACGAAAGGCTGCAATACCGAATTCAAGAAGGCTTCAGGCGCCGCTACCGTTATCGAGCCTGCAGGTTCGGTATGGTCGGAGGTAGACAGTTCAACGGCTTGTTGCGCTGCGTTGATCATCACCACACTCTGATCATAAACCAATTGACCCGCTTGCGTAATGATAAGGGTACGAGTGGTACGCTCAAACAGTTTCACCGATAGCGCTTTTTCCAAGCGGGTGATGAGCTTACTCAAGGCTGATGGTGTCACGCCTAACTGTTTTGCTGCAGCCGTAAAACTACCTTCGTTAACCACCAAAATGAACGAGGCGAGATCCGGAAGCAGGGCGATGAGTTTTGGGTTAATCATAAGTATCCAGTTAAGCTAGTTTCAACGATGAACTTAATGGTCATTGTGAGCGATTTACTTTGATTTGTGAATCAATTTCATTAATTGATTGACGTGATTGCTCTGATAGGTTGTTGTGTTTGAAGCTCATCTGTATAGCGGCGTTGCTGCTGCGCATTCTGAGATGAAAAATTGAGATTTGATATGAAAGCGAAATTAGACGGAAATTATAGCTAATTTGGCGTTTAAAAAAGCAGGTGAAGGGCGTTAATGTGCCCTATGTCACTGGGATGAACTATTATTGGTGCCTGTGATTCATTAATGTTTTTCCAACTAAAGGGATAATCGGAACGGGGATGTTCAACTAGAATATAGGCATAAGTTTTACAGTGTAAATGATCGTGTTGAGATCGTTTACATCCCTACATAAAGCGGCGCGCGATGCTGCTAAATTATAACTAGGAAGGAATGAGACAATGTCTTCTGCATTTTACCAACAGATTCAAACTCAAATCGAAGAAGTTAAAGAAGAAGGTCTTTACAAGTCTGAGCGCATTATTACTTCTGCACAAAAAGCAGCGGTTTCTATCTCGACTGGTGAAGAAGTACTAAACTTCTGTGCAAACAACTACTTAGGTCTTGCCAACCACCCAGCTCTTATCGAAGCAGCTAAAGATGGTATGGATCAGCACGGTTTTGGTATGGCTTCAGTACGTTTCATCTGTGGTACTCAAGATTCTCACAAAGAACTAGAGCAAAAGCTTTCTACGTTCCTAGGTAAAGAAGACACTATCCTTTACACATCTTGTTTTGATGCAAACGCTGGTTTGTTCGAAACAATTCTAGGTAAAGAAGACGCAATCATCTCTGACGCACTAAACCACGCATCTATCATCGATGGCGTTCGTCTGTGTAAAGCAATGCGTTTCCGTTACTCGAACAACAACATGGAAGAGCTAGAGCAGCAACTTATCGCTGCTAAAGAAGCTGGCGCTCGTCACACACTAATCGTAACTGACGGTGTGTTCTCAATGGACGGCGTAGTGGCTAACCTTCCTGCTATCTGTGACCTTGCAGACAAGTACGATGCACTAGTAATGGTTGATGACTCTCACGCAGTGGGCTTCATGGGCGAAAACGGAGCGGGTACTCACGAGTTCCACAACGTTGTAGACCGTATCGATATCATCACTGGTACTCTTGGTAAAGCAATGGGTGGCGCTTCAGGCGGTTACACTTCTGGTAAGAAAGAAGTGATCGACTGGCTACGTCAGCGTTCTCGTCCATACCTATTCTCTAACTCTGTTGCTCCTGCAATCGTATCTGCGTCTATCCGCGTTCTAGATCTTCTTGCGGAATCTGGCGACCTACGTACTCAACTATGGGAAAACTCTGCTCACTTCCGTACTCGCATGGAAGAAGCTGGCTTCACTATGGGCGGTGCAGACCACGCAATCATCCCAATCATGCTTGGTGATGCAAAAGTAGCGGCTGAGTTCGCTGAGCGCGCACTAGAGAAAGGCATCTACGTTGTAGGTTTCTCTTTCCCTGTAGTGCCAAAAGGTCAAGCTCGTATCCGTACGCAAATGTCTGCTGCACACTCTCGTGAGCAACTAGACCGCGCAATCGATGCGTTCATTCAAGTTGGTAAAGACATGGGTATCATCTAATTTTAAAGGGATGCCACGAGCATCCTTTAATTAGATAGAGCAACACCCAGTAGAATATATAGATTTTTGATTCTCGCCTTACAGTTAGGCGAGATGAACTAGGTAACATTATGAAAATTAAAGCACTTTCTAAGCTAAAGCCTGAAGAAGGCATTTGGATGACCGAGGTTGAAAAACCTGAAATGGGTCATAATGATCTTCTTATTCGTATTAAGAAAACCGCAATTTGTGGTACTGACGTACATATCTACAACTGGGATGAGTGGTCACAAAACACAATCCCAGTACCTATGGTAGTAGGTCACGAATACGTGGGTGAAGTTGTTGGCATTGGCCAAGAAGTTCGTGGTTTTGAAATCGGCGACCGTGTATCTGGCGAAGGTCACATCACATGTGGTCACTGTCGTAACTGTCGTGGCGGCCGTACTCACCTTTGTCGTAACACAACAGGTGTTGGTGTTAACCGCACTGGTGCGTTCTCTGAGTTCCTTGTGATTCCTGCGTTCAACGCATTTAAGATCCCTGCAGAAATCTCTGACGATCTAGCTTCAATCTTTGACCCGTTTGGTAACGCAGTACACACAGCACTTTCTTTCGACCTAGTTGGCGAAGACGTGCTAATTACTGGTGCTGGCCCAATCGGTATCATGGCTGCAGCTGTTGCTAAGCACGTTGGTGCTCGTCACGTTGTAATCACTGATGTAAACGAGTACCGCCTAGATCTTGCTAAGAAAATGGGTGTGACTCGCGCAGTAAACGTGATGGAAGAGAAGCTTGAAGACGTAATGTCTGATCTTGGCATGACTGAAGGCTTCGATGTAGGCCTAGAAATGTCTGGTAACCCATCTGCGTTCAACAGCATGCTGACTAACATGAACCACGGCGGTAAGATCTCTCTACTAGGTATTCCACCATCAGACATGGCAGTAGACTGGAACCAAGTCATCTTTAAAGGCTTGGTTATCAAAGGTATCTACGGTCGTGAGATGTTCGAAACTTGGTACAAGATGGCTTCACTAATCCAATCAGGCCTAGATCTAACACCAATCATTACTCACCACTACAAAGTGGACGACTTCCAGAAAGGCTTCGACATGATGCGCTCTGGTATGTCAGGTAAAGTAATTCTTGATTGGGAATAAGCTTTAGCTGAGTAACAAGATATTAGAAAGGCGACAGTTTTTACTGTCGCCTTTTTTACATCTCGGAACTCAAGAAAATGGGCGATATGATCAAGGTTCAGTTGCCCATTTTTTACAGCAATGAGTTGTTAACCCAATGCAGCAGCCTGCATGATTAGGCCACAGATGTAAGCGCCGTATGTACCGAGTGCGTAACCAAGTACAGCCATTAGAATACCTACTGGAGCTAATGCTGGGTGGAACGCTGCCGCTACGATAGGAGCCGATGCAGCACCGCCGACGTTAGCTTGGCTACCTACTGCCATGAAGAACAGTGGTGCACGGATTAGCTTTGCCATCACAATCATGATAATCGCGTGGATGGTTAACCAAGTGATACCGATGAAGAAGTAGCCTGGGTTATCCAAGATAGCTGTGATATCCATCTGCATACCAATAGTGGCAACTAGGATGTAGATGAATGCAGAGCCCACTTTAGATGCGCCACTGTGCTCAAGGCTGCGTGTTGATTTGAAGCATGAAGCAATGAGTGCAAACGTAGTCACCATTACGATTAACCAGAAGAATCCAGAAGTCAGGCTGTATTGCGCCAGTTCAGGAGCATTAGTTGAGATCCATGGTGCGATAATGTCGCTAAAGAAGTGTGCTAAGCCCGTAAGGCCAAACGCAATCGCAGTGATCTTCATGAGATCGGTTGTGGTTGTTGGGCGAGCGTTCTCTTCTTGGTATTTAGAAACTGTCTCTTTTAGCTCTTCGATAGATGATGTGTCTGCTTTTAACCATGCATCAATCTTCTTCTGGCGACCAGCCATGATAAGTAACACTGCCATCCAAATGTTCGCACAGATAACATCAACCGTAATCATTGCAGAGAAGAGTTGGTCATCAACCTTGAACACTTCTTTCATTGCTGCTTGGTTCGCACCGCCGCCAATCCAAGAACCAGCCACAGTTGTAAGGCCACGCCATACATCGCCAGATACTAGGTCAGGGTTAACTTGGTCGATAATCAGAATTGCCAAAGGGCCACCAATGATGATGCCGACAGTACCGGTTAGGAACATGATGACGGCTTTTGAACCTAGTCCAAAGATCTTGCGCAGATCTGCAGAGATGATCAGTAGAACGAGTGCACTCGGAAGTAAGTAACGGCTTGCAACAAAGTACAGTTTAGAATTCGAAGCATCGATTATGCCGAAGCTGTTTAATAAAGAGGGAACAAAGTAACAAAGCAATAGACCCGGAACGAACGAGTAGAATTTTTTCAGTGCGCTATTTTGGCTACTTTCCGTGATAAAAACACCGCCAAGAATAACAGCTAACATGCCCATTATTACAGCATCATTAGTAATCATTATTATATCTCCTTTAAGGTGAGCGCAGAGGTCTCACTTTTTGAATTGCAGGACTATACCGATAACCGCTATTCGTTACAAATTGTAACAATAGACATGTTTTGAAATGTTTATGTTAATTTTAACGGGTTGAATTTGTGAATGTCGTGCGTTATTTATTTGATTGATGAATGAATCTGTTAGGGGTTTTGCGGCGTATTTCGATATATGCAATGTAATTCAAGCCTTAGAGAGTGGTCGCTAAGAATTGGGTGGGTGCTTGAATGGTAGGAATGAGTGCATATATAGCCATGTTTTTGGTGTGGTTTATGCGGGGTGGGAATGTTTCAATAATGTAAAAATCGAATCCACTTTTGCCATGTGGTCAGAAATTAAAAATTTTAGCTAGATCACACAAATCTTTCGGATTAAGAGTTTCAGCACCTGATACTTGTGCTCATTTGAGGTTTTGTCGGGGTTAAATGAAAGAAAAAGCGGCTCAAATAGCCGCTTTTGATGGTTGAATAGCATGGTTATCTAGAGCTGTAGTCTAGATTCTGCTTAAGACTCTTCTTCCTCAAAGCCATCTGCATAGCCTTTCGGTGGAGGTGTCCAACCACGTTCAGAACGAGAGTGTTTGTCTGAACGGTCTTTTTTCATATCTTCTTTCATTGCTTCTTCAAGGTGAATGAAGATTTGTCGGTAGTTGTTGTCGTAGCGTGGGTTCTCTTCCGCTTCAGACCAAGCTTGGTAAAGCTTTTCAGACTTACGGCTCTCAACGCGTTGATAAGTCGATTTTTGCTGCTCGACGAAGAATGGGTGATGACCCAAAGAACGCAAGGCTTCAGCGCCCATTTCAAGAGCAGAATGGTAGGTCTCTGATTCAACAAAGTCTGCCCCCGCTTCTCTTAGGCGATAACTATGACCTCGGTCGAATGCACGCGCTAAGACTTTCACTTTAGGGTAGGTGTGTTTAACGTATTTCACTAATTCAACGCTTGAGTCTTGGTTGTCGATTGCCACTACTAGCATCGCGGCTTCTTCGATACCCGCGGTATGCAACAAGTCGTGACGAGTAGCATCACCAAAGTAAGATTTAATATTGATGGAGCGTAATAAGTCCACTTGGTTTGCTTGATGATCCAATACTACGGTATTGACGTCATTTGATACCAACAAGCGGTTTACGATCTGACCAAATCGGCCGATGCCTGCAATGATAACGGTACCTTTCTCTTCTATTTTGTCTTCTTCTCGATCGTTCGATTTTTGCTCGTAACGGGGCAGAATGACTTTATCAAACAGAATGAACAGACCAGGAGTTAAGAACATAGAGAGGGCAACAACCAGTGATAGTGTTTGAACAATATCCGCAGGTAATACATGGTTCTGTGCTGAGAAGCTGAGTAGTACAAAACCAAATTCCCCCGCTTGAGCCAAGCTCAATGTAAATAGCCAGCGGTCGCTGTTTTTGATTCTGAAGATTAAAGCCAGTGTAAACAACACCAAGGCTTTCAGCGCCATCACGCCAAGAGTTAAGCCAATGATGAGTGCGAAATCGTTAAATAGAACGCCAAAGTTGATACCTGCGCCTACCGTGATAAAGAACAATCCAAGCAATAACCCTTTAAACGGGTCGATGTTAGATTCCAGTTCGTGCCTGAACTCACTGTTGGCAAGTACCACACCTGCTAAGAAAGTACCTAGGGCAGGCGACAAACCAACAAGGCTCATTAGCGCGGCAATACCAATCACCAACATCAGTGCAGTTGCAGTGAAGATCTCGCGTAAGCCAGAGCTCGCAACAAAACGAAACAGTGGCCGACTTAGATAATGTCCACCGACGACCACAATCGCAATTGAAGCCGTAATAACAAGTCCGTATGCCCAACTTGGCAAACCTGCAACTAAACTGAGTTCATCATGGTGTGCAGCGGTTTGGGCGGCACTTTCTGCCAAAGCAACCAATTCAGGAAGAGCCAACAAAGGGATGAACGCCAGCATTGGGATAACGGCAATATCTTGGAACAAAAGTACCGAGAAAGCGTTTTTACCGCCTTCCGTTTTAGACAGGCCTTTCTCATTGAACGTTTGTAGAACAATGGCTGTCGATGAAAGCGCAAAGATCAAACCGATAGTTAAAGCAATTGTCCAAGGTTGACCAAAGAACTGTGCAATTCCCATCACGATAGCGGTCGTACCACCAACTTGAAGGCCACCAAGCCCCATCAATCGGTTTCTCATCGCCCATAGCATCTTAGGTTCAAGTTCAAGCCCGACTAAGAACAGCATCATCACTACACCGAACTCGGCAAAGTGCTGGATGGTTGTTGTCTCTTCGCCAACCAATCCAATGATGGGACCAATCACAACGCCAGCGATTAAGTAGCCGAGAACTGATCCAAGTCCAAGTCTTTTGGCAATAGGGACCGCAATCACGGCTGCAATTAAATAGATAAATGCTTGTAGAAAGTATCCCGTCATTATTTAACCTCTGCTATCAATTCTTCCACAATATGGTTCAACTTTTCTGCCTTGTTGGCTCTTTTGATGTTGATATCACCTGCAACCAAGGCCTGTAAAAGCGTTCTGTAGCTATCGACATGTTGTTGAATACGGTTTTCTTCCAAAGCGGTACGCGAGCCAAATAACGCAAAGGGCGCGAGATAGTTCATCCCGCACAGAGAAGCGGTTTGTTCGATTGGGTGAAGCAGTTCTCGAATCGTGAAATGGTTGTAACCATCACTTTGGTAGGCATCTTTTTTACCTCCTGCAGTAATGCTACATAACAATTTCTTACCCTGTAGTTCATTGCCTTCGGCGCCGTAGGCAAAGCCGTATTCAAGAACAAGGTCTTGCCACTCTTTAAGAATTGCCGGTGTTGAGTACCAATACAAAGGGAACTGAAAAATGATGATGTCATGGTCTAATAGGCGTTTTTGCTCACGATCGATGCTGATCTTGAACGTTGGATATTCGGCATAGAGGTCGACGCACGTGACACCGTCAACGCGTTTTGCTTGCTCAAATAACGGTTTGTTTGCTTCAGAACGATGTTGAGAAGGGTGTGCGAATAGCACTAAAACTCGATTTTTCGACATATAGCCCTCTTTGTATATAAACGAATAATACCTATTGGGATTATAGATATACAATAATAGAAGAATGCTTGAAGAACAACGAATTAGCTAATAGTGATTGTTTTTTCATTATCTCATTTCGTATAGTTTACCTTGTTTTAAGGCACTGTATTGTTTATACAATTCAATACTTCGAAAGGATATGAGCTTGTAAAACTAAATATTCGTTAATAATAAAAGCTAATATTTTTACTTTATGTCACCTTAACGTTAGAACGAAACCATTCGACAACTTTTCATACAATGATAACGAATAAAGGAAAGAGTATGAGTACAGATCTGCGTCAACAATGTGATTTTTTGCTTTCTGGTCACTTAGAACCAACTCCGGCACAAACATTCGCTCAGATGGCTCACTGGTGTGAAACAAATAATGTTACTCACGATAGCTACGGTGATGGCGAGTTTATTGAGAGTTTTGAAAAGAAAGTGGCAGATCTGCTCGGTTATGAAGCGGCTGTGTTTGTTATTACGGGCACCATGAATCAACCGACTGCGCTAGAAATTGCGTGCCAAGAGAGAAGAAACCCAGTAGTGGCGATGCATGAATCGAGTCATATTATGCGCCATGAACGCCAAGGGTATCAGCTTCAAAATCGTTTTAGTGTTCTTCCTGTCGGTAACGTATTCCGCACTTGGAATGTCGATGACTTAAAGGCATGGCCTGATGAAATCGCAGCCGCATTATATGAACTGCCGATGCGAGAAATTGGTGGGCAGTTACCCGAATGGGAAGAGCTTGAGGCGATTAAACAGTACTGCAAAGAGCAATCGATTCACCTTCATATGGATGGTGCCCGCTTGTGGGAGTGTGGCGCGTATTACCAAAAGCCATACCGCGAGATTGCTAAGGGGTTCGATAGCGCCTATGTCTCGCTGTATAAAGGTCTCAATGGCCTTGGTGGTTCGCTACTGTTAGGCGATAAAGCTTTTGTAGCGAAGGCATCGGCGTGGATGAAGCGCCAAGGTGGTAACGTGTATCACCGAACGCCTTATGTGGTATCTGCTGCGATGCAGTTTGATGAGCGATTAGAACTGATGCCAGCTCTGTATGAACGCACCAAACAGGTTTATCAAATATTACAAGATTATCCTCAGTTCACTGTTAATCCGCAGCAACCGCAGGTCAACATGCTTCACCTCTATTTACCTGTGAGCTATGAAGACGGCATTATTGTGAGAGATAACATAGCGAAGAAACACAAGATTTGGATAGGAAACCCAGCGATCAGTGAGTTGCCAAACCAATGTAAGATTGAATGGTATGTAGGGGATAACCTACTAAATTTGCCTGATCATGAGCTGATAGACATTCTAGATTTTATTAGCGAAGAGCTGATTTGATTAACGAAGAGCTGGCTGAAGAAGAACTGATCTAATTGGAACTGAAATGGATACAGGAAAGGGTTCTTATATCCATTTATATAGCTAGGATGTCCGGCTCTGTTACATATACTGGTTGATGTACACATCAACTAAGAACATGAACACTGGAACAGTGCTGAGAAGTCCGAAGAAGACGATTGGCACCCAGTTTTTCATTTTCTTTTTAGGTTGCTCAGTGTTATTCATAAATTCGGCCTTAAATTCGTTGTTGAGTCTGTTTAGCTTTTTGGTACTAAAAATCTAAGTGTATGGTATCAAATAAATGGGTTTAGCCCTATGTAGATTTAGAGAACCGTGGTGTATATCAATCACATAAAATGTAAGTGATTCATAAACGGTTCATAAAGGTTCAACAATAATGAACCTATTACAACAATCATTGCCTTACTCGGCATATTAAATAAATAGCATTCAAAGATTTGGAGAATACAGAATGAAAACAATAGGAAACATCATTTGGTTTCTGTTCGGTGGCGTATTTATGGGACTAGCTTGGTGGTTCTTCGGACTGCTCGCATTCCTAACCATCGTTGGTATTCCATGGGGTAGAGCATGTTTTGTTATGGGTAACTTCTCATTCTTCCCATTTGGTCAGGAAGCGATTTCGCGTGATGAGCTAACCAATGAAATGGACATCGGCACGAGCCCGCTAGGTGTGATTGGTAACGTTATTTGGTTCTTATTTGCGGGGATCTGGCTTGCGATTGGTCACATCATGTCAGCTGTGGCGTGTTTCATTACCATCATTGGTATTCCGTTCGCGATTCAACACCTTAAATTAGCGGTTATCTCACTGGCGCCTATCGGTAAGACGGTTGTCGATAAACGTGAAGCAGAAGCGGCGCGAGTAAGAAATTACAAAGGTTAAGATTACACTTTTAGCCTGATTGAACTGAAAAGCACATCGTATGATGTGCTTTTTTTGTGCCTCTGTTCTTATCTCTCGACGCTCATATCCCAAACACTAACTAGGCGTTGTTGAGCTAGACATTATTGAACAGGACTTCAAGCCGCAGGGTGATGTTGGCTTCTTCGGTATGTTTCTCATGGGGTTCTCGTTCCCATTGATAACGAGGGATGAGTTCGTAGAACAGCCACTCTTTCCATACGTTTTGTCGGTAGGTAACCGAAACCTGAGCGTATTCGTAATGATTATGAGGCTCATCCGTTGCATTAATCGTGGCACTGTATTGAAGAGCTTGGTCTTGAGCAAGGTAGTGATACAAGGTTAATCCCGTACCATAATTCCAACCTTTAAGGTCGTCGTTATACCCCGCAAAGCTTGACCATCGAGCCAAGAAGTCATCACTCAAAGAAAGATCAAAGTCGATGTCAGTGATCTCACCAGTCTCCTGTTTTTCCTGATATACCCGCTGGGTAAGCCTGAATACCACATCGGTGGTCAGAGGGTAGGTAAAACGGTAGCGAGCTTCGATACGCGGTCGCAATGTTGCCTTAATATTGAAGCTACTGTAACCCTTGGCATAAGCGTCATAACGCAGGCCTAATGCACTTTCCAATTCATCGGAATCATTCGGAAAAAAATCCAAGAATTCTTCATCGCTGACAGACTCGTAGATCAATTTTAGGCGTTTACTGACAAAAGGAAGATGCAGACGCGCATTGAGCTTGGTTGAGTAGTCGAGCTCCCCACCTTCTGAATAAATAAAATCGTTATACCAACGTACAGATGTGCCAGCTCTGGCATCTTCAGTTATTCGGTCATCTACAAAGAAGCTATCGAACCAGAGTGCAGGTTGGCAAAATTTACTGTTCAGAAAATGGTAAGCCTTTTCGACAGGGACGTCTTCTAACGGCTGACTGTGGCACTCATTTTTTTCCTCTGCCTGAACGGTGTATGAAATGAGTGACGCCAATAATGAGGTGCTAGCTATCCTACGACTCAATGGAACCTGTTTGTTATTCTATATATCAATAGTTTGACTATAACCAAGCGATTGCAACAATGCGACTTTTTAGTGATGAGTGATGAGTGATGAGTGATGAGTGATGAGTGATTAGCGAGGAAGATAAAGGTTTGAAAGGGATTGGATAGATAAAAGAAAACGGACTCACAAGGTGAGTCCGTTTGTTTTAGCTATAAGAAGTGATTTGTATCTAGGTTACATTGCCGCTTCGAAGATCGCTGAGATCTCTTCGTGAGTTGCTTGTTTAGGGTTGGTGAAACCACAAGCATCTTTCAGTGCGTTGTCAGACAGCGTTGGGATGTCTTCTAGTTTCGCACCAAGTTGCGCGATACCTGTTGGGATGTTCACGTCGTTTGCAAGTTGAACAATCGCGTTGATCGCAGCTTCTGCGCCTTGTTCAGCTGTCATGCATTCAACATTCACACCCATTGCTTTTGCCACATCACGTAGACGCTCAGGACAAACTTGCGCGTTGTAGCGTTGAACGTGTGGTAGCAAGATAGCATTACACACACCGTGTGGAAGATCGTAGAAGCCGCCTAGCTGATGCGCCATCGCATGAACATAACCTAGTGACGCGTTGTTGAACGCCATACCCGCCATGAACTGTGCGTAAGCCATTTGTTCACGTGCTTCAATGTCTTCGCCGTGCGCTACTGCCGTTCTTAGGTGAGCTTGTACAAGTTCAATGGCTTTAATCGCTACAGCGTCTGTAATTGGTGTCGCTGCGATAGAAACGTAAGCTTCGATTGCGTGTGTTAGCGCATCCATACCTGTTGCAGCAGTCAGTGATGCAGGCTTAGCAAGCATTAGTTCAGGATCGTTTACTGAAATAAGCGGTGTTGTGTGCTTATCAACGATAGCCATCTTAATGTGGCGCTCTTCATCAGTGATGATGCAGAAACGTGTCATTTCTGAAGCGGTGCCCGCAGTCGTGTTGATAGCGATAAGAGGCATCATCGGTTTTTCAGATTGATCGACACCTTCGTAATCTGCAATCTTGCCGCCGTTAGAAGCAACCAAAGCGATACCTTTTGCGCAGTCGTGTGGAGAACCGCCACCTAGAGAAACAACAAAATCACAATCGTTGTCAGTCAGCAATTCTAGACCATCGTTCACGTTAGTGATGGTTGGGTTTGGTTGAGTGCCATCGAATACAACTGCGTCTACGCCTCGCTGGCTAAGAAGGTCTTGTACCTGCTTAACTACACCAATTTGATTCAAGATCTTATCAGTTACGATCAGACCTTTTTTAAAGCCTTGAGACTGAATACTATCAGCAGCATCCTTCAGACAGCCAGTACCCATGAAGTTGATTGTAGGGATGTAAAATGCAGTAGACATTGGAAAACTCCGTTAATTATGATTTTTAATTTCCTACATGTTGTCGGCATTCAAGTGGTCGACCATTGATCTGGAACAACTTTGAATTCGAACTACCACTTTGTGGCTAGTCGTTGTGATAGGGCTCATATAGCAATCGTTTTCATGGTTTTTGGCTGTGTTGATTGTCAGTAATAGATCGCGATAAATCGACTAAATTAGAGACAGTATGGAGCTCTATAACAATGAAAAATAAGGTTTTTCATTGAAAACTCTTCTAGTTAGGCTGGTATCGACGTTTTATCTGAGTCATCGCTGCATTCAATTTCAGGTTCTTGTGACTCTTCAGAATCAAGCGTGTCTTCTGACTCCTCGTCATAGTATTTGACAAGAAAAGGGGTAAGCATGACAGACGATGGTAAAAAGTGCTTCATAGTACCTCCCGGTACCTAAGTGTATTTATTGTATGGTATTGGTTTAATATGTGGCAAAATTTGCGATACATCATGACTTGTGGCTTGTTTTCTATAAATTATTAGAACTATATTCAGGCTCACAAAATTGGTAGTAGAATGAACATCTGGTCTTTGAGCCAATGAACAACTAAAGATAAACGCAGCTCAACAGCGTGATTAATAGGAAATAAAATGAAGTACGACTGGATATTCTTTGATGCAGATGAAACCTTGTTCCACTTTGATGCTTTTCAAGGAATGAAGCTGATGTTCTCCCGTTTTGGTGTGGACTTTAGTGAACAGGATTATTCGGTTTACCAAGAGGTTAATTTACCACTTTGGGTAGATTATCAAGATGGCCGCATTACGGCAGCTCAACTGAAGCACGCGCGTTTTGAAAGCTGGGCAACAAAGTTAGAGACAACAACAGCAGAACTAAACAGTGCATTTTTGACCGCAATGGCGGATATCTGTTCTCTGCTCCCAGGTGCAAAAGAGTTGATGGAGTCTTTAAAAGGCAAAGTGAACATGGGTATCATCACGAATGGGTTTACCGAGCTGCAATCTATACGTTTAGAACGCACAGGCATGACAGATTACTTTGACCATGTGATCATCTCTGAAGAAGTCGGTGTCGCGAAACCAGACGCTGAAATCTTTGAATATGCGCATAAGCTGGTTGGATTGCCATCGAAGCAAAGAATATTGATGGTCGGGGATAACCCACATTCCGATATTCTAGGTGGACTCGATTTTGGCATCGAAACGTGTTGGTTAAACAGTCAAGAAAAGGCAACGCCAGCGGGAATTAACCCTCATTATCAGGTTAAGTCTCTGGCTGACCTGCAAGCTCTTTTACTAGCATAATTGCTAATTGCTAATTGCTAATTGCTTTTAGATTTTTGAGTGAATGATTGATAGCCGAGTACAGTTATGTGCTCGGCTACTTATTTTTACTTACTGCAACTTATCGATAGTGGCGTTTAAGCCTACCTTTGCTTTAAGCTCGCTTTGATTACCCCATTACAATAAAAATAAGGAAGAGGCGTGCTGAAATCTCATCGCCATAGCTGCTACGGCATTGCTGCCATTTTACTTTGGAGCTGCTTAATCGCGCTGTCTCGTAGCGTATCAGAACAACTGGGCCCAATTGGTGGCGCCGCCAGTCTTTATACAGTGAGCTCACTGTTGTTGGTCTGTGTTATGGGGCTACCTAAGTTTTCACGCTTTTCTAAGTCTTACTTGCTGATTGGCGGCGCCTTGTTCGTTTGTTATGAGATCTTCTTGGCTTTGGCGTTGGGAATGGCGAACAGCCGACATCAAGCGATAGAGATGGCGGTAATCAACTATCTATGGCCGGCACTGACGGTGTTATTTGCGGTGCTGCTGAGCGACAAGAAGATTAACTGGCTGGTTTATCCAAGTATCTTCTTGGCATTCTTTGGTGTGGCTTGGAGCATCAGCGGTGACCAAGGTCTCTCTGTCGACCAAATTGCTGCCAACATTGCGACCAACCCTAAAACCTATTCTATGGCGTTTTTCGGCGCGATTATTTGGGCGGTCTACTGTAATTACACTCAGAAAGTGGCGAAAGGACAGAATGCGATCGTGCTGTTCTTTATCGCGACTGCAATCACCTTGTGGATCAAATACGCATTGAGTAACGAAACCGGCATGGTGATGACAAACAGTGCTGCAATTGACTTAGTGTTAGCCGGTGTGTGTATGGGCGCAGGTTACGCGCTTTGGAATACAGCGATACTTGGCGGCAATATGGTCTTCTTGGCGACCATGTCGTATTTCACGCCTATTTTTGCGACCTTACTGTCTTCTATTATTTTGGGTTTGTCATTGAGCATGACGTTTTGGCAGGGCGTTTGTATGGTAACGATTGGCTCTTTAGCTTGCTGGTGGGTAACCAGAGACAAAAAGCCGACGGTTACGGCGTCGGCTTCTAAAAAGGTTCAATCAGAGTCTTAGTCAGCGAGAGGTTGATTGGTTAGCTCTTGGTTCTTAACTCTCGACTCTTAACTCGCGATATTGAGATTCAATTGAAGCTCATAAGGCATCTTCGATAAGCGTCGCTTAAGTTGGCGGCGCGTACGTTCAATATCATCGACCGCAATCGCTTGTTGGTCGTTGGTATGAATATCAACATTGATTCGTAATTCTGGACCAACCTTAGTCACACCCATCAGCTCCAAATCTTGCTCCGCTTCTTTGTCTACCGCGACGACGTTCTTATCTACCGCATCACAAATATCTTTGTTTGCCGACATCATAAGCAGTTCGCGCATCGCCTCACGTAACATGTCGAAAGGCACTTTGATGAAGTAGAAAGACATTAGCAACATCATCATTGGGTCGGCATACACTGCGTATTCTGCAAGCGGAGAAAAAGTAATTAACCAAGCCGCTACGAAACCCGCGGTTACCGCTACACTCAGTAGCGTATCCATTTGCCACTGTTTAGACTCAGCCTGAATCAGACCTGAAGAAATACGTTTACTCTTATTCGCGATGTACCACCAAGCGTAACCACAACCCAGTACGTTGAAAATACCAAACAGAGTTGCGATAGAAGCATCAACTTCACGGCCACCCGTCATTAGGGCACCAATCGCAGAGTAAAGTGAATAACCAACCACAAGAAGAATCACAACGGCTTTAATCGCAATCACAATCGGCTCGATGATAGCTCGACCAAACGGGAACTCAGTGTCCGAAGGGCGATTGATGTATTTCGAGGCAGCTAGTGACAATAAAGTTAACAGTAAGCTGATAAGAGAATAGACACCGTCAAATACTATGACCAGAGAGCCAACGAGAAGACCCAACACCAATCCGCCAATTGCGAAGCCTGATGCTAAAAGGGCTGAGAACAATAGTACTCGATTTTCGTTTTGGCTTTTCCTGTCACACATAATATTTTCCAGATGTTTTTGATAACTTCATTGTTCTAATAATGAGCTAACTTTACAAACTTTATCTGATGATGTTTATATGTCTTATTTAATTCGAACATATAAATCAATAAAATTCAGTGACTTAAGGTCAGGGTGTAGTGTCAATAAAGTTGACGTTGAGTGTTTTTTGGTGATGGTGTGCAACTGAAATAGGATCGTTTATGATTAATAAAACACATTAGTCGCTAAGGTCTTATTGGTCTTCTAGATTTGACTGCGACTGCGACTGCGACTGCGACTGCGATGGACAAGGAGTGAATCAATATGAAGTTTGACGATATCAGTGATAATGAGTTGTGGGCGATTGCTAACCCGATCATGGATAATCTGATGGATGGTTCAACTAAGGTTGATCATGAACAGCACTGTCGAGATTTTACTCAAAGGATGAAAGACATTGTTACGCCAGAATATTTAGAAAAGGTGTGTCACCATTATCAGCACAGTAATGGCTTTTTTGCTGAGCGTGAGCAAGTTGCTTTATTTAGACGTTCAGACTCCATCGCCTTTGTGTGGAAACAAGCTTACACCATCGCCAAAGGTGAGTTTGTCGCTGAAATGGTATTGGTTGAAGAAGACGGACGCTATTTAGTGGATCACGTGATGGTTTTCTAGAGCAAGACTTAAGTATGGAGTAAAAGTCGTCCGTCTAGAAATCAAACAAATAATCACTAAGCTGGTCGGCCAACCAATTCATTCCTGGGTGCTCTGCCATGCCAGCCGCGGTAAACATACAGTAGTCTTCTTGTGTTAAACCGTAGGTGTGTTTGATCACGGCAAGCTCTTGTTCACGCAGTAAATGGCGAATCAATGGCTCAGGCATTACGCCCCATGCTTCTTCACGTAGAATCGTATCCAACATAAAGTCGAAGCTAGAGAAGCCAATGTAACGACGCGAGAAGGGCTCAAGCTCAGGATTATCCTTTTCATTAAGATAAACCATGGTTGCTTGCATCGAATTTCTCAGTACTTCATCAGACACTCGTCGCATCGCACTCAAATCATGTCCTTTCTTACATACAGACATCATTCGAATCTTACCAAGCGGGTTGTAGATAATTCTTGGGTCATCGACGCGTTCGTAATCGACACCAAATGCGAAGTCGACTTGCTGAGTTTTAACTAGGTTAGCTAAGTCACCGCTCGATGCGAGAACGAAGTTGAATGAGGTAGAAGGGTACTTGTTATTTAAGGCGTGAGATAAGTCCTGCCACATTTCATCGGGTAGGGAGTCATCTCGTGCTATCCAAATTTCTGCGTTGAATTCGCCCGAAACATGCAAGCAGGTTTGTTTAATACGCGCGGCTGTCACCAACATGCCTTCGCAATCTTTGTAAATCGCTTTACCCGCTTCTGAAAGCTCAACGTGGTTTCCGCTGCGGACGAACAGCTCGACATCTAACTCTTTTTCCAAGGCTTTAATCGACATGCTGAGTTTGGTTCGGTTGCATTCTAACTGGCGTGCAGCTTCAGAAACTGATCCTAAATCAGCAACGGAACAAAAGGCTTGGACTTGAGAAAGGTTCATTTCATTTCCATATTGAGCGGGGGTTGGTGCATATTATCTGAATATTGTGCTGACTATCTTAGAAATAGTCCATCTTTGCATGATAACTCTATGACGAATTGACTAATTTGGTTTACTCTGGGGAAGTTCCGAACCTACAAGAAGTAAAGATGGAGGCCATGATGGCGAAACAATGGGACGAATACGCCGTTGATTGGGATAAAGATCCCGCAACTGCAGTATTCGCACAATCCGTATTTGACCAGTTAACACAGCTCGTTGATTTAAACGGAACCCGTGTCCTTGATTTTGGTTGTGGTACAGGACTACTCAGCCAGAAAATATCTCCTTTAGCAAAAGAGATCATCGCACTTGATATCTCTGAAGGGATGATTGAAGAGTTAGATAAGAAAGAGTTACCTAACGTTGAACCGGTAGTTGATATTTTATCGCGCGGACTTGCAGCGCAGCATCCAGCATTCAGAAACCAGTTTGACCTAGTGGTAGCCTCTTCGGTGTGTGGTTTTATCCCGAACCTACAAGACACAGTCAGTCTGATTTACACGCTGCTTGAAAACGACGGTACGTTTGTACACTGGGATTGGTACTTGGAAAGCGACAGTGAAGACTACGGTGTAAGCCAACAGCGCTCAGAAAATGTATTGAGTGCAGCGGGCTTTGCAGTAGTTGAAGTCTCTACACCGTTCTCGATTGACACTCCACAAGGAGAGTTAAAGGTATTAATGGGTGTTGGACGTAAACAAGCGCTTCCAGATCTGTAATCGTGTGTATGCCTTGAGCTAGCATTCAGAATGCTCATTTAAACTACTAAACCCACATTAACGACTCTAACGTCAGTTATGTGGGTTTTCTCTTTTTGGCGCTATCGTTTTAAACAGAACGAATTAGCGCTTTCTCATTTCTTCACTACTAACTCTGGTTTCTCTATTTCTCTATGTCTCTATGTCTCTATTTCTCTGTTTCTCATCTCGCTCATAGAAAACTCAACACCGCTAATTTACAAATTATTTATTTCCATTTTGGAAATGTAGTCTTGCATACATTTCATTAGTGGAAATATAACGGTGAGATATAAAATAAGCCCATAACAACACTAAGGGTTTAATCATGAGCCACCAATCTGCGTCATCTACTTCTTCACCACTTTCAGAGCAACAACAACGCTTTAGCAATATCATTTCAGATGCCAACCTGTCACCAAAACAGAAGTCGAGCTATCTTGCCTTAGAAGCTGAAGCCAGCCTGCCGTATATGCCGGTAAGCAAAGAAGTAGAGCAAGCCTTACAACAAGGTGTGCTGTGTGACATGTTTGAAGGGCACGCCCCATTTAAGCCGCGCTATGTACTTCCAGATTATTCTAAATACTTACATCAAGGCTCAGAGTATTTAGAGCTTAGCGCGGCAACCAACTTCGATGAAGCATTGAACATGCTTACCATCCTTTACCACCATGTTCCGTCTGTCACTTCAATTCCGGTTTACCTAGGTCAGTTGGATGATGTGTTGATGCCTTTCGTGGGCGACTTAACAGAAGAGCAGGTATACCAAAAGATTAAGCTGTTCTGGATCATGTTGGATCGCACACTGCCAGACGCCTTTATGCATGTGAATATCGGCCCGACAGACAACATTATCTGCCGTACGATTTTACGTGTAGACGCTGAATTGAAGCAGATCGCGCCAAACTTAACCTTTATGTACGACCCAGCCTTGACACCTGATGATCTACTTCGTCATGCGGCGAGCAACATCTGTGAATGCAGTAAACCACATATTGCAAACTATCCAGCGCATGCCGAGGCTTACGGCGATAAGCGTTTTGGTATTGTGAGCTGCTACAACTCTCTGCCGTTAGCGGGTGGTTCAAACACCTTGGTGCGTATGAACCTTAAGCAAGTGGCGTTGAAGTCTGAGGACAGTGCTGATTTCTTACAACAAGTATTGCCGAACTACAGTGGCATCATGGTTGAGTTGATGAACGCTCGAAGCCGCTTCTTGCATGAAGAGTCTAACTTCTTCGAAGGCTTCTTAACCAAAGAAGGTTTGATCGAAGAGGATCGCTTTGCGCCAATGTTTGGTATTTACGGCATGGCGGAAGCAGTCAACATCTTGTTGGAGAAAGAAGGTCAAGCAGGGCGTTATGGTCACGATGAACTGGCGAATCAGCTTGGTCATCGTATCTCTGAAAAGCTGGCTGAGATCGTTGAACGCTCTGAAGTGAAATATGGATTAGAAGGTAAAGCTCTGCTGCATGCTCAAGGCGGTATTAGCTTAGATGAAGATGTGACGCCGGGTGTCCGTATTCCTTATGGTACCGAACCGGATCCTGTCTCTTACGTTCGTGCAACCGCGGGTCACCATAAGTTCTACACCTCGGGCATCAGTGACATTCAGACCATCGACGAAACAGTGAAATCTAACCCTGAAGCGATGTTTAACCTGTGTAAAGGCGCGATTCAAGCGGGTTACCGAGAGTTCACGGCTAACGTTGCATCAAATGATTTGGTTCGTGTCACGGGTTACATGATTAAGCTATCTGACATTGCCAAATATGACGAGCAAGGCTCACGCACCAATACCACCTTTTTAGGTGCCGAAGCTGCGAAGAACACGGGCATATTAGAGCGTAAACCACGCGTGGCGAGTTTAGAGATGTCGCCGACATACGAATAGCTTTAACGTGCGTGCGTTATGTGTATGGTGCGTTTCGAATACGAACAATGTGAATTATGAAAATTTCTGATCTAACAACTCAAATGGCTAGGGTTAAAAATAATAAGGCAGAAAAACAAGCGAAGGTCAGCCGTGTGCTGACCTTTTCTTGTGTTGATGGCCCGGGAAACCGCTTGGTGCTGTTTCTTCAGGGCTGCAATTTTGATTGTATTACTTGCCACAACCCCCACACAATCAATCACTGTAACCATTGTGGTGACTGCATTAGCGGCTGTCCAAGCCGTGCTTTAAGCATGGTTGATGGCAAAGTGAAGTGGGACCCAGCAGCTTGCACCAACTGCGATAAGTGCATTGATATCTGCGACCATAAGTCGAGCCCGAAAATTACCACAATGACGGTCTCAGAGGTTCTGGAGCTTGTCAGGCATAATCAGTTTTTCTTGAGTGGCATTACCGTTTCTGGCGGTGAAGCGACCATGCAGTTGCCGTTTATCATAGAGCTATTTCAAGCGATTAAAAGCGATCCGCAATTGGCACACTTAACGTGTTTTATTGACAGTAACGGCTCGTTGCCTCAACAAGGGTGGGAGCGAGTATTACCTTACCTTGATGGCGCGATGATTGACCTAAAATCATGGCAATCTGAAACACACCAATGGCTAGTAGGTAGAGGAAACCATCGAGTATTTGAAACCATTAACTACTTAGCAGATAAAGGAAAACTGCACGAAGTTAGGTTGCTACATATCCCAAATAAAAGCGATCTTGAGGACGAAATTGAACAAGTGGGGCGTTACTTGAAGACTCTACCAAGTGATATTCGAATTCGGCTGAATGCGTTTCAGCATCATGGTGTCATTGGCGACGCGTTAGATTGGCCGAAATGCACCGAACAGCAGATGCAGAGCTTTCACGATAAGCTCTACACCATAGTTCAAAGACCGATGCAAACTCCTGCGGTTTATACCTAGTCTTTAGATTTCTTAGGCGGTCAATCAGGCTTCTAAGAACGTTAACTTTCTAAAGATATCAAGTCTCTAAAAATATTAAGCTTCTAAAAACAGGTCACACAACCATTTGATCGCTTGATCATTCATGTTGGGTTTATTCCACACCAAGCTGTACGCCACCTTACCGTAATCAAAAGGCAAGGGCTTGCTCACTAAGCCCTGAGCTTGTTTAGCATGCTCAGCCCACTGTTTAGAGCAAGTGAACAGGAAAGGTGTGTGGTGACACAACACAGCCGCAGCGCCGAAGTCCGCGACCGATATTGCCATCTCTCTTGGTTGGTGGCATTGAACCAAGTTTTGTTCAAAGTAAGGCTGAGACAGTTCGTTATCTAAAATCCCAATGTGCTTGTAATCTAAGTAGCCTTCTACCGTCAGTTCTTGCTGAGCGAGAGGGTGGTGTGCGCCCATCAAACAAACCATTTCATCTGGAAGAATTGTTTCCCAAACCAGCTCTTTGTTATCGGTCGGCGGCTGAGATATATCATGAGGCAACAAGATCAAATTGACCTTGCCACTGAGTAAAGCATCGAAGCCGAGCTGTTGTTTCGAATAGATGTTGAGCTTCGCGCTTGGCGCGAGCTCAGTGGTAATTTTACTGATCTTTGAGGCAAATACTTCGAAAGTACTTTCACGCATCGAAAGTGAAAAACTGCCTTGGTACTCTTGAGGGGTAAAACTCTTTTGATGAAGCAGTCCATTCATGCTTGAAAGAATTGCGTGAACAGTGGGCGCTATCTTCAGAGCAAAGGGAGTCGGGATAAGCTTGGTACCATCTCGATAGAAAAGCTCATCATTCAGGATGTCACGCAACTGAGACAGGGTTTTGCTTACACTCGAAGGGCTGACACAGAGTTGCTCTGAGGTCTGAGTGACGCTGTGGGTGTTCAGCATAATATGAAGCGCAGTGAGGTGCTTAAGGCTCACCCTAGATAAGTGTAAGTAATCCATTTATGACTCACGCATTCAGATTGGCTTGTGATTTTGCATGAACGACAAAATCGAACAAGCCAAATTGGATAAAGGTTATTTACGAGCTAGCTTATGGTGCGCTCGTGAAAAGTGGCCTGCGCAAAATGCGCCCACAATCGATAGTTCACCCGCTAAACACAGTGCAGCACAAACTTCAGCTAGGGCTTGTGATTTACCGTTACCATGCAGCCCAAGTAAATCTAAACAGGCTTTTTGACTTGGCAAGCCAGTACCACCGCCGACAGTCCCCACCATTAGGTTAGGCAGTGTCACGCTAGCGTATAAACCGCCTTCTTTGTTGAGTTCCATACGCGTCATACCAATCGCTGACTCGGCGACACAGGCCGCGTCTTGGCCACAAGCGATGTAAAGTGCCGCCAGTGCATTCGCATAATGGGCGTTGATACCGATAGTGCCGCTCAAAGCGCCACCGACTGTGGTCATTTGGCCAAACTGGACCATCTTCTCTGGTGTCGTGTGTAGGTACTTCGCGACAAGCTCTGCAGGGATATTAACCTCAGCAGTTACCTTTTTGCCACGAACGCTGCGCAAGGTTTGGGTATTGGCTTTCTTATCGCCTGACAAGTTGCCATCAAGGAAAGCATGGTCAGGCTTAACTGGCGTATTTTCGATGATGTACTCAAACACGGCATTGGTTGCGATGGTCACCATATTCTGACCAGAAGCGTCTCCGGTTAGAAATTCGAACACCAAGTAAACATGGTTACCTTCGATGTTGATATTAATGTCGGTCAGCTTGCCGTGTGATGTTGTTGATTCTGCCAAGATCTTGAACTGGTCATACTGAGTCACAGCCCAAGCCACAAACTGTCCGGCTTCAACTAATCCTTGAAATGCAAAGCCAGGAGTACGTGTTACGCCTTCATTGAGCAACATCGCACTTGCGCCACCACAAGCCGTAATCAGCTTAGAACCACGGTTATAAGACGCGACAAGCGCAGCTTCTGTGGTCGCGAGTGGTACGAGGTAATCGCCCGTAGCAAATAGGCCATTGACTCTTAAAGGGCCAGATATTCCCACAGGGACTTTAACGGTGCCAATAAAGTGCTCAATGTTTTTCTCATAAGCTTGGAACTGACTTTGTGTATGAGGGTCGAGCAGTTCTTGCTGTGAATCTGCATTATCGAGCGCTGTCCAGCGACGTGTGAGATTCTTTTCTGTCAGGTAGGGGCTAGGTGTCAGCTTATTTACTGGCTTTTCAAAATGAGGCTGAAGCTTTTTTTCTAATTCGTCTGCGGAGATGTCGCCTCCTAAAATAGAAACATAGTCACGGCGATGCAGATTTAGTTTTGGCATAAATAGTATGAAGTAAAGTTTGTGCAGCAAATTGGTTTGCGCTGATTCTACCGAGTAATAAACCAGAAACAAGCGCCTGATATAATGAGTTACAGTTTGTGTGGTTGTTGAAGCAAAAAGCAGCGAAGTTTCGCGAAATATAGGCTGTATTTGAGCGAAATTTAGATATGAATGTCGAGAAGGCTACCGATGGCTTCGTTTTGACGATCAACCACACTTGCACCAACGCGGTTATAACTTGCGCTTTGTGTCAGTTTAATCAAGGAATCGGTTGAAGATGAAGCAGGTTCAGGTTCTTTGTCTTTAAAGGAAATGGCTTGTTCAGGCTCTATTTGATTAAAGCTGAGATCGCTAGCTTCGAAAGTGTCGTCGGATTCTAGAGCGTGTTTGGAGGCTTGGTTGAGCTCGATTGCGGCTTCTTCAGCCATGTTGGTGGATTGCTGAATAATGGCGTAACCAGATTGAATACCAGATATCGACATATCAGAACCTTTTATTGACGTATGGAATGAGTCTAGGCGGACGATATTTTGAGCGCAATGATGAACAGATGAAATTTACGGTAAAAATGTGAACTTAAGCTAAAATAGTGATGTCTGTCTATTAACTGAACAGGTCATTTAGCGCGTTTAACTCTTCATCAGTAAGCAAAGAAGGCTTCTCTGTTTCGAGGTTGCCGTCGATCTCACCCTGAAGTGCTTTTAATTGTTGTGGGCTAAGAAGCTGTATTTGCTGCTTAAATGCTTCAAATTGCTGTGTATTCATAGTGTGACCTTTGTTCAAATTCATATGCTCTTTAGAGCATAGCCTACTGATTCAGGAAATCAAACAAGATTAAGTGAATTTTAAATGATGTTTGAAGTTTCTTGAAACTAAGACAACTATAAATTCCTGTGGTCGTTTTTTGTCCGAGAAATGTTAGGAAAAGTTAAGGCTTGGTCAATCAAAGTCAGAAAATTCCTACAATGTAAAAACGCCTTCAACCCTTGTGGCACAAGGGTAGGTAAGTAATTTTTCTACCCAATTAGGGGTATGGGTAAAGCAATGTATAAATATTTGTGATGATCAAAAGATAAGCAATTGGCGTTATCTTTTTGTTTTTACGGTATTTTGTTTGTTGCTCAAGAAGCTTCTGTTTCAAACGACTTGTCGATCTTAACCTTAACTGCAAACTTGGTCGCTAAGGTATGCAGTTCTGGAAGCATGCGATAGATCAAATGGAGCTGTTGTAGAACCATTTTGACAGAATTCTCATCTTCTTCTCGCCATTCACTCAAACGTTTATCCAGCTCCGGGTCATAAGCGTTTTTCACTTCACAATGCTCTTTATGAGAATAGAGCTGATCATTTAGAGCGTCGAGATGCTGGTGGATTACTCTGTGCGCATCTAGCACCAGTTTGTGTGTCGCTTCATCATCAATACGCGTTCTGTGAGCACCCAGAGCCGAGATATAGCTAAGCAGAGCATGATTGAGTGTTAAGAATCGGAAGCTCTCATCTTCAGAGGTACGGTACTTACCCGGTTCAACCAACATGCTACTGATGGCGGCAGTCAGGTTTGCGTCATTATTATGAGCGCTACGACGAGCGATACGATAGTTTAGGCTATCTTTCTTACCGACACGGTATTGGCCGATGATCTGAGCGAGATAGTTCTTGTTGGAATCGAGCGCATCCGCCATCACTTTGTGCAGTCGCTTCGATTGCCAATCAGGCAACACATAAATGACAGCAAGCACGGCGAGAGCACAACCAATAAAGGTATCCGCTAACCTTGGCAATACTACCGCGTAGCCTTCACCTAATTGGTTAAAGCAGAAGAGCACAAGCAGTGTGATAAAGCCGGTCGCAAACCCGTAGTTATTGATTCGAAACGCAAAGAACATCACGCCACTGATCACAATGAACACTAATTGGCTCTCTTGCGACGGGAAGAAAGTCAGTAACGGTACTCCGATCAATAAGCCTGCGACCGTGCCAATGACACGCGCTGTCAGTTTTTGACGGGTTGCACTGTAGTTTGGCTGACACACAAACAGTGTCGTCAGTAGAATCCAATAACCTCGTTCGATATCAAAACCCTGGATAATCCCGTAGCCCAGCGTCAAAGTGATCGCCATGCGAATCGCGTGGCGGAATAGCATAGAATCGGTGTGCAAGTTAGCTTTGATCTTGTGCCACATTGCCGTCAAAGTATGAGGGTTGGTATCGTCCAATACACCTTCTTCAATCTTCTCTGCATCTGGGTTGCTGATATTCGAGAGCTGTTTTTCAACGGTTGCTAGGTTATTGAATAAGTAATCCAACTGGTTCAGCAGTGATTTCCATTTAGGATTATTCTGTTGGTGCAGATGATTGAGCGAAGACATCAGCTCATCGAGTGCCAATACAGACTTGTCACCATGCTGGTATTCAGCGCCAACTTTCAACGAGCTCGCCACTTCTTTACACGCAGTGGCCTGCGCTTCCAGTAGATACTTAAATCTAAACAACACGTCAGAGCGCTCAAAGTGTTTTGCTAGCTCTTGATAGCGATAGTGGCTAGAGCTGACGCGTTCATGAATATCTTGTGCGATGAAGTAGGTGTTAAGAAATCGGTCACTAGGACCGTCAATGTGTCCGCGCTTAGAGCGATTAAGCAGCGTCGCTTTACACATGTTGAGTGCGTTAACGGTACTCGCGTTGAGTTTGGCTTCAATGATTCGGTGTGGCTGGGGAATCAAGTCAGAAACGGGGTAGAAGAGTTCCGCTTTTGAATCGATGTAGTTACCGATTTGATCGAATACCGTGGCTAAGTTTTGCTGCACGGGTTGCATTGGCCACACTATCTGCCAAATCATCGACATGAAGTAGTACCAAGCGGCGCCAGTTAACAGTAGAAGCGGTTGAAACCAAAGGTTGGTGCTCTCGTGTGCACCAAGCATGGTATAGATGGCAACCAAGAGAGAACCAAACGCGATACTCGCGTATTTAGGGCCAATTGCCCCGAGAATGATAAAAGAGAAGGTTGAAACGAAAAGCCCGATCGCGAACAGCCAAGGCGTATCGAAGAGAAGCTCAATAGAGAAAGCCGCAACGGCGAAACAGATAAAGGTCAGCGTGAGTGCTTTCAAGCGCCCGGTAAAGCTGTCATCACTTTCCGCAAGAGCCGCAGCAATAACGCCTAAGATCAAAGGCGTGATCAGTGTGTTTTGTCCATAATACCAAGCAGGCACCACCACGCCGAGCAGAGTGATGAGAATTAATACGCTGTAATTTATGGTTTTATTCGCCCAATAGAGGCGTAATTTGGCTGAAAAGTCCACAGTCGCTCACTTGACACACTAAAAACCATAATCCTAACAGAAATCAAGCACAAGAATTTGATACTTATCCATAATTGCCCGTAGGTGGTCATGAAAGCGTCGATAAGATATGAGATATTATTAATTCTCATTGCATCATGATATAAATTCAATATTCCCAATTAAGAGCACACTCCAATGCAGCTAAGCGCTAACAAGACTGCACAGTTTTTTATTCAAAATGAATATCATCAGGTTGAACTTGATGGTCCACGCTTGCTGTTATCTTCAGTAGGCAGTGAAGAGCGTATCCCATTTACTATTTGGAGTGGCAAGATCGCGATAAAGCGCGGATTGTTCTGGGGATCGCTACAATTTTTTGCTAATCAACAAGATGGAACACAGCGCAGTTGGTTAGTACAAGGCTTACCTTGGGATCAATGCCGTCAATTTGCACGCGCGTCAGTTAGTGCTTATCAGAAGTGGCACGACACTCAATGTGAACAATTGGCTGAACACGTACCTCAGTGGGAAGCTGAATTAACACGTCTTGAGCAATTACCAGCCTTTCTACCGCATTCTAAGGTCAACACTTGGGTTGATATGGTCAACTCAGGCTTAGAGAGTATGACAATGACGCTAGAAGAGGCCGCACAACGCATGCCAAACCGCATCGCAAGAATGCAGCCATGGTTATCTGAAACGGAAATCAAGCAAGCTGAAAGAAACCAGCAATGGCTAGAGACCGAGCGAAAAAACTGGGAAGTGTTGTTTGCGCAATGTGAGTCGTCACCACTGAACTTATCGCAGCAATATGCGGTGTTGATGAATGATGATCACAACCTTATTTTAGCGGGTGCAGGCTCGGGTAAAACCAGTGTTCTAACGGCTCGCGTCGCGTATTTACTGCAAAGCCATCAAGCTCAAGCTGAAGAGTTGCTATTGCTCGCTTTTGGTCGTGAAGCGGCAGAAGAGATGAAGCAACGTCTCGACAGCAAAATTGGTTTATCAGCAGAGAAGGTGCAAGTCAGCACTTTCCACCAGTTGGGTTTAAAGATACTGAATCAAGTTGAACCCGAACGTGTGGTTATTTCTCCTTTAGCGCTCGATGACAACCAACGCCAAGCATGGTGCATTGATTGGTTGAAGAAGCACTGGATGACACCGACCAACTTTAAACGTTGGCAAAAGCATTTGTCTAAATGGCCAATCGCTTATTTAACCGGTGACGATGAGCTTGGTAGCCACGTTTCAAACCTCAAATTGATCGGTTGGCTTGAAAAGCAGCTAGAACAGTTGAATGCGTCGGGCTTAACGAAAAAAGAAGTACAGCAACAGCTGATTGATCATCGAGACTATACGCGCCTCAACAGCGAACTGTCACTGTGTTGGCCATGTGTAACCGCGTGGCAAAAGGAGCTGAAAGAACAGAATCATATCGACTTCTCAATCATGATCAGTCGAGCGACCCAGTATGTCGAGAAGGGCAAGTTTATCTCACCTTGGAAGTTTATCATGATCGATGAGTACCAAGACATCTCACCTGATCGTCTTGCCTTGGTTGAAGCACTTTGTAATCAGTCTAAAGCCGAGCATCAAGCCTCTATTTTTGCAGTAGGCGATGACTGGCAGTCGATTTATCAGTTTGCGGGTGCGGATGTGGATTTGACCACGGGCTTTAAGGATCGCTTTGAAAGCTCGACCATTCATCACCTAGATACCACTTATCGCTTTAACAATCAGCTAGGTGCAGTTGCCAATCGCTTTGTACAAGAAAACCCAATTCAGATTCCGAAAGAACTGAACAGCTTCAAGCAACAAAAGCAGAAGGCGGTGTACAGTGCGCCAAGCAAAGAAGTTGAGAAGATTCTTGATCAACTGAACCGTCAATCCAAAGGCAAAACCAATAAATCGGTGTTGCTACTTGGACGTAATCATTACCACAAGCCAGAGTTGTTGGAAGATTGGAAGAAGATCTTCACCTCCATTGATATCAAGTTCATGACTTGCCACGGCAGTAAAGGTAAAGAGGCGGACTTTGTCATTATTCTTTGTGTTGATGAAGGACAGTTCCCGACCAAGAAAAAACAGCTGCATATTGATGGCGCATTGACTGAATCATCAGACGCGTTCCCTTATGCGGAAGAGCGTCGTTTGTTCTATGTAGCAATGACGCGGGCAAAAGAGAAAGTATGGATCACGCACAGCGGTGACGGTTCTGGCTTTGTGCAGGAGCTGCATGGTTCTGATTACCCAGTTGTTCGTAAAAAGTGATGTTACTTGACTTGATTGTCTAAGATTAGATCTTCAATCCCTGCCCTAATATCACAAGGCAGACGCATAAAGCATAAGGAATTTGCTATGGAACACGGCTCTATTAACTACATTGAATTTGCTGCGAAAGATATCGCCGCAACTAAGGCGTTTTTCAGCCAAGTGTTTGGTTGGAGCTTTGAAGACTATGGCCCTGAGTATTCTGCGTTTGAAGGCAAAGGCTTAATGGGCGGCTTCTATTTGGCGGATCTGGCGTCGAATACGGATAATGGCGCGGCGCTGATGGTTTTTTATAGCCAAGATCTTGAGCAAACCGAGCGCGATGTAATTGATGCTGGTGGTCAGATAAACCGTGAGATCTTTAGCTTTCCCGGTGGCAGACGTTTCCATTTCAGAGAGCCAAGTGGCAACGAGATGGCAGTGTGGAGTGATAAGTAGAGACTCACTACACTGTTTATGATTGAACTGTTTAATGTCTGAAACGAGACATAAAAAAGCCTGCGATAAAATGCAGGCTTTTTAGTCTGTTCAGTAGAGATCACATTTAACGTGCGATTACGTGCGCTCTGCTAGATACGCTTCGTAGTCTGGGATTTCGATGATTACTTCTTCTTCAAGCAATGAAGAGTTAAACAGGAAGTTAGCGGTAGCGCGGTTAGTTGCTACAGGAATGTTCCAAACACTTGCGATACGAAGCAGTGCTTTTACGTCTGGGTCGTGTGGTACAGCATTAAGCGGATCCCAGAAGAAAATCAGCATATCGATTTTGCCTTCAGAGATAAGCGCGCCAAGTTGTTGGTCGCCGCCCATTGGGCCGCTGATCATGCTCTTGATTGCTAAGCCTGTCTCTTTACTGAGTAGAGAACCAGTCGTGCCCGTTGCGTAAAGGAAGTGCTTTTGTAGTTTTTCTTTGTTCTCTTTGACCCATCTTAGTAGCTCAGGTTTGAAGTGGTCATGAGCGACCAAAGCGATATGCTTGTGTGTTGGCATAGTGCGCGTTGTTTTTTGCATGAATGTTCCCTAAATTGTTGTTTCGTTTTTATTGTTTTGAGTTCTTCAGCCAATATAGCACTATGGATTCACACTGAATACCGGACGAAACTCAGAAGGTGACAATGAGTCGGCGATAATTTGATCTTTGAGAGTTGCAGGTGTCAGCGCTTCGATAATCGGTGCGCTGTGTTGCTCGTAAGGTTGACCGCGTAAGTAACTCGTGGCTTGTTTTACCGACAAGCGACCTTGCTCAACCATTTTATCTGTTGGCGCAAAAAGTACCTTGTTACGGAGTAAACCACGGTAGGTTCCGTGACTTAGGTAACTTGAGATTAACCCAATATCTTCGGTTTTATCGGCCGCTCGTAGCTCACTGATCGCTGCTTCAATCGCGACGGCACTTCCGACTATATATTGGATATCAGGTTCTTCTATCACCTGCTGTACTAGATTTCTTTGAAGTTCTTTATCGTTATCTGCCCAATAGCTGATCGCAATTTTGATATCACTCGACTTGATCGCATCATAAAACCCCAGTGCTACAGGCTTAGTGCCGCCACTTGCTTGTGGACCAAGTAACAGGGCGATAGGTGTTTCGCCTGATCCTTTCGGGTGTCGTTTCGACAAAAAATCTCCGACTTGGTATCCCATTTGGTACCAATCGACACCGACCGTACCTTTTAATACCTTCTGTTGTTCTTCATTGACGGTTAACTCATTTACCGTAGCAAACACAGGCGTCGAGCCAACCCAATCGCTGAGATTGTCATGATACGCATCGGGTGAAACCGTACCTAAAATAATGGCATCGGCTCCCCATTGCGTGCAAAGCACCAGTTGCGAGGCTTGTTTGGCCACGTTGGGGTAACCGCCAGCTTCCAATACTCTTAGCTCAACTTGCTGCTTTTCTGCTTCAGAGATCATTCCATAGTTTACCGACAACCAATAAGAGTCTTTGAGGTGCGGATAAATGGCACAGATTTTCTCTTTTTGTGATGTGGCATTGGCGGGCTTTATTGGGCTCAAAGGCTCACTAGCACCTGCGACAGTAGTTATTGAGGCCAGTAGTGAGAGAAGAATTATTGAAGCGAAAGGTCTAGATAGCATGAATTGCCGTTTTGTTGGTTTTAGATAAGAAACACTGCAAAATATAGCGTATTCTGCATGGGTAAAGAAGAACGTTTTAAGGTTTAGAGTTTATGTTGTTAGCTTCAGCGAGTATTGGACGCAAGCTGCTGGCCTCATTCTTAGTGATGGCACTGTTGGTTCTATTGTCTGCATTGATCGGTGTTTCTGGTTTTAGCTTTGTAGCCAAAACGGAAAGAAACGTCGTTGATTCGGCGCTTCCTGCCATGATCGAAGCTCGTCAGGTTTCTGAGTTGAGTAACCGTATTATTTCGTCAGTACAAACACTTTCTAATGCGAGAAACGAGGCCGAAAGAAAAGAGGCTGGCACCGTACTGTTTGACCAACTTGAGTCGCTTCTTCAACATATCAAAGAGCTTGGTGTCGACAGTTTCGATTCTCAGCTCCTCAATAAACTCGAAAACAATGTTCAAAGCGTTATTAACACACTGGCTGAGTTGGGTGTGTCGGTTGAGCGTAAGCTTTGGTTAAGCAAAGAGTTGTCGTCTCGTGTCGAAGAGATGCGCCTATTGGCCGAAGAGCTAGAGCAGTTGACGCGAACCCAAGTTTTGAACACGGCTACCATTGCGGTTGCTAACGTCACGCATATCTATGACCTGCTAGAAACCAAAGAAACGGATAAAGCCTACCAAGCCTTAGATGCGCTTGTAGAGGTTGACCTTGATTTGTCTGAGCGCCTACACGAATTGCATTTGCTGGCGTTCAAAATGCTTAACCAAATTGAAGAAACGCAAACCGTTACCAACGTAGAGCGTATTCATCAAATCCAATCAGAATTTGAATCCAACCTAAGAATCATGGCGCGCCGCGTTAAAGCGGTCGAAGATCCTACTCGTTCAGCGCAGATGTCTCAGCTTCTAGAAGAGCTCAGAAAACGCCAAGTCGTGTTCGATATTTCATTAGAACAATATGAGAACACCAAAAAGTCAGAGTTTCTGATGCAAAATACGTTGGAGCTGTTCTCTCAGCTGAATACAACGGTTAACCAACTGGTTGATGATTCAAACCGCAGTACCAAAAAAGCGGTTGATGAGCTGACCAGCACGTTGAATTTGGCTCAATGGTCACTGTCTGTGATTTCGGTTATTGGTTTGGTTATCGTTGCATTTATCGTGTGGCGAGTGGTGTATATCTCGGTTGTTAAACGTCTTACTGAATACTCATCGGCCTTGATGTCTATCGCACAAGGTCGCCTGAATATTGATATCTCGGTAAAGGGTAATGATGAGCTGGCTCATATGGGCGAGGCGATCATCACTGCCAGAAACACCGCGCAGGCGCTACAAGTGGTTGCGGTGGGTGAAGCAAAGGCGAAACGCGAACTTGAAGAGCACAAAGAACACTTAGAAGAGTTGGTCACAGACCGAACCTACCAGCTGCAAAAGACCAATGAGAAGCTGAACATCGAGGTAGGGAACCACGCTAAGGCTCGTAACGCCGCAGAACAAGCAAGCCGCGCAAAATCCGCTTTCCTTGCGACGATGAGTCATGAAATACGAACGCCGATGAACGGTGTATTAGGTACTGCAAGATTGCTCAAAGATACCGGGTTAGACCCGCTGCAATCCGGCTATGCAGACATCATTAACCGCAGCGGTAAGAACCTACTCGCGATTTTGAATGACGTGTTGGATTACTCAAAGATTGAAGCAGGGCATTTAGAAATCCGCACTGCTTCGTTTGATCTTCATCAGATGGTTCAAGATACCTACCAATTGATGGAAGGGCGTGCCGCTGAGAAGAAGCTGAACTTTGATTTCCATATTGAAAGTGATGTGCAACGCTATTGGCGTGGTGACGTAACGCGAATCAGCCAAATCTTGAATAATTTGGTCGGTAACGCGATTAAGTTTACGGAAAGTGGCTCGGTCGATATCTTTATCAGCTTAGATATCGAAGATGAAAATCGAGTGATGTTTGAAGTGTCAGATACAGGTGTCGGTATTGATGCTAGCGAACAAGCTTGTCTGTTTGATGCCTTTACCCAAACCGATAGCGGTCGCAACAAAACCGGCGGCACAGGGCTTGGATTAGCGATCAGTAAAAGCATCATGTTGGCAATGAACGGGGATATTGGCGTTCATTCTGAAGAAGGCGAGGGTAGCCAGTTTTGGTTCTCACTGCCACTTGAAGCCGGTGAGAAGATAGAAACGAAAGTACCGGTCATTGAAGCGTGTATTCGAGCTAAAGTACTTCTGATTGAAGATAACCCCGTAAACTGCATCGTTGCTGAAGGCTTCTTGCATAACTTGGGGCACGAGGTTGTGATTGCGACAACCGGACAAGAAGCGAGAGCCATATTCAGTGAGCAAGAGTTCGATATTGCGCTGGTGGACATTAACTTACCCGACTGCGATGGCGTCGAGTTAATTCAACAACTCAAAGACGATGCGCTTCAGCATAAAAGTGAAGAAGACGTAATTCGAAAAGTACCCCCAATGATCGCAGTATCGGCTCATGTGTTTAACGAAGAAGTGGAAAGCTATTTGTCGTCTGGCTTTGATGGATTCTTACCTAAGCCGTTAGAGAAGGAAGCATTATCGGAATTGATTGTTGAGCAGTTGGACGGTCACACGCTGTTGCTGCCTCAGCCGGATCCGTCAGATGCTGTTTGCTGTCAGCTAAACTCTAAACCTCAGGAAACCGAGCTAGACTTATCAGCATTGGCATTTGCAAGCTCGACACAACGAGCAAACCAAGACGCGGAACATAATCAAGGAGAACCGATTGTGCAGATGATTAACCCTAAGATTATCAAAGACGACTTGGCCATTCTCGGTCGAGAAAAAATAGTGCAGATTGTTGGGTTGTTTGACCAAAGCAGCCAAGTCACTCTCGATGAACTGATTGTGGCAAGTGCCGCTGACAACGCTCGTGAAATTAAGTCTTTAGCTCATAAACTGAAAGGGTCTGCCGGCAGCCTAGGATTATCTGCACTGTTTGCTTTATGCCAGAGCATTGAAGCGAGCGAGGATCCATTACTTCAATATCGCGATAATGCAGACTCATTACCTGAATTGGTGAAAGACTCGTTAGCAGCGCTCCGAGAGCAACTATAGAGTGGCTATTGGGCGGAAAGCCCCAAAATAAGAACAGAAAACAAAAAGCAGGCTATTTCTCCGTTTTAATATGAAGAAGTGACCTGCTTTTTTATTGTCGAATAAGAATCTAAGTAAGGCTTTCAAGGAACGGCTCTAAGCCATCTTGATATGTCCAGCAGCTTTGATCTTAACGTGAACCATATTGCCTTGTAGGTAGCTTAATGGAATCTCGCTGCGTTCAATGATCGCGACATTATCGCTGCATGCGCCAGCTTCAATCGCCAGTTGCTTTGATTGCGCTTCCAAGCCCTTTAAGGTCTCTTCACGTGATGCTGGGTCAATCGGTACGATCTTATCGAATTGACCTGATATTTCACCCAACGCAACACCAATCGCATTAGCCACTTCAAAGTGCTCAGGACGAACCACTTGGCTCACACCTTCAAAATGATCTGGGAATAGGGCACTACCACCACCAACCATGATTACGGGTACACTCGCCGCAGAGGTCTTCATCTTATCGATGCCTTCTTCAACATCCGTGACCATTTGTTGATAAATCTTGCTTGCTTGTTCGGCTGAAACACCAATCTCATCACTCAGTTGATGTTCTGCCTGCCACTGCATTTGTCCTGTTTTGAGTGCAATATCGGTGAGCGTAAGTTCATCACCACCAAAGCTACGCGCCGTTTGCGTCAAGGTATGGCCAACACTTTCTGGGCCTAGCTCTATACGCTGCTGTTCAAAGCGAACCTTGGTACCACCACCAATGGCTAACGCCAAAATATCAGGCATACGGAAGTTGGTTCTCACTTCACCGATTTCTACTGCTAAGCTCGATTCTCTTGGGTAGCCGTGAGTCAGTACGCCGATATCAGACGTAGTGCCGCCCACATCGACCACAATCGCGTCTTTTAACTTAGTTAAGTGACTCGCTCCACGAATCGAGTTTGTTGGCCCACAAGCCACGGTAAGAATCGGGTACATCAATGCGAACTGCTGTGACATCAGTGTTCCGTCGTTCTGACCGAAATAAGGCGTGGTGTGGATTTCATGATTGATGAGTGCACTGCAAAAGCCGTCAACGAATCGTTTTGCTGTCCCTTGCAGAGCCGCATTGAGGATAGTGGCGTTCTCACGCTCTAAAAGCCCTAAACTGCCCACTTTATGGGATAACGATAGGTTCACGCCCGGAAGTTCTTGTCGAATCCATTCTGCTGCTTGAAGCTCCTGGTCGCCGTTGACGGGAGAGAACACTCCGCAGATAGCAATGGAATCCACTTGGCCTTTCATTTTCTGGCAAAGCTCGCGGATCTCAGACTCTTGAATGTCGGCGATCAACTGGCCGTCGTATTCATAGCCGCCGTGCGCTTGGTAGAAGTGTTCACCAAGCAAGTTTTGCCACGCTTTGCTCCAACCACAAAGGGGCGGGACGCTATCACCACTTGGAAGCGCTAAACGAATCATCCCGACTCTATCTAAGCCTTTTCGTTCAACGATTGCGTTGGTGCATTGAGTCGTGCCAAGCATCGCATGTTTCACTTGCTGACCATCAATGTTTGCTTGGCTTAATAGCGCAGCAATCGCGTTATCAATACCTGTTGAAATGTCATGTGTGGTTGCGGTTTTTACTTTGGCAATCACATTCAAGTCTGCGTCGAGCAGCACACCGTCGGTATTGGTGCCACCTACGTCAATGCCCAAACGGCAGTAATCAAGCGTAATGTTTGTCATGCTACTACCTCTTCAATGTAGACTTTAGTTGTTCAATGGTTTGATACTCGACGGTGTAGCCAAAGTAACCCGGGCCCGCGACTTCAATACCTTTGTCAGTGCGCCATTTTGGGTCGCAAGGGTAGGCGATAAGGTCAATGCGCTGCCCGTAACGAAGTTGTTCGGTTGTGATTGGCTTGCCGGTTTCATGATCCAAGATCGAAATAAGATCCGGTGTTGATGCCAGCAGGTTATCTTGGTTCATGTCTGCGCGGCTTGTACCTTTGTGCGCGAGAAGTAATTCGTTTTGGAACTGCACAAACACGTTATCGACGCCGGTATCTTCAAACTGAGCCAACTTTTCAATCACGACACCACCTGTTGCAAAGCCACCATCAGTTTCACGTTGAATATCTACAATCTTGCCACTGATGATGGTATGACCGCCGACAATGTCTAAGACGGCCTGTGTGCCACTCTGATTGTTGTCGTTCGCCATTCTAATCGCTTCACCAATTTTCATCGCTTGGGTCAGTGTTGCGGGCAGTGCGCTGCGTTTTAGGTTCTTACCGTTCATTGGGTAATCGCACATTGCTGCAGAGCCACCCATCTGTTCGGTAATTGGTCTCGCAAACTTTTCAGACCAAATACCGTCAATTGGGTAAAGTGTGACGACATTGCCACGCTCATCGGCCAATGTGTTTGGTGCAGAAGGGAGACCATCAAGAAAGAAGGTCACCATCTGAGCTTCTGGGAACGCACGTCCCATCGCATCACAATCGATCACAGGAATGCTCTTTTGTGCTGCAACGAGAATTGGAATCAATGAATTGAAGCCGCCTACTTCGATAGGAAACGTTGCCGCCACTTCAGTGCCGAGCGCTTTTTCCATCGCTTCGAAAGCAATCAACATTTGATCTTTCGAATTGAGTTTCTCTACTGCGACGGTTGGTGCGCCAATCATTGAAGAGGGCACTGTCATCCAATCGTCTTGCACGTCTTCTAAAGGAATCATGCGTACAGGGTGCTTTGCCGTTGCAATGGCTACTTTCGCCATCAAGGCACCGCTGTATGGGTCACCGCCGCCGCCAGTACCTAATACCGTCGCACCCAGCGCGATATCATCAATCATTTGTTCAGTAATAATCACAACTACTATTCCTTATCAGTTGAAGGAGAAAGCTTCATTAGGGCGAGGTAAATCACACCAGCGGCAAGAATGCCGTCTAACGCCGAGATGCTGGTGAACGAAAACAGGTTGAAAAACTCTGGTGCAGTACAAGCGCTGAATGCAGTACCAAATGCCCAAGAAGCCAAGCCTTTAAACATCCAAGCTGGAACTTGTTGGATGTTCTCAAAGCTCATTTTTGTCGAATCTAAAACATAATATTGAACGATGTAGACACCCGCAGCAGGCGCAATGGTTACGCTGAGTAGCATTAAGAAGTCGGTAAACTTGTTCACCATGCCGAGTTGAGCGATACCAATGCCGACGATGGTCATGATCACAACCAGAACAGGGCGCGGAATCTTAGGTAGAACCATCGACATGCATAAGCCGCCAGAGGTCAGGTTGCTACTGTTGGTCGTCCATTGTGCGAACACCAGCACGATGATAGCTGCCATGCCTAAACCTAAGGTGAAGAAGACCTCAACTAGGTCGTCGGTGCCGGTCATTTTGGTCAAGATCAATGCGATAAGAATGATGGCACTGTTGCCGACGAGGAAACCGATACCCGCTCCTAAAATCGCATCACGGCGTGTTTTGGCGTAGCGAGCAATATCAGGTGCAGCAACCGCAGCTAGAATCCAGATAGACATAACAAAAGAGATGGCTTGGCCAAGCGTCAAAGGATCTTCAATCGATGGCGCTGCGCCACCTTGATAATCAGCAGCCATAAACAAACCGATGGTAATCAACGTCACCATCAATGGAACAGAATAGGTACTGAGTTTGCCTAAAGCACGAACGCCATAGATAGCCGTCATCATCATTAACACACTGCCGCCAATAAGAGCGGTGAGGTGTGAAATTATGATGTCGTATTTCGCCAGTGCATCGACCATGATGAAAGCGAAGAAATCAGCCTGGAATGCGAACCAGCCGACTAATGAGATGCCGTTGATGAAGCCAAGAATTTTACCGCCGTTACGGCCAAATACCGCGCTGCTCACCAGCGGGGTAGACACGCCAGCTTGAAAGCCAATGTTGGCACACAGCATCGCGATGATCGCCAATAAGCCTGAACCAATAAACGTGGCAAGCAGTGCGTCTTCAAAACCAATACCGCTGCTTAGAATCGAGCCGAGAAACAGTCCCGAAATGTCGATGCCGATTGCCAACCAAATAAGGCTGATGACCCACCAAGATCGTTTGGCCTTCTCGGGAACGGGTTCCAACTCGAAGTCATCTATCTTTTTGTGGCTGTGTGTTGCTTCGGGTTTATTCACGTAAGCTTCTGCCGCCATAGTGCCATCCATGCATTGTTATTCCATAAGTGTGAATAAAGCATACTGATGTATTTATTATTAATAAATGAATATAATCAGATGTAAACATAACAAAAAACAAATGTGAGTGGCAAAGTGAATCCAAACAATAAGTTAGATAAAAGAGACCTACGTAGATTAGAGCTTTTTTGTGAAATTGTTGAGCAAGGAGGCATCAATCAGGCGGTAGCAAGCACTGGGATTAGTCAACCAGTGCTGAGTAATCAGCTTATTGCCTTGGAAAAAAGCTTAGAATTAACATTATGCCAACGTGGTCGACGTGGTTTTAAGCTGACTCATGAAGGTGAGCAAGTGTATAAATATGCGAACCAACTAAAATCGACCTTAACCGACTTCGCTTATAAGTTACGAGGTGTACAGACGGAACTCTCTGGGCATGTGCGAATTGGATGTTTGGATAACACCGTCACTTTGCCTTATAACCCACTTCCCAAAGCGATCGAGACGTTTTACCAACGCAGTAACAGTGTAGAGGTGAGTGTTGATGTCGGGGATTTCACCCAGTTGAATGAGAAGTTAGCAAAGAGCCAGATTGATATGATGATAGTGGTTCTAGGGTCACATCAAAAATCAGCGTTTCAACATAAATACCCACTGTTTGAAGAGCACAGTTATCTGTACGCGCGTAAGGATCTGGCTGAGAAGATCATGGACAAGGATTTCTCATTGGATGGCTGTCGTATCAACATGGGCGGCTATGCCAAAGATGAGATGTTCCGATTACTGAATATTGAGCAGTACGATTCCGTAAAGCCTTTTGATGGCTGGCATGTCGAGTCGGGTGTAATTTTAACCTTGGCGGGCACACACCTGAGTTTTTTACCGTCTCATTTAATCGACCGTGGCCATTATGACCAAGCCTTGATTCCGCTTCAGCCCGAGAAGTGGAGCCTTAAGAGTCAGTTTTATGTGGTGTTGAAGCAACCTGTAGATTCCCTTTCCCCCGCCGCGCGTGCGTTTTTTGATGAGCTACACCAACCGGAAGCATCGGATTCAATATAGAGAACTCGTCGCTTCTCAATAGCACTTAAGATACTTTCTCATATACAAAAAATCCTCTACCAAGACAGAGGATTTTTGCTTTTATGCTTTATGAGTGAAAACTAACGGTTCTCGAAGCGGTTGTAATCCAACAATCCGAACTCGATCGGTTGGTCTTGTTGATACCAACGATGCACGCGATCACTGAATGGCCAGAACTCGCTAGAACTGCGTCGTACCGCAAACTTATCCAGCAGCGCCACGTAGTCTTCTTCAGTGCTTAAGTTTTGCAGCGTTTTAACCAGAGTAGGAATCTCGCTCTCGGTTAATGATAGGTAAGCCGCAGGGTAGCTACCGACAACGCCTCGTACGAGGGTAAGGTCATCATTGGCGTAATCACGGTTACCTTCTTCATTAAACAAGCTAGAAATGTTGCTGTGCGCGTTATTGTGAATCATGGTGAACAGTTGCTCTTCGCCGTTTTCGCCTTCAATCATGATCATCACTAATTGAGGCACATGACGCAGGCCTTCGCCCTTTATCAAATTCACTTGGTTAAGCAGTGCTTCATTCTTCCTACCAAAACCTGTTTCAACAATCTCAAAGCGATTATCGAGAACAGGTGCGAGCTTATCTTTGATCATATCAAGCAGTTCGTGTTTCGGATCCGCCGTTTTGTAAACCACGCTGGTCGGCTGATCAAAAGGTGCAATGTTTCGCTGCAAATAGTCACTCAGTTGTGCGCTTTGGTTCTGGTACCAACTAGAGTGTTCAATGTGACGAACGTCTTTAGGAAGAAGGCTTAAGAAGTTACTCTCACCTTCAAGACGCAAGAAGTCCATGAACATGCGTGTAATCAGCTGGTGGCCAAAGTTGCCGTAAACATCGAAGCCTGCAACGAGAAGATAATGAATACGCTCTAGAAGAGCATAATCAAGAATCCATGCAGTTTTAGGTTGAGGGCCAACCAGACCTTGGACAACAGAGGCACTATCAAAGTGTCTGAAGATCGTTAATGCTGCATTTGGGTTGGTGCCATTTCCGTCCCAAATGAGATCGGTATTTAGGTGTTCACTATTCTTAAACCATTGATTCGTGAAATTTGATTTGGCATCGAGGTATCGTGCTTGTTGTTTTGAGTAGTGTATCCAGCTAGTTATTGGGAGTGTATTACTGCTGAGCTCACTTGGTAGCTTTAAGTTTTTTTCTTGGTTCTTAAAGAAGGTGTTTATCTCTGGTAGATCCGCTTTTTCAGGATCAGCAAAGAAGACCCAAAAACGGTCATTAATGACATTTAATGCAAGCTGACCACGACACACCGGCCCTTTGATAAAGGCCATAATGGTATTCTGCGCATTATCTAACATGAAGTTGAAGCGCGAGTTTACTGGCAGTGCTTCAAACGAAGTCATTGGGTTAGCTGAAACATCGATGTCGTAACTAGGTAGTTGTTTTACTTCGTAATTTACGTCGACAAACCAGGTGTTCCACTTTTGTAGACGCTCTTTATTAAGTGCGAAAGGCATGTGCGTTTTGTTGACGATAGTGCCTTGTTCTGGAATCAGACGGTAGTAAACACGGTCTACTTTTGGATCGTCATAAGGGCGACGAGTCGTGATGCGCTGTACCGCTTCACCTGGTGGTGTTGCAGAGCGAACAACAGTAAAGAAACGCGTTGGTTGAGCTAAATCAGAAAAATAGACATGAGATAAAAACAGGTGCTCGTAGATATAACGTGCTGAAAGTTGACTCTTATTGTCGCTCTTGTTTAAAAAGCTTTCGTAGACATTAACGAGCTCTTGTTCTGCATCAGTCAATGGAATGTGGTCGTTCATTAACGCGCCATTTTTCAACCAACTCATTAAAGTCGCGTATTCGGTTTTGTCTAAGTTTGGCATCCCATAAGGCATTCCCCAAGTTGGGTAATCTTTTTCATATTTGGCATACTCCTCAATGGTTGGGCACTGTTGGTCACGGTCTATTGAGAAATCAAAGCCTTCGAGCTGCGTTTGATCAGGAAGAGGGTGGTTTTCTTTTTGCTTCAGCATACGAGAAACAAGCCCAGCATCGAGGTTGGCGGTTGGGTTCTGGATACGTTCGTTAAGTACAGGGTGAAAATCCGCCTCACGCCATTCTTGCGTAGTTAATGCATCTTCAAATAAGCGAGTAGGGGCAGATGCGGTTAAGCGAGTACCTTGATAAACGAGTGCTTTGCTCGCACCTCGGTCTATACCTTCCACTGAAGACATTTTGAGTTGGCAAGGGGCATCATAACAAGCGTGGCAAACCACGCATCGGTTATCAATGATGGGCTTTACTTCGTCAATGAAGTGCTGCGCTTGAGCTGAAAGAATAGGTGCTTGGCGATCGCGTACTTGTTGTTCACCAAACAGTTCGTCGAAGTTTAAACCCGCGTAGACGGCACAACCTGAGAAGACGCTAACAAAAGCTAAAATGAAGAGTTTTTTCAAATTCATACGTATTTAAATATTAGACATTTTCTATAATTATATCGAAAATGATTGAAAATGCTCATGTTCTAACAATTTTGTAGACAAGATCTTGATGGGACGAGTGACTTGTCGATGCGCGTCACTCGCTAGTGCTCAGAAATTGGTGTTTAGACTTAGCTAGATTTAAGTCCCAAGAGCTAAAAGCTAGCAGTTAAGAGTTAAGAGTTAAGAGTTAAGAGTTAAGAGTTAAGAGTTAAGAGCTAAGACTCATTGATTGACGTAACAAACAGAGAAGGGGACAGACAATCGCTCAAACTCTTTGATCCAGCGCCACTGGTTGTCTTGCAGTTTATCGCCAGGGCCTTTGACTTCAATCCAATGAAACTCATCGCCCTTGAACGCAATCAAATCCGGCATCCCAGTTCTAAATAGCTTTAAGTCACTCAATATCACTTTGAAGAGGTCTACAACCAAGGCATTTGGAATTGAAGCCATACCATGTTCGATGAGTGACTTAGGAAAATAATTCCAATGAACAAAGGGGTTCGCGATACCTTGCTTTTCATCGTAAGTATCAAGAAAATGGTTCAGCCCATGTTTGGATATCGTCTGAAACACGGCTTCAATCTGTTCGGCTCGCTTGTCTACGAAATCTGAATGGTACAGATCCAATGGTCGATGTTGGTAACGATTGATAAAGGCGCCTTCAACGTCTGCGAAAATGACATCCCAGAAAGCCAAACCAAACAAGCCACACAGAAAACTGTTTTCTGAAAAATAGACGTCCCAACCTTGGTTCTCAAAATGCTGCTTTACCGCAAGCTCGACTCGAGTTTGGCTGAGGTCTAATTCCAGTTTTAACTCTTTGCAGCTCGGCTTTATGGTTCGTGAAACTTTGTGCCCCTGTTTCCGTAGCAGCCGGTCTTCAAGCTTAATAGCGACTTCCAACTCTGACACATCCGATGGAGTAGCTTTCATTTGCGTGACAATGTCACACATTAAGTCTAGCGTACCTTGCTTATCATAGATGCGTGCAAGTCGTTCTCTGCTCGGAGGAAGTGTAGATTGTCTGAACCAAAAGATTGCTTGGTCGTTTAGATTAAGCCTTTCAAGATCGCGAGCAACATCATTGATCAAACGCGATCGTTTTCTGGCAATACTTCTGTGTTCTGATTCTTCAGGAATCGCATTTAAAATCAGTTCCAGAAACTCGCCATCTTTGCGGTCACCTTCTGAATACAAGCGTTGAATATCGCGCATCTGGATTAATTGATTGAGCTGATCCCTAGAGGTGAAGAAGCGGCGTTGCTTGCTTAATGGGTAGTTCTCAAAGGTGTTTAGCCCAAGGTCGCTTAACACGAACTGACTTAAGTCTTGATAGGTGTTGGCAAAGAACAGCAACAGTAATACATCAATCACTTGAGATTCGATGACGTAAATACAGTCGAAAGAGAGGTTTTGAAATTGATCAAAAGGTTGCTGATCAAGCCGTAACAACAGCTCGTCTTTCTTGGCATTTCTATGGCTCTTAAGGGCGGGGAATACACTCAACAGCTCTGGTTTGGTGAGCAAGTGCAACCCGAGCTCGACCTCACTAATGGCGAGGTCATGCTGTTCTTCGGGATGACTCAATCCAATGAAGCCTGAGCTGTTTAGCTCTTGCAGTACGGTCTTTAGATCTGGGATCTCAACATAGTTGAGTTTATCGCTGCGAAACCAACGGCCTTTACGAGAAAGCAAACGAACCATTAGGCATTGGCTTGAAACAGAAAGACGTTTGTATGCGGACAACCAACAACATTCATCATCACTCAGAAGATCGGGGTAGAGCGTTTGAGCGTGTTCAACCAGTCGATTGAAGTTGTCGAGATAATAAGTGGGGGAGAGCTGAAGAGTGGTTTCGGTCGTCAATGGAGAAGTCGCTTGATACAAAAAGAGCCTAACCCTAAGGTTAAGCTCTTCAGTAACAAATTCAATCTTTTCTGTTGATTAAGCTTGTGATGCTTTTAGTTCAGCAACTTTAGCTTCAGAGATTGGTTTAGTGATGATTGCTAGAAAAATACACACTGCCATCATAACTGCAGAGATTGTGTAAGCTAGGCCGTAACCTTCGCCGTTTGACATTGAGAAGCCAACAACTGCTGCACCGATAGCGCCGCCGATACCCCATGCCGTGTAAAGCACGCCGTAGTTAGTACCGTAGTTTTTCAGGCCGTAGAACTCAGCAGTTAGTGTTGGGAATACTGCTAGAAGCGTACCGTAACCAACTGCTGCGATAGCCGTACCAATGATTAGCGTGAATTCAGAGTTGAACGTAGCGAATAGAGCCATGTTCGCGCCTTGAAGGATGAACGCTAGAAGTAGAGTACGTACGCCACCGATTTTATCTGCAAGCATACCCGCAGCAACACGGCCGCCTGAGTTGAATACTGCAAGGATAGACGCTAGGTAAACTGCGTTTGGCAGGTTAGCTTGAACGCTAGCAATTGTAGTGATGTTACCGATGATCATTAGACCAACAGATGCAGCGAATGCGTACATGATCCATAGAGAGTAGAACTGAGGAGTCTTCAGCATTACTTTCCAAGTTAGGTCTTCAGTCTTCTTAACCGCTTTAGGAGCTTGGCCTGCTTTTACTTTAGGCTCAGCTGGCGTGTAATCCGCTGGTGGGTTGTTGATTGTTGCTGCTAGAGGTACTGCGATTGCAAGTACACCAACACCAAGAATCATAAAGCTAGTTTGGATACCCATGCTGTCGATTAGCGCAGAAGTTACTGGTGCTAGGTAAATAGCCGCAAGACCGAAGCCTGCTGCGATAAGACCGTTAACCATACCTTTCTTAGAAGAGTGGAACCACTTCATTGCTGATGGAGACAGACATGCGTAACCGAAGCCGATACCTGCACCTGTTATAATACCGAACGTGATGTTCAGCATCATAGGCGTTGTAGCGAAACCAGAAGCAATCATACCTAGGCCTGTAAGCGCTGTACCTAGGATAAGGATCTTACGTGGACCCATACGGTCTTGTAGGATGCCCGCAACAAGAAGACAAACAGAGAATGTGATAGTTGCAATAGCGTAAGGTGAAGATGCTTCAGCAGCACTCCAACCAGCTTCAGTTACTAGCGCTTTGTTAAATACACTCCAAGCATACAGGATGCCAAGACAAAGGTTGATACAGAAGCCTGCTAGCAGGATACGTGTTGCTTTATCAATCTTGCTCATTTTTATTCTCAGTTTTGTCATCGGTTAGTGGAGAGCCACTTAACTAAAGACGGGTTATTGTGATTGTTTCTTCAAAATTAGTTTGCGTTTATCAACAGATAGCGCAAAAGAGCGCGGATTATAACCAATTAAAATGTGATTGGAATCTCTTTTTCCATTTTTGGTAAATTAAATTCAATTTGTTAATAAGTTGTTTTTCATTGGTTTTTGAAATGTTTTTAACACCTCTCTATTTTGTTCTTTTTCGCTCTGTCTTCTTATTATTTCAGGGATTTTGAGGTGATGGTTTTTGAATAGACGCGTATTGCGTGCGGATATCACAGAGTTACAAATAATTTTAATTAATTTCCAAGGTTAAATTTGTGTAACAAAATAAATCGTAACAGCGCTTTGTTCATATGAGACAAGGAGTAACGGAGTTTTATTAAAAACAGAATGTTAAGCAATTGTTAAGGGTGATTTTTGTTAGTACTTTTGCTTACATTTTGTTCGATTGGAGGGGTTGTGTTGTCCGTAAAAAGTGGGAAAATAGTATGCAAACTGAGATTCCAAATTTGAAAGGATGCGTTTCCAACTTATGGTGAGGCGAGTATTATGAAACTGTTTTTAATTTTATTGATGTCAATTTCTGGTGGTGTAGCGGCAGCTGACCATATTCACTCTTTCCTATTCGGCTTCTATGTTGCGGCTCTAGCAGTTGGTAGTTGCTACTGGCTTGCATTCCGCAGTACGCGTTTCCCACAGTTGGCATTAGTGCTATTGATGTGTGGCTTTTTTGCGAAAATTGCAGTGACTGTTATCGGTGTTTCTTGGGGTATCTCGAACGATATCATTCAATCGCCGTTCATTTTCTCATTGTCATACCTGTTCTTCTTAGTGGTTGTGTCTTACGTTTGGTTTGCATACCGCGATAAATTGACGCTAAAACAACGCGCTAAGAAGGTAGAAGAGTCTCGCAAGCAAGCGGCAGCATAATTCGATTTGATTCTTAAAAAGCCTTCTTCGGAAGGCTTTTTTGATCCTGCCTACCTGAACTCTATTATTTGGTTATGACGGCAGATAAAAGAAACCCCAGTATGGTGACATACTGGGGTTACTTGTTATGTATCTATTATCTAGCAGTTACCATCTACCAAAGACTACTCTGAAGGTGTGTTATTTCTTCATCATCTTAGCGAGATCGGCGAACGGGTTGTGTGTCGCTGACTGATGATCATCTAAACTCGCTTTTGCATCCACACCATAACGCTCATGGTCAGTGTATTTTGAATGCTCATGATCGTGACAGTACAGGCACAGTAGCTCCCAGTTGCTGCCATCTTCAGGGTTGTTTGTATGGTCGTGATCCACGTGGTGAACGGTAAGCTCTCGGAGGTTTGAGTAAACAAATTCGCGCGCACATTTACCACAAACCCAAGGGTACAGTTTTAGTGCTTTTTCGCGGTAGCCTTTCTCTTGGCGAGCATACGCTGCACTCGAACCTGTGAAATCAGAAGACATTGCCAAATCCTTATCAATTGTAATATCCCGATTTTATCACAGCTTTCTTGAAGCTGTCGGTATGTCGTTCGTAAAATCATTGCTAAATGATGCAGTGGACTTATCGATATTAGATTGAAGTTTGAATACAGACTTACCTTCTACACACTAACGCTTAAGCGGGTTATGTCTTTCTGGAATAAGCCATGCTTAACAGTTTGAAAATAAATCGTATTCAGGGGTTTTAACCGCAGGCATGTGACCTAATATCAGTTTGTGAGACCCTATATTAATAAGGAAATATCATGTCAGAACAATACACTCCGCCAAAAGTTTGGGTTAACGATACTGCTGGTGGTAACAAGTGGGCAAACATCAATAGTCCTGAATCTGGAGCTCGCTTTGATAAAGAGCTTCCTGTTGGTGACCATGCTTTTCAATTGTATTCTCTTGGCACACCTAACGGTCAAAAAGTCACTATCTTGCTGGAAGAGTTGTTAGCGGCGGGTGTTAAAGAAGCTGAATATGATGCGTACTTAATCAACATCGGTGAGGCTGATCAGTTCTCTTCTGGCTTTGTTGGCGTGAATCCAAACTCCAAAATACCAGCACTTGTCGACAAGTCTGGTGACGAAGACGTGAATGTATTCGAATCGGCATCTATCTTGATGCATCTAGCAGAAAAATTTGGTCACTTCTTACCAAAAGAAGGGGCAGCAAGAACGCAAACCATTAACTGGTTGTTCTGGGCACAAGGCTCGGCACCATTCCTAGGCGGTGGTTTCGGCCACTTCTACGCTTACGCGGATGAAAAGCAAGAGTACCCAATTAACCGCTTCGCAATGGAAGCTAAGCGTCAACTAGATGTGTTAGACAAACAGCTCGCAAATAACACATTTGTGGCGGGTGACGAGTTAAGCATCGCTGATATCGCGATTTGGCCTTGGTATGGCAACCTTGTGCTAGGCAAAATTTACGATGCGGCCGAGTTTCTACAAGTTGAGTCATACACCAACGTTGTGCGCTGGGCGAAGCAACTAGAAGCGCGCGAAGGCTTCCAACGCGGCCGAGTGGTTAACCGTTCATTTGGCGAAGAGTGGGAGCAAGTACCAGAGCGCCACTCTGCGGAAGACATTGATCGAGTTTTAAAGCTACGCCCGTAGTGATTTTAAAACGATAGTCGACACCAGTATCTCTAGAGTTTGTTTTAGCGGCCAACGTTAACTCAAACTCTAGTTTTTTGTTCCATCGAATCATTCCTTCCTTATATCAGTCTTTCGATAAATACCGTTACTATTCGCTTTCACTTGTCAATTGCTTTTTTGTTTATGTGGTTGAATATTAATGGCTTTTGCCCTATTTAATGCCCTGTTATCAGAGTTATTTCATACTTTGTTACATTTCAACGATCAACTATTTATTGCAATGTTATAACATAACAAAAAATTAATTGGTGATGTATCTTAGAAAGGAAAAAGTTGTGAATAAAAAATTGATTTCTCTAGCGGTTGGTAGCATTCTCGTTTCCCCTGTTTTTGCCGACACGTTGTCGAACCCTCAAATTGGTGTCGTTCTTGATGGGTATTATCAAGACGGTCAACGTAATAACTCAGAGCGCGGCGAAGGCTTTGGTCTTGGTCATACAGAACTGAACATGTCTGCGAATATCGATGATAAGTTTTATGGCTCTTTGACTACGGTTATTGAAACTCACGATGATGAGACTGAATTACGGCTCGAAGAAGCTTTCATTGAAACACTGACGATGCCTTACGGTTTAAGCATTCGAGGTGGTCGTTTCTTGTCTGATTTCGGCTACCTAAATAACCAACATATGCATACCGATAGCTTTGTTGAGCGTCCTGCTGCTTACCGTACATTTTTAGGCTCTCATTATTACGATGATGGTGTTCGTGCAAACATCGTTCTTCCTACAGATCTGTATGTGAAGTTCGGTGTTGAAGCGCTAAGTGGTAGTAAGATGTCGTCTGTTGATGATGGCTCTGACGTTGGTGTTTACACTACAACTCTTAAGCTAGGTGAAGACTTTTCAGAGTCATCAAGCTGGCAGTTTGGTTTGAGCTACTTACGAAATGAAAACGGTAAAGTTCGTGAGTTTGGAGAGCATGATCACGGGCATGACCATGACCACGATCATAGCCACGGAGCGGCGGTAACGGGCTCAAACTTATACGGTGCTGACTTTGTATGGAAGTGGGCTCCAAACGGTAACTACAAATACCAAAACTTCACGCTTGCTGCTGAATACATGTTGTTAGATGGCATCGTCGATGACAAATTCAAAAATGACGCAGAATCACCAGATACACTAGCAGGCTACTATGTCTCGGGTGTCTACCGATTTAGCCCAAGCTGGTCTGCTGGCCTGCGTTACGGTGAAGCAGAAAGCTATGATGGACACGCACATGGTGACCACATGCACTTTACTGCAATGAACGACAAAGAAGCAGATGCAATGATCGCTTGGGATTCATCTCATTTTGGTACAGTTAGAGCGCAATACTCTCGCGTTGAAAACCAAAGTAAAGAGACAGATAACGTATTTACCCTTCAGTATGTGATGACCTTTGGGGCGCACGGTGCTCATGCATTCTAGGAAACTCCTACTTACAATGGCAACAGGTGTTGCCATTGTATCCTCATCTATAATGGCATCTTCGTCTACAATGGCGTTGAATATTTTCGTTTGTGAGCCTGAATGGCAAGCTCTTGTTCATAGTCACGCTCCTGATGCCAACATCTATTCGGCGACTACGGCTAAGCAAGACCCGCACTATGTTCAAGCAAGACCATCACTTATTGCCAAAATGCGTCAAGCAGATATGGCAATGTGTTCAGGGTCTGAATTAGAAGTAGGCTGGTTACCAATGCTGCAAGTACGCAGTGGTAATCCTGCGGTTCAAGATAGCGCGCCCACCATGTTATACGCGAGCGATATGGTAGGTATGCTTGATACCCATGACCATGTCGATCGAAGCATGGGAGACATCCATGCTCACGGAAACCCACATGTTCAGTTTGCTGCTGAATATATGATTCCTATATCGAGAGAAGTTACCAAGCGTTTACAACTGCTTGATCCTGACAATGCACATATCTACATGCGAAATGGCATGAAGTTTCGTGCCAACTGGCGTAATAAATTGGCAGAGTGGGAAACGAAAGCAGAGCTGTTACAAGGTAAAAAAGTGGTCGGGTATCATGCTACATATCGTTACCTCTTTGACTGGTTAGATATGGCGCAAATTGCTGATTTAGAACCTAAGCCTGGGATATCACCGACTACGTCACATTTACAGTCATTGACCAAGTTGGATCCTGCTTCGTTTGATGCGATTGTGTATTCATCACACCAAGACCAACGTCCTGCTAATTGGCTTAACCAGCAAATCAACAAGCCTACGATACAGCTACCATTGACGGTTACAGAAGGTCAGAGCCTTGACCAAATGTACGATCAAGTCATTGATGAATTGCTTAGAACGCTCGTTAACCCAGACACATCAACGAGATCATAATGTTGAATGAATATGGTTGGTTGGCACCTGCGGTATTGTGTGGATTAATTGCATTAGTCGGCAACATTGTGCTTGGGGAGCAAGTCCTCAAGCGCCAGATCATCTTTATTGATCTCGCTGTTGCGCAAGTGGCTGCCCTTGGCGCCGCTTTGAGTCACTATTGGTTGAGCCGATATGCACAGTTTAGCGGCTCTTGGTTTGCAGAGATGATTGGCCCGTGGGTCATGTCATTGTTGCTATGCGGATTAATTGCGTTAATGGAAAAGCGTTACAAACAACACTTAGAACCAATGATAGGAAGTTTGTTTGTGGTATCGGCTTCATTAGCGATTCTATTGGTCAGCAAAGATCCTCATGGCGCCGATTTTATTCAAGGCATTCTCAACGGGCAGCTATTGTGGTCTACCTGGGATGATGTCTGGCCATTGGCAATAATCACGACCGCGATGTTGGTGTTGATTAGCGTAAAGCCTGAATTTATGCAGGGAAGTGGCTTTTATCTTATCTTCGCTATTTTGATGCCGATCACCGTAAAGCTGACTGGGATATATTTGGAGTTTGCGTTACTGGTGATACCTGCGTTATGTGCAGCTGCGTATAAAGGCGTTCGCTTCTTTATCGCGAGTATCGGGATTGGCACTATCGGTATTTTATCGGGCTTAGCAGTGTCGGCTTATTACGATTTGCCAAGTGGCGCCAGCATTGTCATCACACTGTTTTTGGTGGGGGTGATGTTTAATATTGTGATGAAGTTGATTAGAAGCACTTGTACTGATAGTTCGACACGAGCTTGTGGTTAGGAAAAGGCCTCTAAGGTTTAACTTGGAGGCAACGAACCTGACGTTAACAAGACCATGGCGCTTTCTCTGTTTAGAACCGATAGCGCTGGCATATTATATTTAGATTTAGCTATTAAAGGCGGTTTAGGTATAAAATCGCGACATCATAATTCTAAAGGATGGTGCCATGTACCACGGTCATATCTATTTCCCTCTGCGATTTGCAGAGCAAGCAGAAACACTGCGTCAGAAAATTTTAGCGGAACGTAAAGATGTATTAGAGGTTTTCCCATTAATACAGCGTTTGGTTGGTCCACATAAGATGCCAATGTTTGAGATTCACTTTGCGAACAAAGAGTCGGGCATTGTTGAATGGCTTGAGCAAGAACGCGGTGATATGTCGGTGCTTATTCACCCTGTAACTGGCGGTGAAGAAACTTTGGATCACACAGTACGAGCGATCTGGCTTGGTCGTGAATTGGGTGTCTTTGAAGAAACGCTTACTAGCTAATCAAATATACCAATATTGCACTTAACTCATTCCGACCGGAAAATACATGAAATCGAGTAGGAGGAGGCCTCGCAGCCTCCGTCCTCTCACACCACCGTACAAGCGTGGGTCGCATACGGCGGTTCCGAATATACTTTCAGTGACTCGTACCC